>JAFYWD010000169.1 GCA_017558205.1 Lachnospiraceae bacterium | reverse complement strand
TGGATAATATTTTTGATGTTGGAGTTAAAAGTTGTGTCGAGGTAGCTTTTGGTACTCCGCTGGAATTTCATAATCATAACAGCCCAGCCCCCTTACAATTTTTGACTGGAAGTCAGGGAACGCCCATCTGTTCAGATAGTCGATAAATTCAGCGGTACCGAACATAGCTCCAACCAAGTCCTCATTGACCCGTTTCAGATATCGTCCGTTTTCCGGTCCATTCCAAACCCAGCTGAATCCAAAGTCCAGGCAGTACACATCCAGATTGTCAGCAACCTCTGCCGGAACCAGACACAGCATTGCCTCGCTGTCGTGGCTGAGAATAACTTCTTTCATTCCGACATATTCCGTCTCATCCACAAAGACCATATCGCCCTCGTGGTATATCTCTATGATGCATTCGCAATGCTCTCGATTTGCCGTAAGATAGCCACAGTATTTTGTCATGTTATAGCCATAGGTTTCATCCATGACGGAGAAGCCAAACTGCTGATATCGCTCGAAAAAGTCTTTCAAAAACATTTTTTCGCCTGTAAATGTGCCAACATTCCCGGTAACACCGAGCAAATACACGAAACTAAAATCCCATTGAACGTCATGGAACTTCACATAGCCGTCAGGTTGGCGATAAGGGGCAGTCGTTTGAACCATCCCAGACTGCGTGCGCATGGTGAGGTCATCGCCGCTGACCTCAAAGGCGATCACATTCATATCATGCAGGCTGTATGGTGTATTGATGTTGTGGCGAGTTGTTTCTCTCATTGGCTACTACCTCCAATCTATTGTTTCTCATCTAATATCCACGGAAGGGTTATCCAAAACTCCAAATCAAAATGCGGAGATGGAAAACCGGGCGCTCCGTGAGGGTAAAGTTCATGGCAGCATCGTACTTCGCCCCAATCTGTAACCGTGCTTTTTGCCGTATCTTCATTCAGTATGCTACCGGCAATGCGGTAGCTGAATTGATACAAGTGGCCGCCATCTTTTGGCATGATTTCACATACATAGGTGGCTTTTTCTGGTGCAATATTCAGTTCTTTCAAAATAGCATGAACTGTATCAGGTAATTCATTGTTCCGTGCCAGTTTCAAGAAGTTTCGGCAATGTCCACATTCACAACCCCATGGTTCTTTCACTATGTACCATTCTGCTGTAGTAGCTTCGTCTATCTCAACTTGATACTCCCCAAGATTACGTTTTTCCATTCCATGCACCACCTTTCATGTAAAAAACTATTGTCATTCCCAAGTAAGTAGATAGCTACCAGAAGCAGACTTAAATCGGAACACTAAGAAGTATCGTTTTTTTGCATCAATCTGAATAACGGAACTCGGTTGCGTATTACTAAGCTGCAGGATACATTGTTTATTTGTATCCAGTAGTTCCATGGTTACTTCGCCTTTAGATATTTCCAGAGCAAGATTAAAATGTACTGAACCACTTTCCTTAAACTTAATTACTCGTTTCGTGTAACCAGTGCAAGAAGAGAAGTTGGCTTTTCTTCCACCTAAAGAACCAATATACATAACGGCCCGTTTAGCATTTGTTACAAGATAGCCGTTTATATATAGAAAGTAAAATCCTATGCCCATGATAATGAGCAATATGGTAGGAGCTATTATTTTCTCCATTTATCACACCTCCTGTGTTGCGGTTAATTGCCATTCAGCTTTTCAGTAACAATAGCCATCTGTTCTGCGGTAGGCTCCCAATCAAAGCTGATCTCTATGATTCTATCATCGTAGCACAAAAGATAGCTGTTCAAAGCACCGCTGTCCTGATACGCCAACCGATATACTTCGTTAGCTTTCCATGGGGTTGGATCTTGTTCCAAGTACACTCGCTTAAAACCTTCAGGAATATCAGTATTGTCGGTTTCATCCTTTTTGTCTATCGTCTGATTTTTGCACATTTCGTATAGCGCAGGAACATTTATAATGGATATGGTATATTCGAGTTCCGGATAATCTTTGCGGTTTTCAGCATCATAACGAGGGTGCTGACGCATGACAAACTGTCCCATGAGCAACGACGCATTACCACGACGCTCTTTGATATAACCGTCAAAATCGACATCCACGAGATCTTCCACTACAAGAGGGAGTTCGTCTCGATGAATTACCCAAGTCATCCCTCTGTACTCATAGGTTTCATCGTTTTTGTCAGCAAAGAATCCATGGTTAGAAGCATAGAGCGTTCCGAATGTAATTGCACCCATCATAGCAAAAGCAACGATGAAACTGGTGAGCATGGTTACTGTTCGATTAACACCTCTGGATGCCTTCCTGCGTTTCAGGAACTCCTTTGTGGCATTGACGATCACAAAAAGGGCTGGCATATAGATGCACATCAGAATTGCAATCCATCTCTGCAAAGTATCGCCGCAAATGATGTAATTCACGCCCCAGAAGATTGCTCCTCCAATTATAAGGATCAACACTACCTTTTGGAATGTTGATGTACTTGGCACTTTCAGAAATTCTCCATGTTCAGCTGCTACCTTTGCTTTGGAATGCCATCGGAAATAGCAAACCAATTCTACAATACAAAGAATAGCTAAGAGTAACCACGCAAAGCCAGTAAATAGGTTGGTCGGACTGGATAGGAGATCAATCGGATCGCCAAGAAGATTGCTGATCCATAATGCTCCTTGTAAAAGCGCAATAACAAATAGAACGATGTACGAAGGAATAAATCCTTTTTTGGCAGAAGCATGAATTGCTTGTAATTCTAATTCTGGTTCAGTTGCAATCGGAGTGGGATTCTCACTTTCATTGTAGAAAATCTGTAGCTGAGCCGAAGTGCAGGCAAGCTGCCATCCAGTATGAGCGCAGAAGTCATGGAACATTTTCTGTTCTTCGGAAGGTTCCGGGTCGAACTCAGAAGCCTTTGGAAAATAGGAAACTGCAAAATGGATTTTTTTTAGCTCAATGCGACGATAGACCCAGCCCGTATTTATGATTTTTTCAATCATCCATCCTTTTGCAGCCATTTTTTCAAGATGTCCACTAATCCCGGTATGGTCAAAAAAGGATAACGGTTCAATACGACGTTTTGTGTTTTTCATTAGACTTCCTCCTTCCCAAAAATCAAATGATAATCCGCCAGCTGTGCAGTCAGTCTGGCACATTCTTTTTCTAACATTTCTCTGCCTTTGTCCGTGAGGATATAACTGCGGCGTCTGCCTTCAACTTTTGTTTCACGAATCATCTCAGCATCCAGGAACTGTTCAAGCAGAGTGTATAGTGTACCGGAGCCAACATTGACTCGCCCCCTTGTCATGGCAGGAACTCTATCCAGAATATCCATGCCGTAGCACTCTTCTTTCAGACAAAGCAAAGTGTAGAACATCTGCTCTGTCAGCGTTTGAAATTTTGCTCTTGCCACACGGTTCACCTCCAATTCTCGAATATCGAGTATTATCTAATTTTATTATATCTCGAATATCGAGAATGTCAATATGCGTAGATATAATTCATAGAAAATTAAGAAAGCCACGGCTGTTATTCCGAGAGGAGTAGCAGTCGTGGCTTAGATTCTTGTTAGTTATAAATCAATTCACTCAATACAATTTCTTCTGCCGTATTATGGATGTTATTCATAGCACCGACCCATGCCATCAGGTCACAAGCCTTTAATGCTTCATTTACACCCTGTCGTTCCTTCATTTGCAGGGTGAGCAGTTCCATTCTCTGGTTGGCGGTATCATCTACCTCATTTAGATGTTCCACCAACTTTCCATCCAGCAAAAGTGTGTTGTACAACACCTTGCGGTGTTCTTTCAAATGATGCAGGCGCATCCTGCCGTATTTGCCGTAATGTGGTTCTTCTTCAGGTAGTGCGAGATCAGGATAATACATTCCATCTGTGCCCAATGTATAGGTTCCGCCCATTTCTTCAAACAATGACTTCATTGAAATACCTCCAATCTGTTTACTTTAATGCTACGCTATGTTATAATACCATAAGACACATCACATATCAAGATAAGGAGGATATGAAAATGCGGAAAAATGAAGATATCATAGCTATCTATTCCCGTAAGTCTAAGTTCACAGGAAAAGGCGAAAGTATCGGCAATCAGGTAGAACTATGTAAAGAATATATTCGCTTACATTATGGTGATGCAGCTGCAGATAAAGTTGTTGTGTATGAAGATGAGGGGTTTTCCGGTGGTAATCTGAACCGTCCGGACTTTAAGAAAATGATGGATGCTGCCAAAAAGCGTAAGTTTAAAGCCATCATTGTATATCGTCTTGACCGTATCAGTCGTAATATCAGCGACTTTGCCAGTTTGATTGAGGAACTGGCTCGTCTGGATATTTCTTTCGTTTCTATTAAAGAGCAGTTCGATACCAGCACCCCTATGGGACGAGCCATGATGTATATTGCATCTGTTTTCTCTCAGTTGGAGCGTGAAACTATTGCGGAGCGTATTCGTGATAATATGCACGAACTGGCAAAGACGGGTCGTTGGCTTGGCGGTACAACGCCTACAGGCTATGCTTCCGAAGCAGTTAAGAGTGTGACGATTGATGGAAAGTCCAAGAAAGCCTGCAAGCTGAAACTGATACAGGAAGAAGCGGATATTGTCAGAATGATTTATGACTTATATGTTGAAACAGACTCTCTGACATTGACCGAAGCGGCTTTGATCAAACAAGGCATTAAGACAAAGAATAATAATTACTTTACCCGATTTTCCATCAAAGCGATTTTGCAGAATCCGGTTTATATGATTGCAGATGAAGATGCCTATAATTTCTTTATTCAGAATGACACAGACCTGTTCTCAGAGAAAGATGCTTTTGACAACAAGCATGGCATCATGGCTTACAACCGTACCGATCAGGAAAAAGGCAGAGCCACAAAGTATCTTCCTGCAAGTGAATGGATTGTATCTGTTGGCAAGCATCCGGGTCTGGTTCCGGGCAAGGTATGGGTTCAGATCGGGGAATCTCTGGAACGTAATAAATCCAAATCATTCAGAAAGCCACGCAGCAACGAAGCACTTTTGACCGGATTGCTATTCTGTAGTTGCGGTGAGCGTATGTATCCGAAAATGAGTAAACGTAAAACTGCAGATGACAAGGTTATTTACACCTATGTCTGCAAGATGAAAGAACGCAGTCAGCGCTCTGTGTGTAACAGCAAAAATGCCAATGGCAACACATTGGATATGGCTGTAGTAGAGCAGATTAAAATGCTTGCAGAGGATAAAGATACTTTCATTGCACAGTTGGAACAGAGTCGCAGATTTTATACTGGCAATCGCATGGATTACGAACAGCGACTGGATGATATGCGAAAAGAAAAGGCAGAAACCGAGAAGAAAATCAATTCTCTGGTAGACTCCCTTGTGGATATGGGTGATAGTCCTGCCAAGGCTCATGTAACCAAACGAATTGAACAGTTGAATGGAGAATACCAGTCTCTTGAACAGCGTATTCAGGAACTGGAAGGTCTGACTTCACAGCACGCTCTTAGTGATGTTGAGTTTGATCTGTTGCGTCAGTTGCTGACCATCTTCAAGGACGGCATCGACGAAATGACTGTTGAACAGAAACGTGCTGCCATTCGCACCATCGTGCGTAAGGTGGTTTGGGATGGTGTCAATGCTCATGTTATTCTGTTTGGTGTCAGGGATGATGAAATCGAGTATCCGGAAATTGCTGCCGTAGCATCCGCTAATACTGAGGACGATGACGAAACAGAGGAATTGGTGGACTTTTCCGATGTAGATTATGATGATGACGATATGGAGGATGAACGCCTGGGAAAAACTGAACCCCTCAGTGCATCAAAAACGCATTGGGGGGAGGATAGCAAATGAAATCCTTATGTATTTCAGAAGCAGAAAAAAGCTTTCCAGGGAGGTATCAATTTTTGAACCTATGGGTACGGATAAGGAAGGAAATGAAATTAATCTTTTAGATATGATTGAGGCAGAACAACGGGATTTTGCCGAACTGGTTCAGCTGAATGAGGATACAAAACGACTGGAAAATTTAATTGATCAGGTACTGGAGCCAAGGGAGAAAGAAATACTTTTGATGCGATACGGTTTAAGAGGGTATCGGGAATTGACCCAAAGAGAAATAGGAGATAAGCTGAAAATATCAAGAAGCTATATTTCCAGAATTGAAAAAAGAAGTCTGGAGAAGCTAAGGCTTGCCATCAGTAAAAAAAACTAATAAAAAAGCGGAAAACTGTAAATCAACAGCTTCCGCTTTTTTTATAAAAATAATGTACTAGTATTAACTTTCTTATTTCGCCTGCTCAAGAGCAAGGGTAACTGTTGTGATATCACAAACCTCTGTAGGTCCGTAGTATTGAATAGCACCGGGATATACGAAGCAGGTATCTACTGCCCATTCTTCACGATGAGCTTCAAAGAATTTGAAGGGAGCTCCCTCCAGCTCTACCAGAGCTTTTTTAATAACAGGCTTATCTTCTCCATGTCTTCTTTCGATGTTCATCATCTTGGTAATAGGCATACCACCGGCAACCCATTCATTGGCGGGCTGAGATAAGTTGGAAACCTTGGATAAATATCCGTTGTAGCCATACTGAATCAGCATGAAGGCATTGTATCCTAAGGAGTAGCAGTAATCAGCATCAAAGTTAGAAGGGAAAGCACATCTTCCTTCATATCCTAAGAAGTGATGAAGAGCATTGAATTTTCCGGTATATGTTCCGGCTGCTTTTCTTGCATCTAATTTATCCTTTACAAGAGCAGAGAATAATTTTTCAGATTCAATCAGGGAAACCTGTACATTTCCATGAGGATCTCTTTCTAAGAATAACTGCTGCTGGATTGCTTCAGGAAGGATAGCAAATACTTCCATGGATTCTTTTGTTAATCCTTTTTCAATGAAAGCATATTTATCTTTCCAAGTAGGAAGAGCATTGAAATCGTCTGCCTTGCTTCCTGCAAGAAGCTCATTGATTTCATGAATCAGTACAGAGAATTCAGGAACGAATTCTACGACACCTTCAGGAATAATAGCTACACCGAAATTCATGCCCTTAGCAGCTCTTTTTTCTACGGAATCAGCAATGTAATCTGCAATCTGAGAGAGGGACATTTTCTTAGCAGCTACTTCTTCAGATACAAGACAGATATTAGGCTGTGTTTTTAAAGCACACTCTAAAGCTACGTGGGAAGCAGAACGACCCATAACCTTTACAAAGTGCCAGTATTTTTTGGCAGAGTTAGCATCTCTTTCAATATTACCGATGATTTCGCTGTATGTTTTTGTTGCAGTATCGAAACCGAAGGAGCATTCAATATCTTCGTTCTTTAAGTCACCATCGATAGTTTTAGGACATCCGATTACCTGTACACCGGTGTTGTTAGCTGCAAAATATTCAGCAAGAACAGCAGCGTTAGTGTTGGAATCATCACCACCGATAATAACTACGGCAGTGATACCGTGCTTCTTACAAACATCAGCAACAACAGCAAACTGTTCGTTAGTTTCCAGCTTGGTTCTTCCGGAACCGATAATATCAAATCCACCGGTATTTCTGAACTCATTAATATATTCATCATCGAAAACTAAGTAGTCATCTTCAAGAAGTCCGCTGGGACCACCCTTAAATCCGTAGAGTTCATTTTCTTTATTGGTAGCTTTTAAAGCATCATATAAACCGCAGATAACATTATGTCCACCGGGAGCCTGTCCACCGGAAAGGATAACACCTACAATCTGTTTTTTAGCTTCAGAAGTATTCTGTCCTTTCTGGAAGGTAATTTCTTTTTTACCGTAAGTATTAGGGAAAAGTGCTTTGATTTTTTCCTGATCGGCTACACTCTGAGTTTCTCCGCCTTCATTTACACAAATATCGGCAATACCGTTTCTCAGCATTCCGGGAAGCTTGGGAGCATACTCATATCTTGCTTTTTGCAATGATGAAATATTCATATTTAACATCTCCTTTAAAATTTTATTCAGCATAATTCTAATATATTTTTTCCATAAAGTAAACCATTCCTACGAAAAATGGCCTTAAATTAGTAGCAGTTGTTACTGTTCACAGGCAGGCCAGTGAACGTAACGGAATCTGCCCATTTAAAAACCGCTTTCAGCGGTGGGCAGATTCTGTGCCACTTTTATTTGCATTCTCCACACCAATCAGCCAATGATTGGTGTGGGTATGAAAAGTAACTGGCAGTTCGTTATTTTTCACACCTACGCCAATCACAGAGTCCTATATTCCAAATTTTGGAGCTTATTTAGAAAAAGGCTTGAGGAACATCCAAATTTTAGATATAGAAAATATTATTTTCATATAAAAAACTGCAAATTGGATGTTATAACAAAAAAGTTAAAAAAAGCTCCAAAAAAATCAAAGAAGGTTGGAGCTTGGTTGATTATAAACTATGAAATGCTCCAGCTTCCTTAAGAAGCTATGGTGTTTTCCAGATATTTTATAATTTTGAAGAGATAATTTGGATGCTTTTCTCTTATTTTTTCAATTAATATCCACAAGGTTGGTGGGTTGGAAGAGCATAGAGAAATGATTGCTGCTTTTTTAGCTTATTTTTCACTTCCTATGTTACAATGAGAAAAAATAACAGAAAAATACCAACAGATAGGAAGGAGAAGGGAAGATGGCGAAGTTTTTACAGGAAATTACAAATTTTATTTTTTTAGAGGATGAACCAAAGGAGGCGGATGTCATTTTCATTCCCGGATCCAATGAAGGCGACCTGGCAATTACTGCAGCAGGACTTTACCATCAGGGATATGCACCGCTGATTATCCCCTCCGGAAAATATGCCAAAGGGCTGGGATATAATATCGTTGAGGGCTTTGAAACGGAAAGTGATTATTTTACTCAGATTCTTTTAGAACAGGAAGTTCCCAAGGAGGCTGTTTTACAAGAAAGAAATGCTACCTTTACTTATGAAAATGCCATTTATACAAGGAAGCTTGTGGAAGAGAAAGGAATAGAAATCAAACGGGCACTGCTTTGTTGTCAGGCTTACCATGCCAGAAGAAGTAAGCTGTATTATCAGGTCATGTTTCCTGATACGGAAATTCTTGTTTGCCCCACAATAACAAAGGAAATCAGCAAAGATAACTGGTTTTACAGCCGTGAAAAAATAGGTAAAGTCTTAGGGGAACTGGAAAAATGCGGAAGTCAGTTTCATAACATAGTTGAAGAATATGGTAAAAAGAATAGATGAAAGGAACGAAATAAAATTTATGTTCCTGTTGAACTATAACAAGAGAAGTGATATACTAGTTCTATACTTAATAGAATAAATAAAAAGTAAAGAGAAGGAGTAAAGATTTATGTTTTGCAAGGTTCATACGGCAGGCATCCATGGAATCCAAAGCTTTCCGGCAGGAGTGGAGGTAGATGTCTCTACAGGCTTACCCGGCTTTGATTTAGTAGGTCTGTTAAACAGTGAGGTAAAAGAATCACGGGAAAGAGTGAGAGTTGCCCTGAAAAATTCCGGCTTTCGACTACCACCACAAAGAATTACGGTAAATATTTCTCCGGCAGATATCAGAAAAGAGGGCTCCGCCTATGATCTGGCCATTGCCCTGGGTATTTTGGTAAGTATGGAACAGCTGCCGGAGGAAATCCTGGAAAATACCATTTATATCGGAGAGTTGGGGTTAAATGGTGAAATTAAGCCGGTAAAGGGAGTTTTACCAATGATGCTGATGGCAAAGGAAGAAGGCTTTGCCTATTGTATCTTGCCGGAGGAAAATGTTTTTGAGGCTTCAGCAGTAGATGGTTTAAAAATCATAGGAGTATCCTCCTTGGAACATCTGATTGGTATTTTACTGTCGTCTGACAGAGAAGCCTTTATAGAAAGAGAAAAACAGGGAGAGTCCGGGAATGGTTTTCAGGAAGAGGAAATTTATGACTTTTCTGAAATTCAGGGTCAGGAGCTGGTAAAAAGAGCGGCAGTAATTGCAGCGGCCGGTTTTCATCACCTGCTGATTCTGGGACCTCCGGGAACCGGAAAAACCATGACAGCCAAAAGAATCCCCTCTATATTACCACCGCTTTCTAAGGAAGAAAGCTTGGAGGTATCAAAAATTTACAGTGTTTCCGGTCTCTTAAAAAAAGAAAGACCCATCATAACGACACGTCCTTTTTTACATCCCCATCATACAATTTCAAAACAGGCTTTGGCAGGAGGAGGCAGGATTCCCAGACCGGGAGTAATCAGTCTCAGCCATAAGGGTATTTTATTTTTAGATGAGTTGCCGGAATTTGGCAGAGAAAATATTGAAATTTTACGACAGCCCCTGGAGGATAAGGAAATTCAGATTGCCAGAAGCTTTGGAAGTATCACTTATCCTGCAGATATTATGATGGTTGCAGCCATGAACCCTTGTCCCTGCGGCTTTTATCCCGATAGAAACAGGTGCAGCTGCAGTGAAGCAGAAATAAAAAAATACAGGAACAGAATCTCCGGACCTATTTACGACAGAATGGATCTTTGTGTAGAAGCAAAACAAACCTTATGGGAGCATCTGAAAGAGCCCAAAAAACAGATTTCAAGTAAAGAACTGAAGGAAAAAGTAATGGCAGCAAGGAAAATGCAGGAAATACGCTATGAGGGAACTAAATATTATTTCAATTCCCAGCTTACTGCGGGAGATATTGACGGTTACTGTAAGTTACAGGAGGAAGAAGAACAATATATGGAGCAGATTTTTTATTCATTAAAATTAAGTGCCAGAGCCTATCACAGGATTTTAAAGGTGGCCAGAACCATTGCTGATTTAGAACAGTCAGAAAAAATAGAAAGAAAGCATTTAGCAGAGGCTATTTGCTATCGAGGGTTTGAAAGATAAAAGGAGTATAGAAAGTATGAAAACAACAGAGCTATCGGAGGAAGCCTATTATCACTGGCTGTATCAGATTCCCGGGGTAGGGAAGATAACTATGAGGAAGATTTTAGAAGTAACAACACCCAGGCAGCTTTTTGAAGAAGGAACAGGTTTGCTGGAAAATATTATTTCTGAAAGGCTTGCAGGAGAAATTGAGCGTAAGCGTCAATCCATAAATATACAAAGGGAGTGGGAGGAATTGCAAAATGCCGGGATTTGTTTACTGTATTATGGCAGTGAAGGCTATCCCTCCAAATTATCTGTAATTCCGGATCCGCCCTTACTTTTATATAAAAAAGGAGAAAAACATTTGTGGAACCTTCCTACACTGGCAGTGGTGGGAGCCAGGGAATGTTCTGCCTATGGAAAGCTGATGGCAAAAGAGATGGGGATGGAACTGGCAAAAAACGGAATTCTTACAGTTAGCGGTATGGCAAGAGGAGTTGATGGTATTTGTCAGTGGAATACTTTAGAAGCAGGGGGAAGGAGTATAGGAGTATTGGGATGTGGAGTACAGGTCTGTTATCCGGAAGAAAACTATCCCTTATATGAACGGCTTCAAAGGCAGGGCTGCCTGTTATCAGAATACTCTCCTTATACAAAGCCGGCTCCCGGCTTGTTTCCTCCAAGAAACAGGATTATCAGCGGCCTGGCGGACATTTTGGTAGTCATAGAAGCCAGAAGGAAAAGCGGAACCCTGATCACCGTGGACATGGCGCTGGAGCAGGGAAAGGAAGTTTATTGTGTACCGGGCAGAACCACAGATGATTTAAGCAAGGGCTGTAATCAGCTGATTAAAATGGGAGCGGGAATGATTTTATCTGTCAGTGAATTTGCAGAAGAAATCTGTGACCATTATAAAACCATATATCAAAAAAGAGAGGGAGAGGAGGAATATGTACCGGATAAATTAGAAAGAATAATTCTGAATGCTTTAGACGTTACTCCCCTATTTATAGAGGAAATCCTGGAAAATATAAAACGAGAGAAAAAAGATATGACACTTCAGCAATTATTGGACATTCTTCTTCAATTACAGATCAAAGAAAAAATATGCCAGGAAGGACAGTATTACTATAAAAAGTGAGAATTTATGCTATTTTTTCCCTTTTACTTCTATAGATTATTCTGTTGGGAAGTGATAGAATACCACATTAGGGATAATGTTGTTTAGAAGAGAAAGAGAGACAGAAGAGTATATGAAGATAGAATGGAAAGATATTACCATGGAATCCAGAGAAATCCTGGAGCCTTATTATAAATACGAACAAAGTAAATGCTGTGAAATATCCTTTGCCAATAATTATTTATGGGCGCCCTTTTATGAAATGAAGTATACAATCATAGAGGACATGTTGGTTTTCATTACAAAAGAGGAAACCACCTCTGTTTGTATTCCTTTTGCCAAGGATGAGGCAAGTAAAGCCAACTTAAAACAGGTATTATTACTGCTGGAGGAATACTTTCAGGAAATTAACTGTGAGTTTAAGCTACATCTGGTGACAGAGGACAAGTTTGCTTTATTGGAGGAGCTTTTTCCCGGAAAATATGAAATTGTCTATGACAGAGATTCCGCAGATTATGTATATGAAGTGGAAAAGATGATTTCTTTGGCAGGAAAAAAGCTTCACGGAAAAAGAAATCATATTAATAAATTTAAGGAAAATCATCCCGACTGGTCTTATGAGCCATTATCTGATGAAAACAGGGAAGAATGTCTGGAAATGGCAGAAGAGTGGAAGCGTATCAATCTATGTGAGGAACGGGGAGAAAAGCACAATGAATTTTGTGTGACCAGAAGAGCAGTAATGGAGGCAGAACAACTGGGACTAAAAGGAGGAGTTCTTCGTGCAGGAGAAAGAATTGTAGCCTTTACCTTAGGAGAGGCTTTGAATGATCAGATGTTTGTGGTTCATATTGAAAAAGCCCTTTCTGAGGTACAGGGAGCGTACCCTATGATTAATCAGCAGTTTTTAGCCCATGAGGCCACAGAATTTCTTTATGTAAACAGAGAAGAGGATACGGGAGCCGAAGGATTAAGAAAGGCAAAATTATCCTATTACCCGGCCTTTTTACAGGAAAAGGGTGAGGTTGTAATTAAGAAATAGGAAGGAGTGGGAATAATGGAAAAGTTTTTTAGCTTTATAGAAAAAAGTCCAACAAGCTATCATGCTGTGGAAAATATCAGACAACGGTTGGAGGAAGAAGGCTTCCTTTCCCTGGAAGAAAAGGATAGTTATCTTCTGGAGGCAGGCAAAAGCTACTATGTAGTCAGAAATGACAGCTCCCTTTTGGCCTTTAAGCTTCCTAAAAATAGTCCCAAGGGCTTCCTTCTCATGGCCTCACACAGTGATTCTCCCTGCTTTAAGCTGAAGGAAGAGCCGGAAGCCATTACCCAAAAGTCTTATGTAAAATTTAATGTGGAAAAATATGGAGGAATGATAGATTCCACCTGGCTGGACAGGCCCCTTTCCATGGCAGGCAGAGTAGTGGTAAAAGAAGGAAAAGAGTTAAAAACAAAATTGATAAATTTTGAGGAAAATCTTTGTATTATACCTAATGTGGCAATTCATCTGAACCGGGAAATCAATCAGGGCTTTGCTTATAATGCCCAGGTTG
Source organism: Lachnospiraceae bacterium (assembly GCA_017558205.1). Classification (GTDB taxonomy): domain Bacteria; phylum Bacillota; class Clostridia; order Lachnospirales; family Lachnospiraceae; genus SFDP01. The sequence continues at coordinate 43,109 of JAFYWD010000169.1, read as the reverse complement.
ATTTACAGCCTCTTTGGTCCGGACAGGAAGATGACAGCCTGGATGCTTTATTGAAGGAAAAGCTGGGAAATGATCAGGAGATTTTGGGGAAGGACTTATTTGTATATAACAGACAGTCCGGCTGTTTTCTGGGAAAAAATAAAGAGTTTATAGGTGCTCCCAGAATTGACGATTTAGAATGTGCTTACGGTACCCTGGAAGGATTTTTACAGGCAAAGGCAGGAGACTACTGTAATGTATACTGTATCTTCGATAATGAAGAAGTGGGAAGCAGTACAAGACAGGGAGCAGATTCTGACTTTTTACTTTCTAATCTGGAGAGGATTACTTATAGTCTGGGAAAAAGAGAAGAACTAAGTCAGATGATTGCTAACAGCTTTTTAGTATCTGCGGATAACGGCCATGGCCTTCACCCCAATCATCCGGAAAAATCAGATAGTAAAAATTATCCCTTATTAAATAAGGGAATTGTTATTAAATATCACGGGAATCAGAAGTATACAACAGACGCCTATACAGGGGCTGTGATTAAAGCAATTTGTAAGGAGGCTGAAGTTCCTTACCAGATCTATCATAACCGATCAGATATTGCAGGTGGTTCCACTTTGGGAAATATTTCCATTTCCCATGCTTCTATTCCCACAGCAGATATCGGTCTGGCACAGCTGGCCATGCATTCCAGCTTTGAGACAGCAGGAAGTAAGGATTTGGAGTATCTGATTAGCTTCTCTAAAGCCTTTTATGAAAAAGAAATAGAATAAAGTAGTAGTTTTCCAGCATAACCTAAAATAAAAAGGCAGTATTATGGAATCGCAGAAACAGGAAAATCTTCTTCGACTGGCAATCAGCTCTACAAGTGAGGAAAGAGAAAAATCAGAAATACTGAATGTGGGAATTGAAGAAGAGAAGGGCTTGTGGGAGATTATTGTAAAATACCGAGGAGATCTCAGGCGGCTGGAGGATATGGGAATCGGAGTAGAAATCCTGCTTGCAGGTTATGCTATTTTAACTTTGAAGGAGGAACAGATAGAGCAGGTATCAGCTTTATCGGAAATAGAATATTTGGAGCTTCCCAAGAGTCTGATTTACGGAATTTACGAAGCAAAGCTGGCTTCCTGTATAAACAGAGTCAGGGAGGCTCCTTTTGAACTTACCGGAAAGGGAGTGATTCTGGCAGTGATTGATTCCGGGATTGATTATTTTTTAGAGGACTTTCAAGTACAGGGAGAAACAAGAATTTTATCCCTGTGGGATCAAACAGAAATCCCCAATCCTGGAGAGGGGAAGCTTCCACCCAAAGGTTTTCTTTTGGGAGTGGAGTATAGCAGGGAGAGAATTAACCTGGCACTGCGGGCACAAACAAAGGAAGAGGCTTTGCAGCTGGTTTCCCAAATTGATGAAAGAGGCCACGGAACAGCAGTAACTGCAGTGGCTGCCTCATCTCATCCTCAAAGATTGCTGCAGGGAGTGGCAAGGGGCAGTAATTTATTGATTGTAAAGCTTAGACCTTCCGGGAAAAGAGGCTATCCTTCTACTACAGAATTGATGAGAGCAGTAACCTATTGTATTCAGAAGGCTGAGGAATATGTAAGACCGATGGTAATTAACCTGAGCTTTGGAAATACCTATGGTCCCAGGGACGGAAGCTCCCTGGTAGAGCAGTTTTTGGATCAGGCAGCAGCCATGGGAAGAACAAGTATTTGCGTAGGCTGTGGTAATGAGGGAATTGCAGGAGGTCATTTTGCAGGAAATATCAGGGAGATAAAAACCATAGGCTTAACGATTGGAAGAAGAGAGCCAACGGTAAATGTGCAGTTGTGGAAATTTTATGAGGATGATTTTTCTATCGACTTAATTGCCCCTGATGGACAGGTGTTCTCCCTATTGTTGGAGACCATCCCCAAAAGGCAGACCTTTATCTGGCAGGAAACCAAGGTGCTGGTATATACAGGAGTTCCCACACCTTATAGCAGTAAACAGGAAGTTTTTTTTGTGTTTTTGCCCAAAGAGTCTTATCTGAATGAGGGAATATGGAATTTTCGTTTTATAGAAAGGAAGATTACCGTAGGACAGATTCAAATGTATCTTCCGGCCGGGCAGCAGAGAAATTCTGACACCGGTTTTTTACGGCAGGAACCGGATCTTACAATTACGAATCCTGCCACCGGAGCAAGAACAATTTCTGTGGCAGCCTATAATGATGCTACCGGAGTATATGCAGATTTTTCAGGTCGTGGTGAAGGCTTAGAAAAAGAAGACCTTTTGTGGGAAGAAAGAAATAAGCCGGACCTGGCAGCACCGGGAGTAGGAATTCTGGCTTCTGCGCCGGGAGGCGGTGTCCAAACCTATACGGGAACCTCCTTTGCAACTCCTATGGTTAGCGGAAGTGCAGCTCTTTTAATGGAGTGGGGAATTGTTAGAGGAAATGATCCCTATCTATACGGAGAAAAAATAAAGGCTTATCTGAGAAAAGGGGCAAAGCCCATTCGCGGGGAAGAGAACTATCCCAATAACAGGGTAGGCTGGGGAGCATTGTGTCTGGAAAAAAGTATCCCCGGTGCGTAGAGAAAACAGAAGGAGAAAAACCATGGATAAAAAAGAACTTGCAATGCAATTGCATGATAAAAAATATAATTGTGCTCAGTGTGTAGCTTGTGCCTTTAAAGAGGAGGTACAAGTGGAGGAGCAGCTGTTATTTAGTATGACAGAGGGCTTTGGTCTGGGAATGGGAGCGGCCAATCAGACCTGTGGAGCATTGACGGGAGCAATTCTTCTGGCAGGCTTAAAGAATAGTGATAAAAATCTGGAGTCACCCAAAACAAAGGCTGATACCTATAAGCTTTCTGCTGAAATGGAAAGACGCTTTAAGGAAAAAACAGGAGAAACTGTTTGCAGAAAGCTAAAAGGGCTGGATACAGGGGTAGTGCTTTGTTCCTGTAATGATTGTATTAAAGCCGGAATAGAAATCGTAGAAGAAGTATTATGGAAATAAAAAACGGGTACCGGAAAGCAAAAGCCGGTACTTTTTTATGTTTAAGTGTTTAAGGAGTTGTAGTTACAGAGAAAGGGATTGCACCTATTTAAAAACTTGACATTCTATATCCAGATTTGTAATATAGGAGTGTAACATAACAAAATACAGACAAAGATGAAAGCCAGCAGCTAAATAAAGGCTGGAAGTAAAATCAGAAGAATAGTAACAGTTCAGCCCACAAGCAATCACTTGCTGATTGATTATGAGAGAAAGAGAGGAAAAAAATAATGATAAAATTAAAAAAATTACTCAGTGGTGTCTGTGCCTTTGCCATGGTATTTTCTCTGGCAGCCTGTGCACCTGCCAATGAAGGGAATGTACCTGTCACAGAAGGAACAGAAAATACAGAAGCAGCCGGGGAAGAAAAGGGAACAGTTGCAGTAAAGGAAAACAGTAAAAATCCTTACGCAGATCCCATTAAGATTGGCTGGATTCCCACAGCAGCCTCAGAAGCCAACGGAACGGCCTGGGAAAAAGGAATTAAGCAGGAGCTGGAATACTGGAGCAATGTGGAATTTAATACCTTTGACGGAGAAAAAAGCTCAGATACCCAGAATGCAATTATTGCTGATTTAATTGCCCAGGAATATGACGGAATTATTTTACAGGCATGGAATTCAGATGCCAGTGCCCAGGCGGTAGCTGATGCGGAAGCAGCAGGAATTCCTGTTGTATGTATCAATATTGATGTAAATACACCTCATGCAGGCTTGGTTGCCATGACAGACGTGGAGGCCGGCTATGCCATCGGACAAAGAATGGCAGCAGATCTTAACGGGAAAGGCAATGTGGTAGTTATTCAGGCTACACCGGGAGCAGCCAGAGGAGAAAGTCTGGAACAGGGCTTCCAGCAGGCCATGGCAGAATATCCTGAAATCACCATTTTAGATGAACAGACAGCTGAGTGGAATATGGAAAAAGCAAATACAGTAATGCAGGATTTTCTTACAACCTATGGAGATCAGATAGATGCAGTGTTTGCTCATAATGATCAGATGGCAGAGGGAGCCGGAGAAGCTGTGCGTAACGCAGGATATTCAGATATTATGATTTGGGGAGCTAATGGGGAAACTAAGGCATTGGAATATATTGAGGAAGGTATTATTACAGGAACTGTTTATACCAACTGCTACGATCAGGGAGCTACAGCGGCTCGTATGCTGATGATGTATATGGGCTCTAATATTGATACCTCTTCCCTGACACAGACACCTGTAATTAAAATGCCGCCTATGACAGTAGATATAGAAAATGTAGGAGAAATTACAGAAGATATGCGCTGGTAAGAAGTCAGAGGAATTGATGTCTTTTATGTAAATCAGACAGATGGCACGCGGGAAGGCGTGACCATCTGTTTGTATATAAAGGATAAGAAAATAATGGAGGAAGGTATGAGACAGGAAACATTGAGACGTTTGATTTCCCTTGCCTTACTGTTACTTTTAGTAATTATTTTTACTGTAACAACAGATTCTTTTTTTACGGGAGCAAACATTATTACATTATTAAGAGAGTGTTCGGTAATAGGTATTCTGGCAATTGGTGTGACTATGACCATTATCACCGGAGGAAATGATCTTTCCTGTGGTCACTTAATGGGAACGGTATGTATGGTTTTTGCACATTTATATCATTATACGGCATTGCCCCTGATGGCAATTATACTTGCATGCCTTGTTACAGCACTATTGGGAGGAGCAATTAATGGTATTTGTGTAGGCTTGCTGCAAATTCCGGATTTTGTAGCCACGTTATCTACTCAGTTTATTTTTACCGGACTTACGTACATCCTGGCAGTTCGTAATGAGTTTGGACAAATAGGGGCAATACAAATAAATAATAAGACAATGATAGCCCTGGGGGAGGCGGGACCTGGAGGAATCTATCTGGTCACCTTTGTATTTCTTGGTCTGGCTATTCTGGCCCAGATATTTTTGAAAAAAACAAAGCAGGGAACTTATATTTATGCCATGGGGGCCAGTAGAAAAAGTGCAGAGTATTCGGGAATTAGTTTTATCAGAACAAAAATGACAGCCTTTCTCTTTTCCGGATTTTGTGCCTTTGTGGCAGCCATGTTTACTCTGGGAAGATATCGTTCCAATGAAGTGGCCACAGGACAGACCTTTGCCTTACAGGCAATCTCTGCAACGGTAATCGGAGGAGCAGCCTTTACCGGCGGAAGAGGAGATATGGTGGGAACCGTAATTGGTGTAGTTTTTATGCAGGTACTGAGAAACGGCATGAGAAAATATGGATTTACTACCCAGACTCAGGCGGTGGTATCAGGTCTTATTATCGTTTTAATGTTGATTTTTGATGCTTATTATAACGAGTTTATGGGAAAGAAGAATAAAAAAGCAGCAGCAACCCTGAGAGAAAAAAAGGTGGTGAACGGCAATGGATAACAACATTTTATTTGAGATGAAAGGAATAGAAAAAATCTTTGCCCATGTTCATGCATTAAATAATGTAGATTTTCAGGTGAGAAAAGGAGAAGTTCATGCCTTACTGGGGGAAAACGGTGCCGGCAAATCCACTCTGATCAAAATACTGACAGGTGTATATCCCAAGGATGGTGGGCAGATATTTATGGAAGGAAAAGAGGTTCGTCTTACCTCTACACAGGAAGCAGCCAGTCTTGGAATTGCTGTTATTTTTCAGGAGCTTTCCCTGATTCCCACACTTTCCGTGTACCAAAACGTAATGCTGGGAAAAGAACTGACAGCCTTTGGCTTTATTAAGGAAAAACAGGAAAAGAAAAGAATTAGTGAATTAATTGAGTATTATGGTTTTTCCCTGGGAGTTAATGATATTGTGGAAACTCTGTCTCTGGCTCAGATGCAGATGGTGGAAATTTTAAAAGCTCTGGCCCTGGATGCAAAGCTGATCATTATGGATGAACCAACAGCTTCCTTATCCAGCCATGAATCAGAATTATTATTTAAGATTATTCACCAGCTGCGGGAAAAGGGAGTAAGCATTATTTATATTTCCCATCGTCTGGAAGAGGTTTTTCATCTTTCTGACAGAATTACGGTTTTAAGAGACGGAAAGCTGGCAGGTGTAATTGAAAAGGAGAATATTATTCCCTCTCAGGTTATCAGGATGATGATAGGCAAAGAGTTAAGTGAAGCAACTGCATCCAGAGCCTTAAAAGAATCAGAGAAAGAGACTGTGCTGGAGGTAAAGAATCTCTCTATTCCGGGCAGTTTTCGTAATATTTCCTTTAAAGTTAAAAAAGGTGAGGTTTTAGTTCTGACAGGTCTGGTAGGATCGGGAAGAACGGAGGTTTTGCGTGCAATTTACGGGGCAGATTCCTTGGAACAGGGAGAAATACTGGTAGAAGGAAAAAGCTATCAGCCGGGAATAAAAAGAGCGGTAGCCTCCGGCTTTGGCTTTATACCGGAAGACAGAAGAACTCAGGGCTTCGCTCCGTTGTTATCCGTAACAAAAAATATAGCGATTACAAATTATGATAGTCTTTCTCATAGAGGGATTGTTCATCAGAAAAAAGAAAAGGATCTGGGAAAAAGGGCAGTGGAGATGGTAGATCTTCGTCCGGCCAATCCTCTGGTGGCAGTAGGAAATTTATCAGGAGGAAACCAGCAGAAGGTAGTGCTTGGAAAATGGCTGACCAGAGATTTGAAAATTATTCTTATTGATGAGCCTACCGTTGGTATTGATATTGGAGCCAAGGATGAGATTTATGAAATGATAGAAGGTCTGGCAGCACAGGGAGTAGCAGTCCTTCTGGTATCTTCGGACCTGGCTGAGGTTTTAAGGGTAGCTCATAGAATTCTGGTATTAAGAGAAGGAGAAATTGTCAGAGAATTTAAGGAGGGGATAGTGACCCAGGAGGAAATTCTTATGGCAGCTTCCGGCTTTCGCGAGGAAGGAAAGGAGGAGCATAATGAAAAAAAGAAGTAAAAGAATAAAAAATACGGCAGTCAACAGCCGCTTGCTGGTACTGGTTATTTTATGTATCTTTTTAACCCTGACTACCAAGGGAAAATTTTTTACTTACAGTAACTTTGTCAGTATTATGTACTCCATCTCCCTGACAGGTATCATGATTTGCGGTGCCACTTTTCCGGTACTCCTGGGAGGAATTGACCGTACCGTTTCCGGGAATGCGGCTGTTTGCGGTGCCATGGCTGCTACTGTGGCTCTGGCTTTTGGAGAAAGTACCACAGGAGCCTTGCTGGCCTTGCTTTCAGGTACAGCCTGCGGTGTACTCAGCGGATTCTTTCATGGGATTGTATTGTCAAGATTTGAGATACCGGCATTTTTATTGACTTTGGCAACCAACGAGGTTCTTTATGGAATCGTGCAATTTATTACAGGAAATAAATTGATCAATGTACTAAATTGTGAATTTATGAATGTGATCGGCCAGTCAAGATTCCTGGGAATTCCTATTCCTGTTTATATTTTACTTGTCTGCTTTTTAGTTTGTTATTTTATTTTGAATGATACAGTTTATGGCAGACAGCTTTATGCAGTGGGAGGAAACAGGCAGGCAGCAGAGCTGTCCGGAATTCCTGCAAGAAAGATTATTGTAATAGCTTATACTATTTCCGGTTTTTTAGGAGCCTTATCCGGTTTTGTATTATCATCCATGAATCGTCAGGCTTCCTCATCTCAGGCTCAGGGCTATGAGAATGACGTATTGGCCGCTATTGTGATTGGTGGTGTTTCTTTGAGGGGAGGAGAAGGAACCCTTCAGGGAGCCATGCTGGGAGCAGTTCTCATAGGTGTTATGACCAACGGACTTCGCCTGCTGGGAGTAGATTCTATTTATCATAATCTGATTAAGGGGATGATTATTATTGCAGCCATTGCCTGGGATATGCTGTCGGCAGAGGAAAAATCAGGAGCAGGCAGAAATCCTCTGGTAAATCTGTGGAAGAATAAAAAAAATCATAAAGTCCAATAAAAATATCTTTAGTTTTTATTCATTTTTTTTCCCAATACTTAGGTTATAATGTAAAAAAAGTTTTATAAGGATGAAGTAGTATGGAGGGGAAAAGTGGAAAAATATAATATTTTATTGGTAGATGATGAACGTTCTGAAAGAGAGGGTGTCTCTTTTTTAATAAATAAATTTGGATATCCTTTGGAAATTAAACAGGCCTCTAATGGGCAGAAGGCATTAGAAATAATGGAACAGGAGTCCTTTGATATTTTATTCACTGACGTGAAGATGCCTGTCATGGATGGGCTGGAGCTGTCAAAAAAAGTCTCAGAGCTTTATCCGGAAGTAATTATTATTATTTACAGCGCCTATTCCGAATTTGATTTTGCCAAGAAGGCTATGGAAGCAGGGGTGGTTAAATATCTGTTAAAGCCCATGGAAATAGGGGAATTCCAAAAATGTATGGAAGATGTATTGGGAAGAATTAAAAAGAACAGGGAAAGCTCGCGTCATGATTTAGAACAGCAGGAGACGGTACGTGAAGCCTTGCTGTATCGAATGTTCCGTGCAGGTAAGATTTCTGAGAATGATAATGAAATACTGAGTGAACTTTTATTTGAAAAAGAGGACAGGTTCTGTATTCCGGTTTGCTTTGAGTTTATAGATAATTATTTTAAGCATAATGGTGAGGAATTTTTGAAAACTGCCAAGGAATATTTTAAGGAAGTTACTTTTTCGGAAATTCTTCCCAATGAGGCTTTCCTTGTGATTAGAAATGAAGAATTTGAAGACACCCTTGAGCTTTACGAAAGGCTGGAAGCGTTATTGAAAGCTTTGACCGGCCGACAGGAGTGTCTTGTTGTCGCGGGAAGAAAATCTAATTCCATGGAACAATTACTTGATCAGGTAGAAAGAATCAATGAACTGCGCAAGGATGTTTTTCTATATGGTGACAGAATTATTTTTGCATCAGAAGGAAAGAATATGTGTTCTCTTCATGCCAGAAGTATTGAAGAAGTAAAGAGTGATATTTTTCAGGCCATTGAGAAACAGGAGGTAGATAAGATCAGAGAGGGCTGTGTTCAGCTGAGACAGTCACTCTTAAGTACCAATGAGGTAAGCAGGATTTATATTCAGCTGCTTCTCTACTCTATTGTAAAAGAATTATATGATAAGATGCCCCAGGTGGAATATGAGGATGCTCTTGCCATGGCAGGTGAATTTTTTTCGGAAAATAAACCGGAGAAGGTATTGGGAGATTTTTCTGTAGCAGTAGACCGCATCCTGACCAATGCAGAAGAAAAAAAGAAATCATCAGATTCTGAACTGATCGGAAGAATCAAGCGCTTTATTCAGCAGGAATATAAAAGTGATCTTAGTCTGGCAGATGTGGCCAGGGAAGTGAAGCTGGCACCGGCCTATGTAAGTCATATCTTTAAAAAGGAAACCGGCCAGGGAATCGTTGAATATATTACGGAGTTAAAGATGAAAACAGCAAGGCAGCTGTTAGAAGATAAGAGTCTGAAGGTAATCCAGATTGCTAAAACCTGCGGTTATGAAAATCAATCTTATTTTAACAAGCTGTTTAAATCCTATTACGGAAGGACGCCCAAGCAATACAGGGAGGAGCTGTAACATATGAAACGATTTGCAAGATGGTACTATGGTTCAGCCAATCTTAAAAATAAATTAATCATTAGCTATGGTATTTTGGCACTCTTGCCTGTTTTGTTATTGGGAAGCTACTCCTATCATTTTTTTAAGAAAAGTTTTTTAGAGCAGGCCAGATTAAGTATGAATGATGCTGCAGTAAGTATGAAGATTAGCATGGAAAATTCGGTTAGCAGAGAAAATGACAATCTTCGGTATCTTACATATAACGTTGATTTCAGAAGAAATCTGGAAAATTTAAAGAAGAACTTAAATGCATTTACGAAAACACTTTCGGAAGATGTGGAACCGGTATTCTGGTATTTTATAACCTCAGATGAAAATCTGGATTGGATACGGATTTACAGTCCCTATCTTCACCGCAATCTGGGAGATTTTTGTTGCATTCCGGGTAAGATTCAGGAAGAGGAGTGGTACCGGGAGAGTAAAAGTAATTTTAAAACTATTTGGAGGATAGAGGACGGAAAGATCTATGCCAGCAGAACGATTTTGGATGAGGATTCTTCTTCCAGGGCGATAGGCGTATTGGAGCTGGAGCTTAATCTGGATAAAATGACAGAGTCCATTGGACATGTAGACGGTGTAGAGGGAGGAAATTTTTTGCTGGATGAAAAAGGCAGGGTGATATTTAAAACCGCATACCGGGATCAGGACTTGGCAGATAAAGTAGAGGCTTTTATTTTAGAATCCAAGCCAAAAAATTTTGTGGAAACACCATCTTTTTTTCTGGCATCAGAGCAGGAACTTTCTAATGGCTGGAAAATTTTTTATTTCAGAGACCGCGGTGCCATTGATTATCAGCTGCAGGAGCTGAAAAAAACAACTGTGCTTTTAATGGGAATCAGTTTTGGTTTTTTAATGCTTCTGGCAACCCTGGTATCTACGGTATTAAGTGATCGTATATTAAGATTAAAGGAGGCCTCTGAAGAAATCAGCAGAGGTAATTTTAAGGTGGATTTAGATCTCAGATATGAGGATGAGATAGGTGTTGTAAGCCGGAGCTTTGCAAAGATGCAGAAAAAAATGGATGATATGATGGAGGAAACCTATAGACTGGGAATGGAAAAGCGAAAGATTGAGCTGACAGCCTTGCAGGCAAAAATTAATCCTCATTTTCTGTATAACTGCCTGTCTTCTATAAAATGGAAAGCTATCAGAAAGGGGGACGAGGAGATTGCTGAGCTTACCGGCTTACTGGCAAAATTCTATCGAAGCACCTTAAATGGAGGAAAGGCCATTACAACTGTGGGAAATGAGCTGGATACCATTACCTCATATCTGGAGATTCAAAAAGGAACACATGATGGTGGCTTTCAGGTAGAGCTGGATTTTTCAGAAGAGGGAAAAGAGCTTTTAATGCCTAATTTCCTATTACAGCCCTTGGTAGAAAATGCTATTATCCATGGTGTGGATAAGATGGAGGAAGGAAAGACGGGAAAGATTGTAGTCAGCTATCATCTGGAAAAGGATTATATTGTTTTCTGTATTAAAAATACAGCAGATCAGATAGAGGAAAAGGAGCTTTTATCCAAGGTAAGACGTCCGGCAGGAGGCTATGGTTTATACAGTATAAAAGAGAGAATACGTCTGTATTACGATGATCCTCATTGTACTATTCTTCCAAAGGTGGAGGATAATGGGATGGTCAGCTTTACTGTCAGAATTTGTAAAAAGCTGAAAACTGTGGATTTAGAACAGGATTCTTCATTGATTAATCGTTAAATAAAATCAAATCTTACAATAAAATATAAGTTTCTGTAGGAAAATTCTTAGTAAAGGAGTAGAATAGTGTCAGAGAGAAGGCATAATTTCTAAGAAATGTATATTTGATTGAAGGAGGAGACCATGAGGAACAGGTTATTGATATTTTTTGTAGCCATGGTAGTGGTTATGGGAGTAATTGCCGGATGCGGTATAACAAAGGAAGCCTCGAAAGAAGAGAAAATAGCAGAACAATCAACAAAAGAAGGCTCTCAGAAGGTAACCTTGAGAATGACCTACTGGAATTCTAAGGATACAGTGGATGCTTTACTGGCTTATATAGAGGAAGCAGTACCGGAGGTAAAAATTGAATATCAATATATAGATAACAGTAATTATAATACGGTAGTAGATGCCCAGCTAAGTGCAGGAGAGGGAGCGGATATTATCTGTGAATCACCTGCCTCGGCCCATAAACATGCTAGGCTGGGATATCTGCAGGAACTGAATGAATTGGGCGGAAGGTATTCTGCAGCTGGAACAAGTGTATATACTTATGACGGTAATATTTATGCTCTTCCAGGGATTTCCTGGTTTGAAGGAGTTTACTTTAATAAAGATCTTTTTAAACAATATAACATTGAAGTCCCTGCCACCTTTGATGAGTATATTGCAGTTTGTAAGAGGTTTCAGGAGGCTGGGATTAAGCCCCTGGCAGCAGGTCTTATGAGCTGGGAGCCTATGTTAAAAAATTCCCTGGCTTTTCTTTCAGCTGAATATTTTTCAACACCGGAGGGAAGAATGTTTAATGGTGATTACCGGGAAGGTAAGGTGGTTATGAGTGGTACTGTGAATTCCTATCTGGAAAAATGGTCGGAAATGATAACGGAGGGTATCTATACCACAGAGATGCTGGGAATTGACCATTCCCAGGCACTGGATGAATTTGCCACAGGAAAAGCAGCAATGTTTTGTTCAGGCCCATGGGATTATAATGCCATAATGGAAAAAAATCCCTCTTTAAATATTGATATGATGCCTTTTTTCGGAACCACACCTTCTGAAGGCTGGCTGATTGGAGGTCCCGGCTGCGGATTTGCAGTAAATGCCCTGTCTGATAATGTGGAGCTTGCTATGAAGGTTTTAGATGCATTAACTACCGTAGAAGGACAGATTGCTCTTTGGGAGAATAATCAGGGAGGTTCCTCTTACTTGAATGGTGCTGATTTTGAGTTGCCTGATGTTTATGATTCAGCTTCTTTGGCATTAAACGCAGGCAATGTATATTGCCCGTGGAATGAATGGGGAGAAGCGGCAGCTGCTCATGAAGCCTATGGCATGGAATTTCAGGCCTATCTGGAAGGACAGGATCTGGAAACAACTTTGAGAAATATAGATGCGGCAGTAGAAGACCTTTTATCAAAATAATAATATTTTGTTTCCTGTATCACTTTTTATGGTGATACAGGATTTTTTTATCTAAATAGCGACAAATAAAAGAAAAGTATGGAAAATGAAGAAAATTAAAAGAATAATTTGACTATTTCACTGTAAAGACATATAATAAACAATATAATTATTTCCTAAGAGTAGGATTAGTTTATAAGGGGTAGTTGTACAAGAGGAAAGTGCAGAAACGGAGGGAGAAAAAGTGTCTAAGGAGAACTCAAAAACACACAAAATTAAAAGTCAGGCAGAGGAGCTGAAGCTGATTACCAGAACAACCTATACGATCGTAATCACTTCAATTATTGTATTGGCGTTGTTTGCTTATTTTACCGTTTATAGTCAGAGAAAGAGTCAGATCCAGTTGGAAAATACCATGTATCTGACCCAGTTTTGTACCGGTTCCGAGAATCTTACAAGTGCGGTACAGGCTTTTGCGGTTACCGCAGATGAAAGATACTATCAGGAATATATGGATGAGCTGGAAGTAATTAAAAACAGAGACATTGCTTTGGAAGGACTTACAAGGAATGGTCTGGAAGACAGTGAATGGGATATGATCAATAATATCTCCAATTTATCTAACGAACTGGTACCTTTGGAAACAGCAGCCATGGAAAGTGCCAGGGCCGGGGACAGACAGGCAGCTATGGATTATGTTTTTGGTGATGAATATGAAGAAACCATACATATTATCAATAACGATACAGATGTGCTGATTAATACCGTGCAGGAGCGTATGGCAAAGGAACAGAAGCTGGTTAATTTTATTATGTATGCCTGTGAGATCGTTTTCATTATCCTTTGCAGCGGTATGGTAATGATGATTGTAAAAACAATTCATTTCTCTAAAAAAGAATTACTGGATTCCATTGTGGGAGTATCCACTGCCTTAGGTGAGCTTTCCCAGGGACATCTGGATGCGGATCTGAGAGGAATGGATATTGATGAGAGTGAAGTGGGACGAATGGTTGGTGCCCTGCAGTACATGGAAAATAATTTCAATGATATGATTTCAGAAATTTCTGATGTTCTGGAGAATATGGCACATGGTAATTACAGAGTAAATGTTAATAAGGAGTACGTGGGAGATTTCTTTAAAATTAAAGAATCCTTGATGGATATCGTAGGGGAAACCAAGAAAATGCTGGCTACCATTCAGCTGACAGCCCAGGAAATAGATGCCGGTTCAGAACAGATGTCTAAGGCAGCCATGGATTTGGCAGAAGGAAGTACCATTCAATCTCAGATGGTACAGGAGGTTGCAGGGATGGTTAACCATATGGCTCTTTCTTTGGAGGAAAAAGCCAAGAAAGCAGAAGAAACTGTACGCATGGCAGAAGGTGCTGCTTCCACCATGATGGATGGGAATGCTAAGATGCAGGAGTTAAAGGAAGCAATCGGAGAGATTGAAAAATGCTCCAATGAGATACATACTATTATTGGTACCATTGAAGATATTGCCAATCAGACAAATCTTTTGTCTTTGAATGCTGCCATAGAAGCAGCCAGAGCAGGAGAAGCCGGAAGAGGTTTTGCCGTAGTTGCAGAGCAGGTTAAAAATCTTGCGGAAGAATCAGCCAATGCTGCCGGAGAAACCAAGAAGCTGATTGAAACTACGGTGGCTGCTGTAAGGAAAGGAATCAGTTATGCAGATGTTACTGCTGAAAGTATGAATAGTGTAATAACAGAAGCACAAAAATCTACCGGTATGATGAACACGATTGCAAAGGAGCTGAGAGAAGAAGTTACTAATATGTATCAGATCGATTCTAATGTAGCAAGAGTGGCAGAAATTGTAGATAACAACTCTGCAACCAGTGAAGAAACAGCAGCAGTAAGCGAGCAGCAGTCTGCACAGGTAGCAACCATGGTTCAGATGCTGGAACAGTTCCAAATTTGATATTGTCATATTTATTACCATAAAAAGGAAGGGGCATGTAATCATGTCCCCTTTCTTTTTAGTTGCAGTAATGTGGGCAGAATGATAGAATGTTAGGGAATGTTATTGATAAGACAGGAGAAAAGAAGATGCCTACGACATATGCACATTATAAATTAGGCGATGAAGTACGAAAGCAGTTAAATCCACAGGCAAAAGAAATTGTAGAGGCTTACCCTGAATTATTTCAAATAGGACTTCATGGCCCTGATTTATTATTTTATTATAATGCTTTGAGTAAAAATAAGGTCAATACCCTTGGATATCGTTTGCATGAACATAGTGGAAGGGAATTTTTTGAAAAGGCAGCTCGGGTGCTGGAAAAACATCAGGATAGTCAGGCCCATATATCTTATATTCTAGGTTTTTTGTGTCATTTTACACTGGATGTTACCTGCCATGGCTTTGTAAATGAAAGTGTAGATAAGCAAATTGCAGATCATTTAGAAATCGAGGCTGAGCTTGACAGGGAAATACTGTTAAGGGATGGATTAAATCCTGAAAAAGCAATATTAACAGGACACCTCAATGCAAAAGAAGAAAATGCCAGGGTGATTAAGGATTTTTTTCCTGAATTATCAGAAGAAGAAGTGAAAAAATCAATTTCTGATATGATTTTTTATTTAAATTTACTTGTTCCTAAGGGAAGGTTTAAGCGTACCATACTTACCACTGCATTAAAGCTGGCAGGAAAATATGAGACTTATAAGGGCCTGATTATTAACAAGGAAAAGAATCAGTACTGTGAGCAGTGTACCGACAGATTACTTACTCTGTTCGAAGAAGGGAAGGTATTGGCAGTACGTTTGCTGAATGAGTACATGGATTATCTGGATGGGAGAAGGGCTCTGGACCCTGTCTATGAATATAATTTTGATTCTAAGTTGAAGGATTGGGAAAAACAGTAAGGAAGGAAGAAATTAATGAAGTTTTCTAAAGAAGAAAAAAGCTGGATACTATATGATGTGGGGAATTCTGCTTTTACCCTTTTGATTGCAACTATCATGCCTATTTATTTTAATTATCTGGCTGAAAGTGGAGGATTAACCGAAGTACAATATCTGGCCTATTGGGGATATGCAGCTTCCATTACAACCTTAATTGTAGCATTACTGGGTCCTGTTTGTGGCTCTATCGCTGATACTAAGGGCTTAAAGAAACCTATTTTTGTGGCCGCTCTACTGATAGGGGCAATAGGCTGTGTTTCTCTGGGATTGGCCAAACAATGGATGATTTTCTTAATCATTTTTGTAATTGCAAAGGTTGGTTATTCCAGTTCTCTGATTTTTTATGATGCTATGCTGACCGATATTACCACGGAAGAAAAAATGGATCAGGTTTCTTCTTTAGGCTATGCTCTCGGTTATATCGGCAGCTGTATTCCGTTTTTAATTTGTCTGGTGCTTGTGCTGGGAGGAAGCAGTATTGGGATTTCTATGGGAACTGCCATGATGTTATCCTTTTTAATTACGGCTCTTTGGTGGGTGTTATTAAGCATTCCCTTATTAAGGCGTTACCAGCAGAAATATTATGTGGAAAAAAAGCCTCATGTAATTGCAGAAAGCTTTAAACGTTTAGGAAATACCTTTCGGAATGTGAAGCAGGAGAAGAAGATTTTTATCTTCCTATTAGCATTTTTCTTTTATATTGATGGTGTTTATACGATTATTGATATGGCAACTGCCTATGGTTCTGCCTTGGGACTTGATACTACGGGACTTCTGGTTGCTTTACTGGTAACCCAGATTGTAGCCTTCCCTTTTGCTATCCTTTTTGGAAGATTGGCAAAAAAATACAGGGCAGAAGTTTTGATTACCATTTGTATTATTGCTTATTTTGGAATTGCCGTATTTGCTTATTTTTTGAAAAATCAAGTACAATTTTTTACTCTGGCAGTTTTAGTAGGAATGTTTCAGGGAGGAATTCAGGCCTTATCACGTTCCTATTTTACTAAAATCATTCCCGCAGAACGGGCAGGAGAATATTTTGGTTTGATGGATATTTGTGGAAAAGGTGCTGCTTTTATCGGAACGGCAGTAGTAAGTAGTGTTTCCCAGCTTACGGGAGATATTAACAAAGGTGTAGGGGCAATTGCAGTATTTTTTGTTTTAGGACTCATATTTTTTAGGATATCTGTAAAATCAGAGAATTAATTGGATGGGGAGAATTTTGTAACAGAGAAAGGAGCAATTAATATGCCTGAGGAGGCATTAAAAAATAATTTGGTTATAGGCATTTTGGCTCATGTGGATGCCGGTAAAACTACTCTTTCTGAACAGCTTTTGTTTAAGACAGGGGCTATTAGTAAAGCAGGAAGAGTAGATCACAGGGATACTTTTTTAGATACTCATAGCCTGGAAAGAGAAAGAGGGATAACAATCTTTTCTAAACAGGCTATTTTTTCTGTGGAAAATTTTAAGTTTACTTTGTTAGATACACCGGGCCATGCGGATTTTGGTTCTGAGGCAGAAAGAACACTTCAGGTAATGGATTATGCTATTTTGGTAATCAGTGGTACAGATGGAGTACAAAGTCATACAAAAACTCTCTGGAAGTTATTAGAGAGGAATGGAATTCCTGTTTTTGTGTTTGTAAATAAAATGGATCAAAATAAAAGAAGTGAACAGAGTATCTTAAAGGAATTAAAGGAAAAATTAAGTGACGGCTGTGTGAATTTTTCTGAAAAAGGAGTAGAGTTTTTTGAGGAGCTGGCATTAGGCGAGGAACAGCTACTGGAAACATATTTGGAGGGACAGAATCCACAAATTCATGATATTCAAAGATTGATAAGAAATAGAAAGGTTTTTCCCTGCTATTTTGGTTCAGCATTAAAAGATTTTGGAGTGCAGGAACTATTGGAGGGACTGGATACTTACCTGGAAAGAAAGACCTATGGAAAGGAATTTGCAGCTAAGGTATATAAAATAGGAAGAGATACTCAGGGACAGAGAATAACTTATATGAAAATTACCGGAGGAAGTCTTTCAGTAAAGCAGATGATTGAAGGAAGAGACAGGGGAGGTGTCCTCTTTCCACCGGAGAAGGCAGACCAACTGCGCTTTTATAATGGGATATCTTATGAAAATGTAAATACAGCCTATCCGGGAGAAATTGTGGCAGTGATGGGGCTGGAAAAAACATATGCAGGACAGGCCTTGGGAAAGGAAACTGAGAATAGCCACGGAGTTTTAGAGCCGGTATTAACCTATTCTATTTTGTTGCCGGAAAATACGAATCTTTTTGTAGCTTACGAGAAGCTAAAGCAATTGGAAGAGGAGGAGCCTAATTTACAGATTACCAGGATGGAAGAAGAAGAGTTTATCCGTTGTAAGGTCATGGGAGAAATTCAGTTGCAGGTTCT
Source organism: Lachnospiraceae bacterium (assembly GCA_017558205.1). Lineage (GTDB taxonomy): Bacteria > Bacillota > Clostridia > Lachnospirales > Lachnospiraceae > SFDP01. The sequence goes on along the minus strand of JAFYWD010000169.1, from coordinate 25,039 downwards.
GAAAGAATTGGCGGAGACAAAACTGGGAGTACCCATTGAATTTACCAGTGGAGAAATTCTGTATAAGGAAACCATAGAGAATACGGTGGAAGGCATCGGTCATTTTGAACCCCTTCGTCATTATGCAGAGGTTCATGTTTTACTGGAGCCTTTACCTGAGGGAAGTGGAATACAGATTGATACAGACTGCAGTGAGGATCTTTTGGATCGAAACTGGCAAAGATTAATCCTAAGTCATATAGCAGAGAAGGAACATAGAGGAGTATTAACGGGAGCACCTATTACAGATATAAAAATCACCTTGCTATCGGGCAAGGCACATAATAAGCACACAGAAGGAGGAGACTTCAGGCAGGCTACCTATCGGGCAATACGTCAGGGCTTGAGAAAAGCAAACAGCAGATTGTTGGAGCCGGTCTATGAATTTTCTCTGGAGATTCCTAATACCATGGTAGGAAGGGCTATGTCTGATCTGCAAAGGATGTGCGCGGAATATAGACTGGAACAATTAAACTCCATAGGAGAGGAAGAGGTTTCCCTTCTAAAGGGAAAATGTCCGGTAGTGACAATGCAGGAATATCAAAAGGAGGTTATGGCATATACCAAAGGTCAGGGAAAGCTGGAATGTTTGCCCGGAGGCTATGACTACTGTCATAATGAAACAGTGGTATTGGAGATGGCAGGCTATTCTCCGGAGAGGGATCAGCAGAATCCCTGTGGCAGTATTTTTTGCAGTCATGGAGCCGGTGTGTATGTGGAGTGGGATCAGGTGGAAGAACGGATGCATCTTCCTTATGCCTATAAGGAACAGTCAAAAGAGGAAGCAAGCAGAGAAATAAAAGTTTCTCAAAGGTCAGAACAGGAAATAGTACTTGGTACTGAGGAAATAGATGCTATTTTAGAAAGAACCTTTTATTCCAATAGAAAAAAAGAAGGAAATAAAGCAGTTGGCTGGAAGTACAGCAAAAAATCTGAAATTATTCCTTCGGGAGAAAGAATCTACAAAGGACAGTCTGCCAAGGAGGAATATCTTTTGGTAGATGGCTATAATATTATTTTTGCCTGGGAAGAATTAAAGGAATTAGCAGAGGTGAATTTAGATGCTGCCAGAGGAAAACTACAGGAAATTTTATCTGATTATGCAGCCATGAAGGGAATACAGCTCATGGTAGTATATGATGCCTACCGACTTCAGGGACATAGAGTTGAGGTGCTGGAGGAGCATAATATTAAAATTGTTTTTACCAAAGAAGCAGAAACTGCCGATCAATATATTGAAAAATTTGCTGCCAGGCATGCAAAAGAGTATCGAATCACAGTAGCTACCTCAGATGGTCTGGAGCAGATTATTATCAGAGGACAGGGGTGTTATCTGTTATCTGCCGGTGATTTAAAGGAAGAAATCAGCAGAAAAAAAACAGAATTTCGTGAAAGCTACATGGAGAAAAAAGAAAATAGTAAACTATATTTAAAGGAAATTATTTTTCAGGATATTTTAGAAAATAAGGAATCGCAATAGGAGGAAGGCTATGCTGCCCATAGAATTTGAACAGCGAATGAAGGAGATGCTTCCGTCAGAATATGAAGAATTTATGCAAAGCTATGAAAAGCCCAGGTATCATGGCTTAAGAAGAAACAGCTTAAAGATTTCAGAGGAAGAGTTTTTAAAACAGCTGCCCTTTGATTTGGAGCCAATTCCCTGGTGTGCCACCGGCTATTATTATGGAAAAGAAAACCAGCCGGGAAGGCATCCCTATCATGCAGCCGGTTTGTACTATATTCAGGAACCCAGTGCCATGGCGGTAGCAGAATATCTGGGCTCCGGTCCTAAGGATAGAGTACTGGACTTATGCGGGGCACCGGGCGGGAAAAGTACTGCCCTGGCAGCTGCCATGAAAGGAGAGGGACTGTTGGTATGTAATGAGATTCATCCGGCAAGAGCCAAGATACTTTCTGAAAATATAGAACGAATGGGAATAAGAAATGCTATTGTTACCAATGAAACACCGGGTAAGCTGGCAAAGCATTTTCCCCGGTTTTTTGATAAAATTTTAGTAGATGCTCCCTGCTCGGGAGAAGGTATGTTTCGAAAAAATGAGGAAGCATTAGAGGAGTGGAGTCTTAGTAATGTAGAAATGTGTGCCAAGAGGCAGGATGAAATTTTAGAGGATGTGGTAAAAATGCTTCGTCCCGGAGGAATACTGTGTTATTCAACCTGCACCTTTGCCCCACAGGAAAATGAAGGCTGTGTAGAGCGTTTTTTGAAAAAATATCCGGAGTTTTCATTACTTGAGCCGGAAATGAAAGAGGGAATGAGCCGGGGAAATTATTTATGGACCGAGGAAAAAAATCAGGAAATCAGTAAAACAATAAGACTTTGGCCTCACAAGCTAAAAGGTGAAGGACATTTTATTGCTCTCTATAAAAAAGCCGGTGAACAAAAAGAGATAGAAGAAGGAAAACTAAAAGGAACAGGGGAACCGGTGAAAAAGATTAAGGAGTTTAAGGATTTGGAAGAATTTGTGAAAAAGCATCTGACCTTTTCTCTTCCGGATCGAGTGATTACCTTTGGAGAACAATTATATTTATTGCCGGAGGAATGTCCTGATTTAAAAGGGCTTAAGGTTCTAAGGCCGGGACTTCATTTGGGAAGTCTGAAAAAGAATCGTTTCGAACCCTCACATGCCCTGGCTCTTTCATTAGGCAAGGAACAGGTAACCCATACATACAATATGAAGGTGGAAGAACAGGAGATTTTCCAATATTTGTCAGGCAATACTCTTTCCTGTGAAGGAGAGAAAGGCTGGTATCTGATGCTGGTTGAAGGCTATAGTATAGGCTGGGGAAAGCTTGCGGGAGGAATGATAAAGAATCATTATCCGAAAGGATTAAGAAAAGGATAAAAAAAACTGCCCATAAAGGGCAGTTTTTTTATCCTTTTCTTGGGAAAATATTTTATTCAACAGTTACATTTTCTGCAAGATAAGCAAGAACCTTATCCTGCATTAACATCTGCATTACATAACCCTTTCCGTAGGTCTGGGCAGATTCAGAACCAATAGATTCCACCTTTGCCTGATAATCCTCCTCAGAAATGGACAGACCGGCATCAGTAAAGATATACTGATAAGTCATATCAAGAGTAGAGCGTTTTTCAGCTTCTTCCTGTAAATAAGCCTCGAACTCAGAATTGCTCATTCCGGTAAACTCAGAGAAGCTGTTAAAGGCAGGAGAACCTGTCATCATAACATAAGTTTCGTTATAAGAGTTGTAGTAGGTTTCCTGATCATATTTGCCAATTCCCTTCAGATATTTAATATGTCCTTCATTGGCAGCCTTTGATGTGGCATTGTCGCTAATATAAGTGGAAAGATAGGTATCCAGCTTGGTAGCTTCATTAGTTTCTTTTAAATAGTTGCGGTATTCTTCCATGGTAGCAGCCTTGTCAGAAAGGTTGGTAGCTACAAATTCATCACTAAATTCCGGGGTCTCATAGATTCCGTTAACAGTAACATCAAACTCGGCTTCTTTTCCCTGTAAATCTTCGGAAGAGTAATCCTCAGGGAAGGTAACTGTAACCAATACCTGATCACCGGGATGACTTCCGATTAACTGTTGTTCAAAGGTATCTACATAGGAGCCGGACCCTATGGTAAGATCGGCACCACTTCCGCCGGTATTTCCGCCTTCGAATTCCACACCGTCAACAGTTCCTACATAATCAATGTTTACGGTATCACCATCAGCAACGGTTAAAGCAGCATCGCTGTTTAATTCTTTATGGGAAGAGAGAGCAGAATCGATGGCAGCCTGCATTTCCTCCTCTGTGTATTCTACCTCAGCTGCAGGTACTACAATATTTTTGTAATCTAATGCTTCTACGTAATCCGTAGGATTCACATCACGGAGAGTACCGTCTTCATTCAAAAAGGCACCGTAATCACTGCTGGCGGTAGTAGTGGTTACCTTAGTATAAATAAGTGCTCCGACAGCAACAGCAAATATTGCTACAATTAAAATAATGACAAAATTTGCGATAAAAGTACCTCTTTTTGCTTCACGCTTTGCTTTTTTGCTTTCCTCCAGCCTGGCTTTACGTTTTGCCTTGCTTTTACTCATTGTGTTTTCACTCATGTTTAAATTCTCCTATTACACAGTATTTAAGATGATATTATCTTCTTGTGTGATACCAAATCACAACTTTTATAAGTATATCATATCTTTTAAGGAAAAGAATAAAAATTTTATGAAACTTGAATTTTTTTTAAATCTTGCTAAGATAGAAATACATAGAAAAGGAGGCAAAATGATAAAAGTAGAAAAAAATTATGAAACAAAGGAACTGATGAAAAGGTTTTTTCCCTATTTTAAACCTTATAAAAAGATTTTATTTTTGGATCTTTTTTGTGCGGCACTGACTACACTGTGTGAGCTGGTTCTGCCTTTAATTATGCGTTACATTACGAATGAAGGAATTTCAAATTTAGCAGCCCTGTCTTTAAATACCATTGTCGGTCTGGGAATGCTGTATCTGGTGTTAAGGGTTATCGACTGTATAGCCGGATATTATATGGCTAATATGGGACACGTGATGGGAGCCTTTATTGAGACAGATATGAGAAGAGATGCCTATTCCCATCTGCAGAAGCTGTCAGATACCTATTATAATAATACTAAGGTAGGACAGATCATGGGTCGAATTACCAATGACCTGTTTGATGTTACGGAGTTTGCCCATCATTGCCCGGAGGAATTTTTTATTGCCGGAATAAAGATTCTGGCATCCTTTCTGATTTTAATGAGGGTACATTTACCTCTTACTGTTTTAATTTTTGTGATCGTTCCCGTGATGCTGCTGGTATGTATTAAGCTGAATCAGAAAATGAAGAAGGTCTTTCGTCAGCAAAGAGGACAGGTTGGGGAGCTGAATGCCAGAATAGAGGACAGTCTTTTAGGGCATAAGGTAGTAAAAGCCTTTGCCAATGAAGAAGTAGAAAAGGATAAATTTGAAAAGGACAATGGTAAGTTTTTAGAGATTAAGAAGGAAGCCTATCGTTATATGGCACGCTTCCAGACAAGTGTTAAAATTTTTGACGGCTTAATGTATTTAACGGTGCTGGTAGCAGGTGGGATTTTTATGATCCGGGGCTGGATTCTTCCGGGAGATTTGGTAGCGTATATTTTATATGTCACTACCCTGATTGCTACTATCCGAAGAATTATTGAATTTTTTGAGCAGTTTCAGAGAGGAATGACAGGAATTGAGCGCTTCCTGGAAATTATGGATGCGGATATTGAAATCTTTGATGAGCCGGGAGCTGTGGAGCTTCAGAAGCCGCAGGGAGAAATCCTTTTTGAAAATGTGGAATTCGAATACCCGGATGACCATAACCGGGTATTTCAAAATCTGAATCTTAAGATTTCACCGGGAGAAAAGGTTGCCATTGTTGGACCCTCGGGCGGCGGAAAGACAACGTTGTGTAATTTGATTCCCAGGTTCTATGATGTTACCAAAGGGAATATCTATATAGATGGCAAGGAAATCAAAAGTCTGACCTTAAAAAGTCTTCGTAAAAATATTGGAATGGTACAGCAGGAAATCTATCTTTTTTCAGGTACGGTCTATGAAAACATTGCCTATGGGAAAAAAGGAGCAGCCATGGAAGAGGTGGTGGCAGCTGCCAAGGCAGCAGGAGCCCATGAATTTATTGAAAAATTAAAGGACGGCTATCATACCTATGTAGGGGAGAGAGGTGTAAAGCTTTCCGGAGGACAGAAGCAGAGAATCAGTATTGCCAGAGTATTTTTAAAGAATCCGCCTATTATCATTTTAGATGAAGCCACATCAGCCCTTGATAATGAAAGTGAATTTGAGGTAGCAAAATCTTTGACTGAACTATCCAGGGGAAGAACGACTCTGACCATAGCCCACAGATTAAGCAGTATTCAGAATTCTGACAGAATTTTAGTGCTAACGGAGGAAGGAATTGTAGAAGAAGGCAATCATTACACACTATTAGAAAAAAAAGGTGTATATTATCAGTTTTTTATTACAGCAAATTCTTTAAAATAGTGGTATAATATAAGTAACAAGAAAAACAGTTCGATATCTCACAATTAGATAACGGATTCAGATCGAGGAGGTGTTTGTATGGAACTAATGTTTATTGGGGCTGCTCATGAGGTGACGGGAAGCTGTCATTATCTAAGAGTAGGAGATACTCATCTTTTAGTGGATTACGGAATGGAACAGGGAGTAAATTATTTTGAAAATGCAGAACTCCCGGTAGAGCCTGCACAAATTGATTATGTGCTTTTGACTCATGCCCATATTGACCATTCCGGCTTACTTCCTCTTCTGTTTGCCCAGGGCTTTCGTGGGCAGGTATGGATGACGGAAGCAAGTGCAGATTTATGTAGCATTATGCTTCGTGACTGTGCACATATCCAGATGCAGGAAGCTGAGTGGAAAAACAGGAAGGCTCAAAGAAGTGCCAAGATGGAAGTAACCCAGCCACTTTACACCATGGAGGATGCAGATGGAATTATTCGAAGAATTGTTCCTGTTGCCTATGAAAAAATCGTGGAGGTCTGTGAAAATGTAAAGATCAGATTTACCGATATCGGTCATTTGCTGGGCTCTGCCAGTATTGAAGTCTGGGCTACCGAGGGTGAGATTACTAAGAAAATTGTATTTTCCGGAGACATCGGAAATACGGATCAGCCGTTAATCAAGGATCCGGCCCTTACAAAAGAGGCTGATTATGTGGTAATGGAATCTACCTATGGTGACCGTTATCACAGTGAGGAAAAGCCGGACTATGTAAAAGAGCTGGCAGCTATTATCCAGCAGACCTTTGACAGAGGCGGGAATGTGGTAATTCCATCCTTTGCCGTAGGCAGAACCCAGGAAATGTTATATTTTATAAGACAGATTAAGCAGGCAAGAATGATACAGGGACATGAGGGCTTTGAGGTATATGTTGACAGTCCCCTGGCAGTAGAGGCTACCGGCATTTTCCATCATAATATCTACAGCTGTTTTGATGAAGAGGCCATGAGTCTGGTAAAACAGGGAATTAATCCCATAGCATTTCCGGGCTTACGCTTGTCCATCACCAGTGATGAATCCAAGGCTATTAACTTTGATCAAAGTCCCAAGGTAATTATCTCTGCCTCAGGTATGTGTGAGGCCGGACGAATCAGACATCATCTGAAGCATAATCTTTGGAGACCTGAATGTACTATTTTGTTTGTAGGATATCAGGCCATCGGAACCTTAGGAAGAACCCTGGTAGAGGGTGCTGATGAGGTGAAGCTGTTCGGAGAGCATATTGAAGTAAGAGCAGATATAAAAAAATTAACAGGTATGAGTGGCCATGCCGATAAAAACGGCTTATTGCGTTGGATCCAGGGCTTTGAAAAGAAACCGGAAAAGGTTTTTGTTGTTCATGGTGAGGATAGTGTGTGCCAGGCATTTACAGACTGCCTGATAAATGAATATAATATTGCCGCCTATGCACCTTACAGCGGTACAAGATTTGATGTGATTGAAAATACAATCATTGAAGAGGCTGTACCTCATGCATTGGAAAAGAAACCGACAGCCAAACCTTCTACCGGTGTATTTGCCAGATTGCTTGCTGCAGGACAGCGCTTGCTTGTGGTTATTAGAAGAAATGAAGGTGGAGCCAATAAGGATCTTGCAAAATTTGCAGATCAGATTAACTCTCTTTGTGATAAGTGGGAGAGATAATATAGCAGTTTGGCTTTAAGCCAAACTGTTACAGATAAAGGGACAGGGAAAGGAAGAATACAATGAGCTTGGCAGATCAGATCTTTATAGATATGTGTAAAGATATTTTAGAAAACGGTACAGATACCAGAGGAGAAAAGGTAAGACCCAAATGGCCTGACGGAACAAGTGCCTATACCATTAAAAAATTTGGGGTGGTGAACCGTTATGATTTATCCAGGGAATTTCCCTTATTAACGCTCAGAAAAACAGCTTTAAAATCTGCTACTGATGAAATGCTGTGGATTTGGCAGCAAAAATCCAATAATATTAAGGAGCTTCACAGTCATATCTGGGATGAATGGGCAGATGAAGAGGGATCTATCGGTAAGGCTTATGGTTATCAGCTGGGAGTAAAGCACCAATACAAAGAAGGAATGATGGATCAGGTAGACAGGGTAATTTATGATTTAAAGAATAATCCCTTCAGCAGAAGAATTATGACAAATATTTACGTACATCAGGATCTTCATGAAATGAATCTTTACCCTTGTGCCTATAGTATGACCTTTAATGTAACCCAAAAACAGGGAGAGGATAGGCTAACTTTAAATGCCATTTTAAATCAGCGTTCCCAGGATGTACTGGCAGCCAATAACTGGAATGTGGTTCAATACTCTGTACTTCTTCATATGCTGGCTCAGGTATGTGATATGAAGGTAGGAGAGCTGGTACATGTGATAGCCGATGCTCATATTTATGATAAGCATGTTCCCATTATCAAGGAGCTGATTACCAGAACTCCTTATCCGGCACCTAAATTTCATTTGAATCCGGAAATTAAGGACTTTTACCGGTTTACAAGACATGATGTATCGGTGGAGGATTATATTACCGGAGAACAGATTAAAGAGATTCCCATTGCAATTTAAATCAAGGGAAAGTGAGACAGCAGGCAGAAAGAGGAAAGAATATGAATCTTATTGTAGCAGTAGATGAAAACTGGGCTATCGGATATAAAAATGAATTATTAATCCGCATACCGGCAGATATGAAGATGTTCAGAGAGGAAACTACAGGAAAGGTTGTTGTTTTGGGAAGAAAGACACTGGAAACTTTTCCGGGGGGACAGCCTTTGAAAAACAGAACTAATATTATTCTTTCTACCAGGAAGGATTATCAGGTGAAGGATGCCATTGTAGTTCATTCCGTAGAAGAATTATTGGAGGAATTGAAAAAATACAGGAAGGAAGAGATTTATATTATTGGTGGAGAAAGTATTTATCGCCAAATGCTCCCTTACTGTACTACGGCCCATGTTACTAAGATAGACAGAAGCTATGAGGCAGATGCCTATTTTCCTAATCTTGATAAAGAGGAAGGCTGGAAGATTACTGCATCTTCAGAAGAACAAAGCTATTTTGATACCATCTATGCCTTTGTAAAATATGAAAAATATAATTGATAGGTAGCAGATAAAATGATACTAAAAAAAGGATATCCTGACCTTAGGTTATCCTTTTTTAATACCTTAATTTTCCTTCTTATCCTCCATACGGGAAAATACTAAATCATAGCCATCATTTCCATAATTTAGAGAACGATTTACACGGCTGATGGTAGCAGTAGAAGCACCTGTTCTTTGTGCAATTGCTAGGTAGGTTTTATGATCTTTTAACATATATGCAACTTCGAAGCGTTGAGACATGGACAACAATTCGTTTACTGTACATAAATCCTCGAAAAATTCGTAGCATTCTGCTTTATCTTTTAACTGTAAAATAGCTTCAAATAAAAAATCTACGGAATCTTTTTTAAGTTTTTTGTTCATCTTTTAACCTCCTCATAATTATTATCTTTCAGTAGTTTAACATACTAAAGTTTTAAAGTAAAGAAGAAAATTTCAATAAAAGAGTAAAAGTTTAATTTATGGTTAATCATTTACCGGAGAGTAAGGGAAGAAAGAATAAATGTTACGAATAGTAAAGAGAAATATCAACTTGCTATGTAGTATTCCATACTATATAATATGAAACTAACGTATTAAAATAATTCCTTCAAAAGAAGAGGTAAATTTCATGAAAAAAAGTATGGATGAGCTTTTGGCAGAAATTATGAAAAAAGTAGATCAGCTTACTTATGTAAGACCTGAGGAAATTCCTTCAGTGGATCTTTATATGGATCAGGTGTTAACCTTTATTAATGAAAGAATGGTGCATTTAATACGCAGTCCCAAGGAAGATAAAATTCTAACAAAGACTATGATTAATAATTATACGAAATCTGAGCTTCTACCCTCCCCCAATAAGAAAAAATACTCGAAGGATCATATATTGCTGTTATTGTTAATTTATTATTTTAAGGGAGTTCTTTCTATTTCTGATACAAGTACAATTTTAGAAAAAATTTCTAAGGATTATTTTAATTGCAGACCTGATTTTGATTTGGAGGATATTTATCAGGAGGTATTTTCATTAGAAGAGCATCAGATTGAAGTATTAAGAAAGGATATACTGGAGAAGTTTCAAATCGCAGAAGAGACTTTTTTAGATGCACCGGAGGAGGGGAAGGAATATTTACAGACATTTTCCTTTATCTGTCTCTTATGCTTTGACGTCTATGTAAAAAAAATGTTGATTGAAAAGCTGGTGGACGGAATTACGGACACTGCAGAAGAATAGTATGAAAAAGTTAAAACAGAGGTTCCTACACCCTATAGACCGGGGGATTGGAACCTCTGTTTTTTAATTGTTAATCATAGATGGATTCAGAATCCCATTCTGTAATATTTCCTGAGGCAGCATTAATTTCAAATTCATATTCAGTTTGCTGATAGATAATTTTTCCTTCATAAACCAGGTGACCATCATCGTAATCCTCTTTAATTCGGATATGCTCATCGGTTGCACCGGGAACCTTGCCCAGGGCAATTTGTTTTGCTGCATCTAAGGTAATGGAGGAAGCAGTTTTTCCGGATTCCTGAACAGAATCATTTTTTTGGAGCTCTGTAATAGTAGCAGACTGATTGGAAGCAGGTGTTTTTTCAGGTTGCTGGGAAGTAGAAGGAATAAAATCATATTCCATATCTGCATCAAAAACCAGAATATTTCCTGAGACAGCATCGATTTCATAATCATATTCTTTATTGTCGGCATAAAATTCCACATCATAGATAACATATCCGTCCTCCTTTTCCAGACTGCTTTTGGAAAAGAGAAGACTTGAGTTATCTATCCCTGCATGAGCTAATGCAATTTCCAGAGCCCTGGTTTCGCCGATGTAGCCTTCAAAGGTTTCAGGAGCTGCTTTAGAAGCATCAGGAAGACTTTCCCTGTTAATTTCTGTTTGCCTGGTAACATTGGTTTGAGGACTGCTTTTTCCTTCTTTTCCGTGAGATAACAGATTGCATGCTTCTATTACCAGTGTGATACTTAATAAAGCTAATAAAATAACAGTTCTTTTTTTCATACTAATATTCTCCTTTTATTTTGTTTTGTTCTTTGGTATGTTGCTATCATAAAATAAAAAGATTAAAGGAAGATTAAAAAGTTTAATGATTTAATATTTTTTAAAAATAATCTTAAATTCAGTTCCTTCGTTTATTTTAGAAGCTATGGAAATCCTGCCTTGATGAAGCTCTATAATTTTACGGCAAAAAGAAAGACCCAATCCACTTCCCACACCTTGGTTTTTATTTCTGGAATAGTCTGATTGATAGAAACGGTCCCATATTTTGTGAAGATCTCCGGGAGGAATACCGATTCCGTCATCTTTTATTATTACAGTAATTTCTTCAGAATATTGGGAAAGGCTGATCCAAATATTTCCTCCGTCTTTTCCGTAGCGGATTGCATTATCTATTAAATTGGTGAATAAACGTATCATCATATTTTTATCAGCCTGGTAAGTAAGCAGCTTAGGAAGGTCTAAATGAATGCGAATATTCTTTTTATCGGAAAAATCTTTTAGACTTTCTAAGACAAACCTAATCAATTTACATAGGCAGAGATCTTCCCGCTGAATTGGTTGCTTCCCCTGTTCCAAACGTGCTAAGTGCAGAAGCTGTGTGGTAAGGGAAGTCATATGATGAGCTTGATTCAGAATGGATTCCAAAGCTTCTTTTTTTTCTTCCTCAGTAGAGTCAGGCATTAAGGCATATTCACATTCTGAATGAATAACGGAAATAGGAGTTCTCAGTTCATGGGAAACATCAGAAGTAAAGGATTGTTCCCGTATAAAGGACTGCTCTAACCGCTCCATCATATGATCGAAGGTTTGAGCCAGCCTGTGTATTTCGTCATTTTTTGCTGTAAGATTAGTACGTTTTGACAAATCAGACCCGGTACTGATCTCAGAAGAAAGTCGATTAAGTTTATCCAAGGGAGCCAAGGTATGTTTAATAATTTGGTAACCTAAAACAGAAACAATTATGATGAAAAAGGGGAAAAGAAAAATACAGCTTTGAAGAAGTATTTGCATCCACCCTTCCTTAGAGGTTTGGGAAGTCATTCCTCTTATCCAGATGGAACCGTATCCCTCCAGGGAAAAAATATTATCATAGATTTTCCAATTAGTATAAAAATCATATTCTTCCTGCAGACAATCTGCTGTCAGGTAGGCAGAACCGTTATAGTAGCCGGGCAAGTCACCAAAAAGGAAATTTCCGTTAACATCATAGACGGAAAGATAGATACCTTTTTCTAAGCCCATAAGATGAAAATCGGGATCATAGGTAAGTACTCCCCGGGAAAAAGAAATTTCTTTAAAGCTTCGGTTAACTGTATTTTTCAGCTTCTGTTCGGTATTGGCAAACATGGTAGAAGCAGAAAAGTAAAGTAGGAGAGAAAGAGAAAGTCCTACCAGTAAGGTCATAAAGAGAGAGTACCAAAGTGTAATTTTGATTTTAATTGTCATGGGAGACCTCCTTTAGTACGTAGCCGGCTCCTCTCACTGTATGAATCAGCTTGGAAGGGTAGGGGTCATCGATTTTTTTTCGTAAATAACGGATATAAACATCAATCACATTGGAACCACCCTCAAAATCATAATTCCAGATATGTTGTTCAATTTTTTCACGGCTGAGAACAATACCGGCATTGCGTATCAGATATTCTAAAAGAGAGAATTCCTTGGCAGACAGAGTAATCTCTTCCTGTCCTCGAAAAACACGTCGGGAGGAAAGATCCAGCCTGAGATCGGCAAGTTCCAGAAAAGTAAGAGGGACTGTAACCGGAGTTCGCAGAAGAACGCGCAGTCTTGCCAGTAATTCTTCAAAGGCAAAGGGCTTAATCAGATAATCATTTGCTCCACTGTCCAGTCCCAGAACACGGTCCTCAATAGAATCTCTGGCCGTCAATAATAAGACAGGGAGAGAATTTCCTTGTTTTCTGAGGAAAGTCAGTACCTCCAGACCGGACAGTTCCGGCATCATAATATCTAAAATAGCAGCATCAAATTCAGCGTGGGAGAGATAGTAAAGGGCTTCTTTACCATCAAAACAGCTGTCCACCGTATAACCATTCTTTTTTAAGGTTTTTGTAATTAGTTTATTTAAAGATGTTTCGTCTTCTGCAAGTAAAATTCTCATATAATTTACCTCCCGGTTGGAATAAGAGTATATTATAGTTTCTACAGGGATATTGTAACACAGGACAGGTATCAGGGAAACAATTTGGGGAAGGAGCGTATGATATAGTATCAGAAATTTTAGGAGGAGAAAAATGAAAAAAAAGCTGATGGCATCTTTTTGTATGCTGACTCTGATCTTGGGATTAACCGGCTGCAAAGATGCGAAAACAACGAAAAGTGAGATTATTTTGAATGAAGTGGCTCACTCTGTATTCTATGCTCCCATGTATGTGGCATTGGAGGAAGGATATTTTGAGCAGGAGGGCTTAGAGGTTACTCTTGTTACCGGCTTTGGAGCTGATAAGACAATGACTGCGGTTTTGTCTAAGGAAGCCGATATTGGTTTCATGGGACCGGAAACTACTGTGTATACCTATCAGGGGGGAATGGAAGATTATGCGGTAAACTTCGCCCAGCTGACACAAAGAGCCGGAAATTTTGTTGTGGGAAGAGTATCAGAGGAAAACTTTACCTTTGAAAATCTGAAAGGAAAAACAGTACTGGCAGGAAGAGCAGGGGGAATGCCCCAGATGGTATTTGAATATGTGTTAAAACAACATGGCATTAATCCTAAAACAGATCTTGCAATGGATCAAAGTATAGACTTTGGGGCAACTGCCGCAGCTTTTTCCGGTGGGCAGGGAGAATATACCGTTGAGTTTGAACCCCATGCTACTGCGTTAGAAGAAAAGGGGGACGGTTACGTACTTGCTTCTTTAGGAGAAGAATCAGGATATGTACCTTATACTGCTTTTTGTGCAAGAAAAAGTTATCTGGAAGAAAACCCCGAAAAAATAGAAAGCTTCCTCAAAGGCCTGAAAAAGGGAATGGATTATATTGAGAGCCATACACCGGCTGAAATTGCAACAGTTATTCATCCACAATTTTCAGAGATGGAAGAAGCTACGCTTACCAAAATTATAGACAGATATCAAAAACAGGATAGCTGGAAACAGGATTTAGTATTTACAAGTGAAGCCTTTGAACTGCTTCAGTCAATTCTTTTGGATGCCGGAGTAATTACAGAAAAGGCTCCGTATGAAAAGCTGGTAGATACCTCCTTTACTACAAATATTAAATAAAAAGAAAATAAAATAGAAAAGCTTTTTTCCCAAAAGAAAGCATGCTATAATATAAAAAATCCTTTGGACTAAAGGGTCAAAGATATTAAAATACGGAGGGGTAATTATGGGCTTTTTTTCAAAGCAGTTTGCCAGTGTAATTGAGTGGAATGAATCTAATGAAAATATTTTGTTCTGGAAATTTCAAAGTGATGAAATTAAGAAAGATTCCAGACTGATTGTTCGTCCGGGACAGGATGCAATTTTTCTGTATAACGGAGCAGTAGAGGGTATTTTTGAAAAAGAAGGAAATTATGAGATTGAATCTCAGATTATTCCTTTTTTAACCACCCTAAAGAGCTTTAAATTTGGCTTTAGTACCCCTTTAAGAGCAGAGGTGCTTTTTGTAAATACCAAAGAAGTTCTGGTAAAATGGGGAACTAAAAATGCAATTAATCTTCAGGCACCGGGACTTCCGGGCGGAATGCCGATCAGAGCCTTCGGAACCTTCAGCTGTAAAATCGGAGATTATAATGTGCTGATTGAGAAGCTGGCAGGAATTAAGCAGACCTACAGTGTAGATGATGTAAAAGAACGTATCGTGACGGACTTAAATCCTTTATTGATGAGATGGATCGGAAAGGCCGGAAGAGATATGTTTAATCTGCAGATGGATGCTGCAGACATCGGAGACGGAATTTGCAAGGAGTTAAATGATGAATTAAACGGACTGGGGATTGCCATTACTAATTTTACCATTGAAAGCTTTTCTTATCCGGAAGAAATTGCCAAGATGCAGGAAAAGGCAGCAGCTCAGGCTATGGTAGGAGATGTGAATAAATATCAGCAGCTGGCGATGGCAGATGCCATGGGAAAAGGCGGAAGCGGCGGAACAATGGCTACAGATATGGTGGGTCTCCAGATGGGAATGGCCATGGGCCAGCAGATGGTAAATCAGATGCAGATGGGTATGAATCAGCAAATGGGGGGAATGTACGGTCAGCAGCAGACTCCTATGGGGCAGAATAGCGGAACAGGTACAGCACCTAAATTTTGTCCTAATTGCGGAACACCTGCCAATGGAGCAAACTTCTGCTCCAATTGCGGAAATAAGCTGGTATAGTTACAGCTAAGTAAAATATTATTAAGTAACAGTTATTAAGAAAAAGATAGAAGTATGATAAAAGAGTAGGATGTTGCAGTAGACTGCAGCATCTTACTTTTTGGGAGAATAAATGAGCAGATACGATACCTTAAATACAGAACAAAAAGAAGCAGTTTTTCATACGGAGGGACCTTTGCTGATTCTGGCAGGTGCAGGAAGCGGTAAGACACGTGTAATCACCCACAGAATTGCTTATTTAGTAGAGGAGATAGGAATAAAGCCCTGGAATATTCTTGCCATTACCTTTACCAACAAGGCGGCAGGAGAGATGAAGGAAAGAGTACAGGATATTGTAGGCTATGGGGCCGAACAAATCTGGGTATCAACCTTTCACTCCACCTGTGTAAGAATCTTGAGACGTTATATTGATATTTTGGGCTATGATACAAATTTTACAATTTATGATTCTGATGACCAAAAAAATGTTATGAAGGAAGTTTTAAAAAGATTGGAGATTGACCCTAAAAGGCTAAAGGAAAAAACAGTACTGGCAGCCATTTCCAAGGCAAAGGATTCATTGGTTTCTCCGGCAGAATTCCGTTTAAATGCCACGGGTGATTATTGGGAAGAAAAAATTGGACAGGCCTATGAGGAATATCAAAATTCCTTAAAGAAAAGCAATGCACTGGATTTTGATGATTTGATCAATCTTACGGTGGAGTTATTTAGAACGGCACCTGATATTTTGGAGCAGTATCAGGATAGATTTCGTTATATCAGTGTGGATGAATATCAGGATACTAATACAGCACAATTTGAATTGGTACGCCTTTTATCCTCCAAATACAGAAATCTTTGCGTAGTAGGAGATGATGATCAGTCAATCTATAAATTCCGTGGAGCCAATATTAAAAATATTCTGGACTTTGAAGAGCATTTTCCTGATGCTAAGGTGATTAAGCTGGAGCAAAATTACAGATCCTGCGGAAATATTCTGGCAGCAGCCAATGGTGTCATCCGGAATAATACGGAAAGGAAGGCAAAAAGACTTTGGACCTCCAAGGAAGAGGGGGAAAGACTTCGTTTCCGTCATTTTGATACAGCTTATGAGGAAGCAGAACATATTACCTTTGACATTATGAAGAAGAGAAGGCAGCAGGAGGCGGATTATAAGGATTGTGCAGTACTTTACAGAACAAATGCCCAATCACGTATTCTGGAGGAGTATTTTGTAAGAGAGGGGATTCCTTATGATTTGGTGGGAGGTACTAACTTTTATGCCAGAAAAGAAATTAAGGATATGCTGGCATATTTAAAAACCATAGATAATGGGAAGGATGATCTGGCGGTAAAAAGGATTATTAACGTTCCCAAAAGAGGTATTGGGGCCACCACTCTCCAAAAAGTTCAAAATTATGCAATAGATGAAAATATCAGCTTTTTTGACGCTTTATCAGAAGCAGAAAGAATTCCCGGTTTGGGGAAAGCGGTGGGAAAGCTTACCGGCTTTGTGAATATGATTCAGGTTTTCAGAAGTAAGGTAAAAATTTATGGATTAAAAAATCTGATGGAGGATATTCTCCAGGTTACACAATACAGAGAATATTTATTCGAGCATGAAGAAGAGGATGCCCGGGACAGAATAGAAAATATCGATGAGCTGATTACAAAGATAACAGCATATGAAGCGGAGCAGGAAGAGGCAGATTTAAGCGGATTTCTGGAAGAGGTAGCGCTGGTGTCAGATATAGATTCTGTAAATGAGGATAGTAACAAGGTACTGCTTATGACTTTGCATAGTGCTAAGGGACTGGAATTTCCCGTGGTTTATCTGGCGGGAATGGAGGATGGAATTTTCCCAAGCTACATGACCATTATGGATGAGGATCCTACTGCCATTGAAGAGGAACGAAGACTGGCTTATGTAGGAATTACCAGAGCTATGAAGGAGCTGACCTTAAGTGCTGCCAGATCGCGAATGATCAGAGGGGAAACACAGTATAACCCTGTGAGCCGTTTTCTGCGGGAAATTCCGGCTCATTTAATGGATAACCGTCCCGCATCATTACCTAAAAAAGAAGTGTTTTATGAAGAAGATTCCCCACAGAAAAGCATGTTTAAGGCTAAGCCCTTTGGAGGCGGCAATACGATGGAAACTTCTTTCCTGGGTCAGGGAATGGGAGAAACCGGAAAAAAAGCAATGGTAAATGTGAGACCTAAAGCACAGGTAAGGCCTAAGGCAACTGCCTTGGAAAATAAGCCTTTTATAGCCCGTGGAACCACGATGGCAGAAGGAATTACCAAAGGAGCTCCCAAGACAGGAAGTCTTGAGTATACGGTAGGTGACAGAGTAAAGCATATTAAATTTGGGGAAGGTATTGTAAAAAATATTGAAGCCGGAGCCAGAGATTACCAGGTAACCATCGATTTTGAGTCTGCCGGTCAAAAAGTTATGTATGCAGCTTTTGCAAAATTAAAGAAAGTATAGTAGGAAAAAGCTTTGTAAATTTATAAATTATAAGAATAACAGTAGTAAAATTTGTGAAAAAGTGGTATCATAATAGAAATTAGGGAATAGTTTTTGGTAAGGTGTGTTGATATACCGCCAATGATCTTGAAGGATTGATAAGAGAATTGGTACAGGAACTGTCCGAAGAAAGAATGAGGGTTGAATGATGAGTAAAGTAGATGAGATTCTGGATATTTTGAAAACACATGTCAGTAAAAAAGAAGAAAAGAAGTCATGCCCCATTGTTTGGATTTTAGCCATCATTGGTGCAGTGGTTGCAATTGCAGGTATCTGCTATGGTATTTATCGTTATTTCAGTACTCAGCTGGATGAAGAGTTAGAGGATGATTTTGATGACGATTTTGATGATGATTTCTTCGAGGATGAAGAAGCTGATCAAATAATTATTCCAAAACAGGATACAGAGGACACTGAGGAATCAGACTTAAAGGTAGAAGAGAATTAAAATAAGAGACGAGAGGCTGTTGATTGATTCAACAGCCTTTTATTTGCATGGAAGGTATAGGAATGAAAAAAGGACAAGTATTTACAGGAACAGCAATAAAAATTGATTTTCCCAATAAGGGGATTGTGGAATTTTTGGTGGAAAAAGAGGATGGTAGTTTTTCTAAGGAGAAATGTATGGTAAAAAATGTTCTTCCCGGACAGAAAGTAACCATTGCCATAACCAAGCTTCGGAAAGGAAAAGCAGAGGGAAGACTTCTTGAAACAATAGAAAAATCACCTTTAGAAACAGGAGAGTCTTGTCCTCATTTTGGAATTTGTGGAGGTTGTACTTATATTTCCCTACCATATGAAGAACAATTATTGATTAAGGAACAGCAGATAAAAAAATTATTGGATTCCTGTCTTTTGGAGCGCCAGGGAGATTATGGCTTTGAGGGAATCAAAGGAAGTCCTGCCGTTTATGAGTATCGTAATAAGATGGAATTTTCTTTTGGAGATGAGATAAAGGATGGACCCTTGTCATTGGGAATGCATAAAAGAGGAAGTTTTTATGATATCGTAACAGTGAAGGATTGTAAAATTATGGATGAAGATTACCGTAAGATCCTTGCAGAAGTATTAGAATATTTTTCGTCAAAAGAGATCTCCTTTTTCCATCGTTTACGCCATCAGGGATATCTGCGTCATCTTCTGGTGAGAAAGGCAGTGAAAACAGGAGAAATACTGGTGGCCCTGGTCACTACCACACAAATAGAGGATGAGAAGCAAAAAGTGTTGCTGGAGAAGTTTACAAGGCTGTTAACAGACTTGGAGTTAAAGGGGAAAATTATCGGAATTCTTCATATTAAAAATGATTCTCCGGCAGATGTAGTAAAAAGTGATGAAACACAAATTTTATACGGACAGGATTATTTTTATGAAGAACTTCTTGGCCTTCGTTTTAAAATTTCTCCCTTTTCATTTTTCCAGACAAATTCTTTGGGAGCAGAGGTATTGTATCAAACAGCCAGAGACTATATTGGTGACTTAAGTGACAGGAATGCAGGAGAAAGTCCGGATAAAATAGTATATGATCTTTATAGCGGAACAGGTACCATTGCCCAACTGATGGCGCCTGTATGTAAACAGGTAATTGGTGTTGAAATTGTAGAAGAAGCAGTAGAAGCTGCAAGAAGAAATGCCATAGATAATGGTCTGGATAATTGTTGCTTTATTGCGGGCGATGTGCTGAAGGTTCTGGATGGCATTGAAGAAAAGCCTGATTTTATCATTTTGGATCCACCCAGAGATGGCGTTCATCCTAAGGCATTGGAAAAGATTATTGCTTACCGGGTGGAGAGAATGATTTATATTAGCTGTAAACCTACCAGCCTGGTACGTGATTTAGAAGTGTTCCTTAAAAATGGATATCGGGTGGAAAGGGCTGTTGCCATTGATCAATTTCCCTGGACTGCCAATTGTGAAACTATCTGTCTGTTAAGAAAGGGAGAATCCTAAAAGAAAGAGAATTTGATGATAGCGGAAAGGAGTAGGAGGAATAAGATATTATGGAAAAAAAGATTGAACCATCCGTTCGGATTTTGTCAGCGCTGGCTATTATTTTTGTAGTGGCCGGACATGCAGATTTCGGGGTATTTGATGTTGCCGGAATGTTTCCCTATTATTCCTTTCATGTAGGAGTTTTTGTATTTATTTCCGGTTATTTCTACCGGGAAGAAAATGAACTACAGATGATTGCCTACATAAAAAGAAAGGCAATGCACTTACTGCTTCCTTATTATTTATGGAATTTATTTTATGGTGTTCTGACGACAGTGTTAAGAGGAGCTGGTTTTTCTATAGGAAGTCCCATTAGTCTGTATAATTTCTTCCTGGAGCCTTTTTTAGGAGGTCACCAGTATGGGTTGAATTTTGCTGCCTGGTTTGTACCGGTGCTTTTTTTGCTGGAGCTTATTAATGTTCTGGGGAGAAAGATTTTAGGTTGGTTGGGACTAAAGAAAGAAGGTATTATATTTGTTTTGTCATTGGTGGCTGGGATGATAACAGTGGTGCTTTCCCAAAGAGGAAGTGTTTGGGGGTATTACAGGCATATAGGATGTTTGCTCTTTCTGTTTCCTGTTTTGCAGGCAGGCAGCTTTTATAAAAATGTATTAAAGGAAAAGATAGAAAATATCTCTTACGGATATTACTTTCTCATCATCTGTAGTATTCAGTTTATAGTTCTTTTGGCTACGGGAGGCAGAGTGGCATACAGCAGTGTATGGTGCAGTGGTTTTCTTTATGGGCCGTTGGTTCCCTATATAACAACCTTCTTGGGAATAGGCTTTTGGCTGGGAATTTCTCGAATTCTGGCAGAAAATTTCAAAAAGGGCACCTGGCTGTACCTGATAGGAGAACATAGTTTTGATATCATGATGCATCATGTACTTGGCTTCTTTATTTTAAATACCATATTCTATGGCACAGCCTGTTTAGGCCTGGTGGAAAACTTTCTTGCAGAGAGCTATTTTACTACCTATGAGTATCGTTATCTCCTTAAGGGTATGGAGATGGGAAAATGGCTATATCTGATTTTCGGGATAATTTTTTCACTCTTTTTTGGCAGAATTTCAAGGAAAATCAAAGGGATTTTGTGAAATAAAAAAGTGATAAAAAAAGAGAAGCCATTGTAGGATTACGAATATTTTTGCTTGCATATAGATAAAATTTAGTGTATAAGTGAAGATAGTTTGCAGACGGACAAAGGATCTGCAATGATAAGGGGATACAAAATGGCAAAATATTTAGTGATCGTGGAATCACCTGCCAAGGTGAAGACCATTAAAAAGTTTTTGGGTGCAAATTATGAGGTAATGGCAAGCAATGGCCATGTAAGGGATTTGCCTAAAAGTCGGTTGGGAATTGATGTGGAAAATAATTTCGAACCGAAATATATTACGATCAGAGGGAAAGGGGATATTTTAGCCTCGTTACGAAAAGAAGTAAAAAAAGCTGAAAAAATTTATCTGGCAACTGACCCCGACCGTGAGGGGGAAGCGATTTCCTGGCATTTGTATGAAGCTTTAAAGCTGGCTGAAAAGAAGGTATACCGAATTACCTTTAATGAAATTACTAAAAATGCAGTAAAGGAGTCATTGAAAAAAGCCAAAGAAATCAATATGAATTTAGTGGATGCCCAGCAGGCCAGAAGAAGTCTGGACAGAATGGTAGGATACCGTATATCACCATTGCTGTGGGCAAAAGTAAAAAGAGGTTTAAGTGCAGGAAGGGTACAGTCTGTTGCCCTTCGCATTATCTGTGACAGAGAAGAGGAAATTAATGCCTTTATTCCGGAAGAATACTGGACCTTGGAGGCATCCCTGATGATGGAGGGACAGAAGAAACCGGTACTTGCCAAGTATTACGGTGATCATAATAAAAAGCAGACAATCCGCTCGGCAGAAGAAGTAGAAGCAATTATAGCTGAGGTAAAGAAAGGTTCTTTTTTAGTGGAAGAAATAAAAAAGGGAGAGCGTTGCAAAAAATCCCCTTTACCCTTTACCACTTCAACGCTGCAGCAGGAAGCAAGTAAGGTGCTGAATTTTTCTACACAAAAAACCATGAGGCTGGCACAGCAGCTTTATGAAGGAATTGATATAAAAGGAAACGGAACGGTAGGTGTTATTACCTATCTGCGTACAGATTCAACACGTATTTCAGAGGAGGCTGCAAAGTCTGCCAAGGAATATATTGGTGAACAGTACGGAGAAAAATATCTGGCAGTCAGAGAAGATGGCGGCAAAGAAAAAAAGAAAATTCAGGATGCCCATGAGGCGATCCGTCCCACAGATATTACCAATACTCCCCAGCAATTAAAGGAGTCGTTAACAAGGGACCAGTTTCGTCTTTATCAGCTGATTTGGAAGCGTTTTGTAGCCAGTCAGATGTCGGATGCTGTTTATGAAACCGTTTCTGTAAGAATCGGTGCGGGAGAGCATCGATTTACTATGGCTGCTCATAAAATCCTGTTTGAAGGCTTCCGTAGTGTTTATATTCAGGAGGAGGAAGAAAAGTCGGGAAATAATCTGTTGTTAACACAGCTGGAAAAGGGGCAGCAGCTGGTGCTTGAGGATTTGGAGGCAAAGCAGCATTTTACTCAGCCTATGCCTCATTATACAGAAGCTTCATTGGTGAAAGCACTGGAGGAGTTGGGCATTGGAAGGCCTAGTACTTATGCACCTACCATTACTACGATTTTAGCAAGAAGATATATTGTGAAAGAAAATAAGAATCTTTATGTAACGGAAATTGGTGAGGTAGTAAATCAGATGATGAAGGAAGCTTTTCCTTCGATTGTTGATGTTAATTTTACTGCTACCATGGAAACTTTACTGGATGGTGTAGAGGAAGGCAATGTTAACTGGAAAACGATTATTGCTAATTTCTATCCTGATTTGGAGGAGGCAGTACAAAATGCAGAAAAAGAATTGGCAGAGGTTAAAATCAAAGAGGAATTTTCAGGAGAAAATTGCGAATTGTGTTCCCGACCCATGTATATCAAGTATGGGCCTCATGGAAGGTTTCAGGCCTGCTCCGGTTTTCCTGATTGCAGAAATACCAAGCCTTTTTTTGAAAAAATAGGAATTGCCTGTCCCAAGTGCGGTAAGGATATTGTTTTGAAAAAAACGAAAAAAGGAAGAAAGTACTATGGATGTATTGATAATCCGGAATGTGATTTTATGGTGTGGCAAAAACCTTCTTTAATCAATTGTGAGAAGTGTGGAAGTATTATGTTAGAAAAGGGTACGAAGCTGCTTTGTTCTAATGAAGAATGCGGACATATTACCAATAAAAAGTAAATAACGAATAAATTTACAGAAAATTTAGAAAAAAAGTTGTAGTTTTCAAAAAAGTATGCTACAATACGATTCATAGATGTAGTTTAAGATGTGAAAGTGGAGGTAAACTGATGAGTAGCATACAACTTTTAGACAAAACAAGAAAAATAGGAGAGCTTTTGCATAACAACAGTTCATGCAAGGTGGTATTCAGTGATATCTGTAAGGTGATGAGAGATATCCTGGCTTCTAATGTGGTGGTAATCAGTCGTAAGGGAAAAGTCCTTGGACTTCATTATGCCACAGATGAGGACCCCATTCGTGAGAAGTTATGCAATTCAGTTGGGGAATTCATTGATCCCAGTCTGAATGAACGAATGCTTGCTGTATTATCTACCAAGGAGAATGTAAATTTAGCTACCTTGGGGATTGAGAATATTGGCTTTGGTCAGTATGCAGCGATTATTGCTCCTATTGAAATTGCCGGAGAAAGACTGGGTACTTTATTCCTGTATAAATCAGGACAGTTTTATGATATAGACGATATCATACTTTGCGAATACGGCACAACGGTTGTAGGTTTGGAAATGCTGAGAGCGGTAAATGAAGAGAATGCGGAAGAAAGCAGAAAAGTATCTGTTATCAATTCTGCTATCGGAACATTATCATACTCAGAGATGGAAGCAATTGTTCATATTTTTGAAGAATTGGATGGAATGGAAGGAATTCTGGTTGCCAGCAAGATTGCAGACAGAGTAGGAATTACCAGATCTGTTATTGTGAATGCTTTACGTAAGTTCGAAAGTGCCGGTGTAATAGAATCCAGATCCTCAGGAATGAAAGGAACTTATATTAAAGTCTTAAATGATTCCGTTTACGAAGAAATTGAAAAATTGAAAGAAAAAATTAAAAAGAGTTAAAAAAGAAGAATTCCTCATAAATATACTTCTATTTATGAGGAATTTTTATACGTTGTGATATAAAAAAAGAAATAATGTTTATCGAAAATAAATAGTAATAATTGGTGGAAAAAAGAATATTGTTACTTGTCAAGCGAATAATTAAATGACAAAAGAGAAAAATAACTGCAATATTTGTCAATTTTTTTTGATTAAAAACCTTGTTATTTTATAGAAAAGTTATATAATTAAATGGTGTATAATTTCTTTAATCATAGGATAAGTGTATATATATTCAATAAAGGAGGAAGTTATGTTTAATTCAAGTGCCTTTGATTATATTAATGTATTAGATAAAGCGGCAGATGCTGCCTGGTTGAGAAATGATGCGATTTCCAATAATATCGCAAATGTGGATACCCCGGGGTATAAGCGTCAGGATGTAAATTTTGAAGAACAATTAAGAAGAGCTCTGAAGAATAATCATTATGAGACCATAGATGAAAAGGTGGGGAATATTAATTTGAAAAGATTAAATCCCATTACATATAGAGATCATGCGGGATTCTCTTATCGACTGGATGGTAATAATGTTGATATTGATACTGAAAATGTGGAATTGGCCTCTAACCAGATTCGTTATCAGGGATTAACTGACAGTATAGGCCATGAATTTAATAATTTAACAACGGTTATGAAATAGGAGGAATAATAAATGGGAATGTTTGATGCTTTTGATATTAATGCGACAGGAATGACGGCCCAACGTTTTCGTATGGATATTATTTCTCAAAATGTAGCTAATGCTAATACCACC
>JAFYWD010000168.1 GCA_017558205.1 Lachnospiraceae bacterium | reverse complement strand
TTTAGGTTCGTCTGTTTAGACGCGTTCTCTTTTACTCTTAAAGAATTTTCGAGATTGCATTACTGTTCGATTGTCAATGTTCTTCCAGCAGTTTCCTGCTTTCTGTTCTCTGTCTCTTGGTTTCCCTCGCGACAGCTTATTTATACTATCACAGGTTTTTATCTCTGTCAACAACTTTTTTAAAATTTTTTAAAAACTTTTTTTAAATAATTGTTTCATAAAAATCTGTGGCCATATATGAAATATTCCACCGTTTTCGCGGTGGAATTACATAATATCACTGTTCAATTTCTTTGTCAATAACAATTGACATATATTTTTTTCATCCACTATATCTTGTATTTCTAACAATGTTTTTCTTTATTGATTCTACTATCACTATTAGATATTACTTATCTAACCTCATGTTTTAATTCTAAAAAGCATCAATCATCCTCAATAAATAATTATATTCACAGAGCTTACTTAAGATCTGACTGGAAACAGTATCCCTTGCAATTACCTCTGTTAAACTTCCAAAGATAGAAGCACTATTTAATATGTAAAGCAGCCATACAAGCAATAGTCCCTCTGCTGCTCCGATAAATATACCAAGAAATCGATCTATAATTTTAATGACAGGCAGCTTTGACAGCAGCTTTGCTGATTTTAGAAATATCTTAACTACAGAATACACTATTGCTACCAGTAACAATATAATAATAGTAAAAACTATATTTTTTGTTTCTTCTGCACGAAAGCTGACATAGAGTACAATAATCAGTGATATGACAAATAAGGTAACTGCCAGAGAGATCATTCCGATAATCTCTTTTGTCATTCCCTTCTTATATCCTCTGACTGCCATTAGTAATATAATAAGAAGTACTACTATTAATGTTATGTTCATTTTTTCTTCCTTCGTTTTCTACATTAATTCTATTACGTCCACAGAGGTGGGTGATACCATTAAAAAGCTATTGATTTTATTGGTAGGTATTAATAAACTTACACTTTTACCAAAGGAGCCTCTGTATTTTTCTTTTCCGGACATCCCCAACATAATACATTCTGTATCGTTGTATAAAATAATATTATTATTATGAACTATAATATCGTGAATCTCTATATCAATCGTTTTTGTAAGAATGATATTTCCCTTCTTATCATAAACATCTATTCGGTATAGAGCTGCACCTGTGGTATCAATATACACCGGAATTATATGATTATCTCCTCTGTAAACCGATTGTATCTCCTCGGATATTAGTTTTTCTGCCAGGCTTACAGGCTTTTCTTCTCCGCTGTAAAAACAGATTCTTCCGTTTCCTACCGCAAAAGCCCCGCCATCTTTAAAAAATCCTACATATGGGATAATATGCTCTGAATACTCATTGCCGCTTACAAGTCTGTCAATACTGTTTTGTCCTACGGCAGAAAAATTATAGAAGGCTACACTGGATTTTACCTGCCCGCTATCCACATGAAGATAGGAAACCTCCATGACCTCTCCGCCTTCCGATAAGGCTACTGCTACAGGATATCCATTCTGGTCCATATAGGATTCAGATTCTACTAACAGCTTTCCTTTTCCATCATATACATTCAGCTTGGTTGCCTTATTATCCTCAAGCACTACAGCCACATTCCCTGTTTTGGAAATACAAAAATCACGGATAGGTAAGTTGGTATCCACCTCCCCTACTTTTCCCTTTTCGTTCATTACGTAAATAATATGTCCGTTATAATCTCCTACAGCTACTGCATTTTCATTTACTTCTACGATAGGATTCTGCATCTGGTAGGTTTCATTCCAGATAGTATTTCCTTTGGCATCCATACTGCTGATACCATCTTTACTATAAGTTAATACTCTGCCATTATGATTTAAGCATACGCTGTCGCTGCTGCTGACTCTTGGAAAAGAGCTCACTTCATTATAATAGCTGTAAGAGGCATTGGATGTGTAATAATAGATACCATAGATTATAGCCACAGAAATAACTGCTGCTGCCAGTATTTTAAAAACACGGCCCCGTCTATGAACCTTGATTTTTTGTTCAAATTCAATTCCTCTCTTACTGCTTTCCTTTTTAGGGGTAAATTCTCTAATCTTTGCCATTGTATCTTAACCTTTTCAATTACAATTACAGTATTAGATTACAACAGATTCTTATTTTGGTAAATAGAGTTTTTGACCCGGTGCTATATAATCTTGGTTCTGAATATTATTTATACTACAGATTTCTTTCATTTTATCCGTTGTTCCGTAATACCTTTGGCATATTCCTGCCAGGGTGTCTCCTTCCTTCACCACATATTCCTCCATGGCTTTTTCCTTTGTTTCTATAATTTCTTCCGGTTGTTTTTCCTCTGCTGCCTGCTGCACCTCTTTCTCAATCTGAGTTGCCGTACTTTGAGCTATCACCTCTGCTGCCGTAATTTCTTCCGTTACCTCTTCTACCACTCCAGCTTCCTGATTATTTATTATTTCTCCCTGACTTTCTTCCCCCTTCTCCTCTTTTGCCGGAACAGAATCTTCTGATACAGTCAAGTTCATCTTGGAGCCCTCCGTTAAATCATCGGTAACATTAATACTTTTTTCCTCTATTATGATATCCGCTTCCTCTTTTGAATTTTCCAGTACTACCTCTTTGGCAATTTCTTTAAAGACCTCTATCTTCTTCTTTCCGTTCTCAGAAAACATTACTGTCCCTACCAGCAGTAAAAGAATCAGTGCTGCCGGCAGCCATGGCAGACTCCCCTTATTAACAGTATTTCCTCTACCATAGGATTTAGATAAAAGCACTTCTTTTATGGGAATCTCTCCGATATCCTCCCTTTTTCTTTTTTCCTTTACTTCCGTTTCCTTCTCCTTTTTCTCACTTCCCTGATGAATCAAATATTCCTGCATGGACTTATTGGTAGCATAAAATATGTAATAGCCCTTGATTTCTTTTTCCTTTTTTTCATAATACCAGAGCAAGCTGTTTTCGCTTTTTATCAGATACCCCAGAGGACGATACTCTTTAAAATATTCCTGCTCTAATTTAGGCTCCTCTGCTACTCCATAGATATAAAGCTTCTTTTGTTCTTCTTCCTCCAGCTCTCCGTAAAGATAGAGCCTGTCCTTTCCTTCCTGCTTTTTTAAATAGGTATGGGCATAATCTTCAAAATAGAAGGTTATTGCTTGTCCCACTTCACCCATTTGTACTAAATGACTATGTTTGGTATCCATAAATTTTACCGCCTTTTTTGCTTTAAAATATAGCATTGTTTTTCTGCGGATTTTGTCAAAATCTATCCCGGACAATCGTCATTTTCTGACCTTTCCTGTAATCATCGTTCTGTTCTGTAAAATTTCTATAAAAAAAGAAGAAAAAGCTACAGGAACTTTTTCTTCTTTTTGTGTTTCAATGGACATGTAAATTTCTTTTGCCTTATATATTTATACAAACTTATAAATAGTTACTGATTCAAAGGCTTTCTCAGGTCCGTAAACTACGGACGGGAAATTTTCTTTATTGATGGAATCAGGATAACACTGGGTTTCTAAGCAAAGACCGCTTCTTTTTGTGTACCCTGCCCCATTTTTTCCCTTCTGTTCATCAATAAAGTTTCCTGCATAGAACTGTACGCCGGGTAAATCTGTATAAACCTCCATTACACAATCCTTGGCAGGAGATTTTACTACCGCAATTTTTCTAACCTTTTTATCATAATTATCTGTTACCCAGTTATGGTCGTATCCGGCTGCAAAATTCAACTGTTCAAAATCAGAATCTATTTTATCGCCGATTACAGTTTCTTCTCTTAAATCCATAGGTGTTCCTTCTACGGAAACAATATCCCCGTAAGGAATAGATTCCTGATCTGCCGGTGTATAATTGGAAGCATAAAGTATGATAGTATGGTCTTCAATTTTTCCCTGATCATGGCCCTTTAAATTAAAATAAGAATGGTTGGTAGGATTAATTACCGTATTTTTGTCACTTGTTCCTTTATAGGAAATTTTTAATTCATTTTCTTCATTTAAGGAATAGGTAACCTGAAACTCTCTGTTTCCCGGAAAGCCCAGCTCCCCATCTTTATATTTTAAAATAAAGGTTACTTCATTTTCCCCTTCCTTAACATCCCAGATTCTTTTATGGGAGCCCAGCTCTTCGTCACTGTGAAGATTATTTGGCCCGTTATTCTTTTTTAATTCATAGGTTTTTCCATCAATCGTAAAGCAGGCCTTTGCAATTCTGTTAGCACTGGGGGCAATCAGGGCACCAAAAAAGCTGGGATTGCTTTCATAGCCTGATACATCATCAAAGCCTAGCACCACATCCCTTTCTTTGCCTTCTCCATCCAAAACCACCAGATTTACAAGATTTGCTCCATAGTTGGTAATCTCTGCTTTTACCCCTTTATTATTTGTTAAGGTATATAAAAATACTTCTCTTCCTTCTTTTGTTTTTCCAAAGCTTCTTTTTGTCACAATTGTAACCTCCCATATTTTCTTTGATGCAGCTGCTTTTAACAGTCTCCCTGACATCTGCCTCTTATAATTCAATTCTTCCTTCCAAAGCTCTCAGCAGGGTAACTTCATCAATATATTCCAAATCTCCTCCTACGGGAACGCCGCTGGCAATTCTTGTAACCTTTACTCCCGTGGGTTTAATCAGCTTGCTGATATACATTGCTGTAGTTTCCCCTTCAAGACTGGAATTCGTAGCTATGATAACTTCCTTAATATCTCCCTGCAGCCTCTGAAGCAGCTCTTTCAGCTTCAGATCTGAAGGGCCGATTCCAATCATAGGTGAAATGGCCCCATGGAGAACATGATAAACCCCTTCATATTTTCCTGTTTTTTCATAGGCCGCCAGATCCCTGGTATTTTCCAATACCATAATAGTAGTATGATCTCTTTTTTCGTTGGCACAGATCAGACAAATTTCCTGATCTGTTAAGGTATAGCATTCTCTGCAATACTGCACATGTTCCTTTGCCTCTACAATGGTTCTGGCCAGTCTTTCTACCTTTGCCTTGGGCATATGAATTAAATGAAAGGCAAGACGGGAAGCTGATTTCTCACCGATTCCCGGCAAGCCGCTAAGCTCTTCAATTAATTTATTGATGTAACCACTATATAATTCCATTAGAATGGAAATCCTCCGCCAAAGCCGCCTGTCATCTGTCCCATTACTGCCGCATAGGCTTCATCTGCCATTTTCATCGCTTCATTGGTGGCAGCAATAATTAAATCCTGTAACATTTCCACATCATCAGGATCTACTACATCCTGGGATAATACAACAGAAGTAACAACCTTCTTACCTGTTACCGTAACTTCCACTGCTCCTCCACCTGCTTTTGCAGTAAATTCCTTTGTTTCCATTTCTCTCTGACTTTCTTCCATCTGACGCTGCATTCTCTGTGCCTGCTTCATCAGATTATTCATATTTCCGGGCATTCCTCCGGGAAAACCACCTCTTTTAGCCATAATTATAATCTCCTTTTATTCCTCTTCTTCTATTTCTATATTAATGATCTTTGCCAGATCAATATAGTTTTCTTCAAAACTGGTATTATACTGTAAAACCCGAATATCCAGTTCTACCTTTCGTTCAATGTAATCCTCAATCAGTCGGATTACCGCTTCCTTATTTTCCTCATTCCTTACAAAGTAATCAGAGGATACACCGTCTTCTACTACAAGAACCAGCTTTTGATTTTCCCCCATGCTTAACCTGGAGGTTTTCAGATACTGCCTCATAGGCATATGGGCATTTTGGATAATTCCCTGCCATTTTTGTACAACCTCTTTAATCTCTTCCGGTATTGCCTTTGGAAGCTCCTTTTTTATTTCTTTTTTACCTTCTGTTGGAGAAGGCTGCTCTGCAGAATATTCTCTTTCCCTGATAATCCCTTTTTCCAGTTGCTCCTCAATCCTTCTGACTCTCTCAACAATAGCATCGGAGTGGATTTCCATTTCCGGTTTACAAAGCTTAATTAACGTAATTTCTAATAAAATTCTTTTTGCAGAAGAATATTTTAGCCTGGAAGCAGTTTCCGAAAATATTCTGATGTAACGAAAAAGGGCGGAGGGCTCAATCGCTTCTGCCTCCTGCTGCATCCTTTTTAAGGTTTCTCCCGAAACATCTAAAATATCCTCCATATTATCAGATGTTTTTATCAGAAGCAAATTCCTTAAATACCAGGTAAAATCAGTTACAAACTGAACCAGCTCTCTTCCCTGCATAATCATCTCTTCCAGAAGCTGAATACAGCCCAATACATTTCCTGCAAGGATTTTACTTAATAAATCACCAAAAATTTCTGTATCTACTGCTCCCAAAACATCCAGAGTCTTCTCATAGGTCAATTCCTTTCCATAGTGAAAGGCGATACACTGATCCAAAAGACTCAGGGCATCCCTCATGGAACCATCTGCTGTTTTTGCCACAAAACGCAGGGCTTTTTCTTCTACCTTAACCCCTTCTGAATCCATCAGCTCCTTCATTCGTTCCACAATAGTATCGATACCGATCCTTTTAAAATCATATCTCTGACAACGGGATAGAATGGTGATAGGAATTTTATGAACTTCTGTAGTTGCCAAAATAAAAATTACATAGGAAGGCGGCTCCTCCAGAGTTTTTAACAGGGCATTAAAGGCCCCGATGGAAAGCATATGAACCTCATCGATAATGTATACCTTATATTTTCCCTCTGCCGGAGAGTAGGAAACCTCATCTACAATTTCACGGATATTATCTACACCATTATTACTGGCAGCATCAATTTCTATTACATTCATGCTGGCACCGGCCGCTATAGCCTTGCAGGAAGTACAATTACCGCAGGGACTTCCATCTATGGGATTTTCACAATTAACTGTTTTTGCAAAAAGCTTGGCAATAGAGGTTTTCCCTGTTCCTCTGGTACCGCAAAATAAATAGGCATGACCGATACGGTCTGCTTCTATCTGATTTTTTAATGTAGTTACTATA
This sequence comes from Lachnospiraceae bacterium, assembly GCA_017558205.1. GTDB lineage: Bacteria > Bacillota > Clostridia > Lachnospirales > Lachnospiraceae > SFDP01. Next base: position 2,964 of record JAFYWD010000168.1, on the reverse strand, counting down.
TGGTCCTGTCCCTTCACATCCTTAAAATGATCCGGCCTGAACTTACGATAAAGAGCTGTATAGGACATTCTCTTTTTCTCCGTTTTCTTTTTAGTATTTCCTTTTATTTATATCACATTCCTATAAAGGCTTACAAGCATTATGATGAAAACACCCCATCTCTAATTATCTCCTTGATACACAAAAAAGGCTGCCAGGTATTTTGACAGCCTTTCTATTAATTAATCACCAAAACTAATTCCTAACATTTTTGCTTCCTTAATAATAGCAGATTTAGGATCTACCATCTTCAGCTTACCGGCAACCTCTTCCAAAGGAACCTTTACGATTTCCCTATTCCTGTAGCCTACCATGAATCCGTATTCTCCCTTGAGAATCAGCTTCCCTGCCTCTGCACCTAAACGGCTGGCAAAAACTCTGTCATAAGGACAAGGACTTCCTCCTCGCTGGGTATGACCCGGCACTGTTACGCGTACCTCTTTTCCTGTTTTTTCCAAAATCTTATCTGCAATTTCATAGGATACAGAGGGGTACTTATAATTTTTCATCTTCTCTTTATATTCTTTTTTGGAAAGCTTGGCATCTTCTTTCGAAATGGCACCTTCAGCTACCGCCAGAATGGTAAATCTGCTTCCCTTGGCATTTCTTTCATTAATCTTATCTACAATTTTATCAATATCATAAGGAATTTCAGGAATTAAAATAATATCTGCTCCTCCTGCGATTCCTGCATTCAGGGTAAGGTAACCCACCTTATGACCCATTACTTCCACGATAAATACACGACCGTGACTGGAGGCTGTGGTATGAATCATATCAATACAATCGGTAGCAATATCAACTGCACTCTGGAAGCCGAAGGTCATATCGGTTCCATATAAATCATTATCTATGGTCTTAGGCAGAGTTACTACATTTAAGCCCTCCTGACGTAAAAGGTTGGCTGTTTTATGAGTACCGTTACCTCCCAAAACTACCAGACAATCCAGTCTTAATTTGTGGTAGGTCTGCAGCATGGCATCCACTTTATCCAAACCATTTTCATCAGGATCCTTAATGGTCTTAAAAGGAGTACGGCTGCTTCCTAAAATAGTTCCTCCCTTTGTTAAAATTCCGGAAAAATCAGACCAGGTCAGCATCCTGAAATTACTATAGATCAATCCCTTATAGCCATCTAAAAATCCGTAAATTTCTACCTGTTCTCCACTGTTTAATACTGATTTTACTACTCCACGCATAGCAGCATTTAATGCCTGACAATCTCCACCGCTTGTTAACATTCCTATTCTTTTCATCCCAATGCCCTCCTTTGATATAGTGTTGAAATAATTATATTATATTTTCTATTATTTCACAACTTTTTTGTTTTATTTGTGGCATTGTCTGATTTTTTATTTTTATTCTATTTCAAGCCCGCAGGGCATTGCTTTTACTGCTGTCTCTTGCTCTTTATAAACAGAGCTGTACAAACGATAGCCTCCTGCAAAATTATAACAGTCGTAGCCATGCTGCTGTAAAATTCTGCATGCAATATAGCTTCTCAGACCACTTTGGCACATCACATATACCGGCTTCCCTTTTTCCAGCTCATGAATTCTGTCACGCAATTCATCCACCGGAATATGACGATAGCCCGGGGCCATTCCTCTTTTTACTTCTCCCGGTGTTCTGGTATCCAGGAAAATACCGGCCTCTTTTTCTTCCAGCTCCTTCATTTCTTCCCAAAAATACTGCTTAATATTTCCATTGGCAATATTTTCTATCATAAAACCGGCCATATTTACCGGATCCTTGGCAGAGGAATAGGGAGGGGCATAGGCCAAATCCAAATCCTTTAGCTGAAGGGCTGTTAATCCGGCATGCATGGCTGTAGCCAATACATCTATCCTCTTATCCACACCTTCGTTACCTATAATCTGAGCACCTAATAATTTATAGGTATGTTTTTCAAAAATAACCTTTAAGGTCATTACTGTTCCGCCGGGATAGTAGCCGGCATGACTCATGGGAGAAAGATATACCTTATCATAGGAAAGTCCTGCTTTTTTTGCCAGCTTTTCATTAATACCCGTAGAAGCCACCGTCATATCGAAAACCTTAATTACGGAAGAACCCTGGGATCCCTGAAATCTGCTGTCCAGACCGCAAATCTGATCTGCTGCAATTCTGCCCTGCTTATTGGCCGGACCCGCCAGGGGTATCAATGCCTTCTCCCCGGTAATAAAATGGTTCACTTCTACAGCATCTCCTACCGCATAGATATCCTTTACAGAGGTTTCCATTTTATCGTTTACCACAATGCTGTCTTTGCTTCCAAGCTGCAGGCCGGCTTCTTTTGCCAGCTTACTGTCAGGCTCTACCCCCAGTGCCATAATGGCCATATCAGCTTCTAAAAGCAAGTTTCCGGCCTGTACCCTTATCTTATCCTTATCTTCTTCGATTTCCTTTACGGCACTGTTTAATACCAGCTCAATCCCTTTTGATCTTAACTTCGTATGTAAAAAGGAGGCCATATCATAATCAATGGCAGGAAGCAGATGATCTGATCTTTGTACCATGGTTACCCTGATTCCCAACTCATGAAGATTTTCAGCCAGCTCAATTCCGATAAAGCCGCCACCTGCTATTACTGCTGTTTTCGGTTGCTTTTCTTTTACAAAATCATAAATTTTATAGGTATCTTCTACTGTTCTCAGACTAAAAACTCTCTCCTTTTTGTAAGCTCCTTTAGGCATAATTGCTTTTGCCCCGGGAGAGAGAATCAGCTTATCATAGCTCTCCTGAAAGCTTTCCCCTGTCTCCAAATTTTTAACGGTTACTGTTTTATCTTCTATATTAATGGCTTCTACCTCATGCCTTACCTTTATCTTTATCTGAAATCTTTTCCAAAAGCTTTCCGGAGTCTGTAAGGTCAGCTCCTCCTTATCTGTTATCACCTCTCCTCTATAATAGGGAAGTCCGCAA
>JAFYWD010000167.1 GCA_017558205.1 Lachnospiraceae bacterium | reverse complement strand
TTCAGGTGTTATCTCAGGAGAAACACTTGTAAAAGATGTAGACTACAGCTTAAGTACAGAGATTAAGACAAAAGCCGGTAAGGTAGATGTTACAGCTACAGTAGTACTTAAGGATACTGCTCTTGCTAACAATTATGTATTTAGTAAAAATGCATTTACAAAAGAGATTGAAGCAGATTGGGCAATGGAGGATCTCCTTCTTTCCGGTAGTCTGACAAAAGCCTATGATGGTGTAGCAGTAGATCCTACCACGCTTACCTTGGATACCAAGGGGCAGGAAGGTACAACTTCCTATAAGTTCTACACAGATGCACAGGGACGTAATGAAATCCCACAGGCTCCTAAAAATGCAGGACGCTACTATGTGAAGGCAGTATTGACTTCAGAGGCGCTTAACTCATCTGTTGAAAGTAATCTTCTTGCATTTACCATTGAGAAAGCAGAGCTTACTATTGCAGTAGCAGGTATAACATGGCAATCCGGCGAAGAACAGCCTGTACCGGAACCATACGTAAATCATGTAATCTTCGAGGGACTGGCTGATGGAGAAACTTTAGACATTGATGTAGATTATACAGCTTCCGTAACCAGAGTAGGAACTATGGAAGATGGTAAGGTTGTAGTAACAGTAGCATTAAAGAATACTGAAAAAGCAGCTAACTATAAGTTAAAGAGTGCTACCTTTGAAGAAGATATTAATTCAGGAAATGATTCTTCACAGGAAGACATCTGGGTATCCGGTCTTGAAGATAAGGTATACACAGGCTCCAAGATTACACAGACCCTGAAGGTATATGACGGAGATCAGCTCTTAATTGAGAATGTTGACTATACCATCTCCTATAAGAACAATACTAACGCTTACGAGTATACCGATGAAGATCTGGAAGGATACGAAGAAGCTTATAAGAATGCTCCTAAAACAACAAAAGGCTATGGTGATTTTGTAGCAGCAAAAGCTCCTCAGGTTGTTCTTAAGATGAAGGGCAACTATACCGGAACAAAGAGCCTGTTCTTTAGAATTGAAAGAGCAGATATCGAAGAAACATCCGGAGATGAATATGTATTTGCTATTGATAATCTTGTAGTAGTAGGAAATGGCAAAAAACAGTCTCCTGCACCTTCTGTTCTTTGGTCTATAACAGGAAAAACCTTAAAGAATAACAAAGACTTTACTGTAAAAGAATATCTGGAGAAGAAGGAGTTTTCTTCTGTAGGAACCTATGATTTAACAGTAGAAGGAAAAGGTAACTTTGAGGGAACAAGACATATTACCTTACAGATTGTAGATTCTAAGAATGTAGTTCCTATGTCAAAGGTAACAGTAAAGGGCGTAAAAGCACTTGACTATACCGGAGAAGAAGTAAGCCAGAAGGTAGAGGATCTTAAGGTAACCTATAAGAAGACAACCTTATATCCGGAGACAGACTTTACCATCAGCTATGAAAATAATCAGGCTGCAGGAACAGCTTCTATAATTCTTACAGCTAACGGAACTACAAAAGATGGAATGACATTTGTAGGAGCCAAGAGAATTACCTTTAAAATTAACGGCTATAACATGGCTAAGGTAAAAGCAACTGGTCTTGTTTCTCAGGTATTTACCGGATATGAGCTTGATCCGCTTGCTCAGGCAGATCAAAATGGTAATCCGGTAGTAACTCTTAAAGTTCCAAGGGTAAGTGATAAGTTACCTGAAAAAACACTGACAGCTGAAAATTATTTTGCAACCTACGAAAAGAATGTGGCAAAAGGAACAGCTACCGTTATTCTTACAGGAAGACCGGAAAGCGGTGTTACAGGAACCAAGAAGCTGACATTTAAGATTACAGCTGTACCTTTATCTGATGCAGAACTCAGTGGATACAGCTTTGGTATTGCTTATGATGAAGGAACTAATGTTTACTATACCAAGGGTGGTGCGAAGCCTGTGGTTACAGTTAAGAATGCTAATATTCTTCTGGTAGAAGGAAGAGATTATACAGTTACCTATAAGAATAATAAGCAGCCCGGAACTGGTTTGGTAGAGATTAAAGGTAAAGGCAATTATACAGGTACCGTAAAGAAAGAATTTACGATTGTTGCTAAGCCTGTAAGTGCAGATAATGGAAATGGTGTCTGGGTAGTTGTAAACGATAAGGTATTCAATGAGAAGACCAAGAAGAATAGCTGGAAGCAGAGCTTCAAGGTATGGGATTCAGACGGTAAGGCATTGGCAGCAGCAGATGCGAAGCTGAAGGATGCAGAATATACTGTATATGAATTACCGGAAGGTTATACAGGAACTCTTCAGGTAAATGACAAGTTAAAGGATACAGACGTTGTTCCCGTTGGTGGAAAGGTTCAGATTAAAGTAGCTATGTCAGGTAACTATACCGGAGAGGTTGTTGGAGTTTACAGTATTATTGAAAAATCTAAAGATATCAGTAAAGCTAAAATCCAGATCAACTCTCAGCAGTACACAGGAAAGCCTGTATTCATTGACAGTGACGCTGACTTTAAGACAAAAACCTTAAATGGTGCAACACTTACCATGGAAGGTGAAGGAAAGAATATCGAAATCGTAGAAGGAAGCTATATTAACAACGTGAAGATGGGAACTGCAAAAGTAACGATCAGAGGTGTTGGAGAATACGGCGGAATTAAGACAGTAACCTTCAAGATTGGCGGCAGATCTATAATTGACTGGCTGAAGGCTATCTTTTAAAAGTGGTTAATACCACAACTATTAAGTAAGCTTACTGGGTGAAAGACGATCAGTAACTTATAAAAGAACATAGAAAAGGGCGTAACCTTGTAATGGGGTTACGCCCTTTTTAAATAGTATTTATGCCAGCTCTTTTTTATGGGTTAAAGCATAATAAAAAATATATTGCTGCATAATGCCGGCAGCATCCTTATATCTTGGAAAGGGATTTTTTCCCTTATATTCCTTCTCAATGACCTTTTTAATCCAGGTATCCACAGGAGCCAGTCGTGTACGGCCGTAAGCAAAAAGACAGATGCAGTTACTTACCTTATCACCAACACCGGAAATCTGCTTTAAGGTTTCAAAAACCTTTTTATCACTTCTGGTATACAAATCCTGAAGATCGACCTTTGAAGAGCTGATTTTATGGGTAGCATCAGAAATATAAGGAGCACGATATCCCAGCTTATATTCTCTTAGTTCCTCAATTGTTGCAGGGCACAGCTGTTCGGCGGTAGGAAAGGTATAAATCTCTTCATAGGCAGTAGTAATTTTATCTCCATAATTGAGACAGAGAGCTTCTACACAGGATTTTATGGAGGGAATGGTTTTTTGCTGGGAAATAATAAAGGTAATGACCATCTCCCAGGGATCCTGCTTTAGAATCCGGATGCCTCTTCCTTCTTCAGAAGCCTTTCGTAAGTATTTGTCTCTTACCCCTATACGTCCTCGAACCTCTTCATAGCTTCTGTCTAAATGAAAATAGTAAAACCATATTTCTTCCCATTCAGTGGAGGAACAGCTTATCTCATAAAGCTGCTCCTCACATTTTTTTATGTAAAGGATATGATTCCCGGTAATAAAGCGGAAGAGACCATCTTCAAATTCTTTCACGCGAAAGCACTGACCGCTGGCAGCAATTTTTTTTAAATCAAAATCATCAGTAATAGTTACAAGCATAAAATCTCCTTTCGCAAAACTTAGACCCTAAGGATTGATTTCGGAAAGAATACTGTTTTGAACCTCCTCCATAGCTTGAACCGGTGTTTTTTCACCCTTCATAACAGCCTCATAAGCAGGCCCGTAATATTGATACATGGTAGATACCCAGGGAACAAGGAAGGCACCCTTACCTACAGATACCGTTTCCAGAACACTTCGACCAATTTCAGGATGTAGGGCTTCATAAGTTTCCATCAGCGATTTTCTTACAGGAATAACTCCGTAATTTTCAACACGCAGCTGCATTTCCTCCTTACTCATAATGAACTTAATAACCTCCCAGCCACCGTCAGGGTTCTTGGCTGTAGCGGGTATGGTCATCATACGGTAGCCGCAAAAGGAAGTCACCAATTCATCCCCCATGGGAAGAGCAATGCTGATTTTGTCCTTTAATTCCGGCTGCTCCTTAATCAGCTGCATGTAACGATCCAAATTAATAAAGCTCATGGCACTGTTACCCTTTAAAAAGGGAATGTTGGCAGCATCCTGCCAGTTATAAGAATAAGAAATTCCTTTGGACGAAAGTCGGGACAGATATTCTAAAGTTTCAATAACCTCAAGCTCTGTAAAGGCTGGTAAAGAGGTGGCTTCATCTACCACCAGGGCTCCGTTCATTCTCATAAAAGGGAAAGAAAAGTTTCCGTAATTGTCAGTGGTGGGAATATCCAAACCGGCAACCATAAGTTCTCCGTTTGCTCCCTTTTTAGTAAGTTTAAGGGCATATTCCTCCAGTTCCTGCCAATTAGTAGGCGGTGCTTTAGGATCAAGACCTGCTTCCTCAAAGTAATCGGTACGATAAACCAAAACAGAAGGAGCGGGTGTACTGCCGATTCCTGAATAGCTTCCGGATAATTGTCCCATGGCAAGACTGGCTCTCATAATATCCTCTGCACCTTCCCAATCCTGCATATAATCATCCAGTACTAACCATTCACCCTTAGTACCGAAATTACCAAAAGTAGATAAGATCACGTACATGGCATCAGGAATGATTCCCTGTTCCTTTGAAGCCATATATTTTTTTTCCATGTCTTCACCGGTGCCGGTAATGATTTCTACAGTAACGTTATATTGAGGAAGGGCTGCCTGAATTCTTTCATAAAAGGATTCATTCACATAAGCATCCATACTGTCTGCCGCATAGAGCCAAACCAGAACCTCTGACTTTTCTCCGTTAAAAACAGGAGGAGTTTCTTCGGCGGCTTCTGTAGTGACTGGTTCTTCGGTGGCTGCTTCCGGTATTTCTACGGTAGAGGTGGAAGTAGTATTTCCGCAGCCTGCTAAAGAAGACATCATCATAACGATACATAGAAAAAATACAAATAATCTTCTCATAATAATACCTCCATTCAAGATTTTAGATTTTATTACAATTGTATTCTATCATTTTATTACACTGTTGTAAAATCTATTACCGAAAAAACAAAAATTGGATTTCATGGATTTTAACAAAGAAAAATGGTGAAAAGGCATGAAAAAAACATATTTTGTAGCTTTTTTACAGTATTTTTTGCAGAATTTTGAACAAATTGCAAAAAAAAGGTTTTTTTTAAAACTTATGTGTTATAATGATTCTAAGCATGATTTGAATTGTTAAATTATTATCAGTAACTGTTAACGGTATCAGGTAGGGGGAGGAAGAAATTTTATGAAAAATTATTTTAATTCTATCCAAACTAAAATTACCATATTGACCTTGTTGGGGATTTTATTTGCAACATGTGTAATGGGGGGCTTTGGGCTCTATTATACTACCAGTGCCACTGACAGAAATACGGCCAGTACCATGAATGCTGCCTGTCATCAGGAGGCAGCCAATCTCAATAACTTATTTTTAAGAATAGAACAATCAGTGAATATTATGGCACATAAAGCCTTAGACCGGTATAATATCAAGGAGCTTCTTCTGGATAAGGAGCAAAGTG
>JAFYWD010000166.1 GCA_017558205.1 Lachnospiraceae bacterium | reverse complement strand
TTTCAGAAAGCTGCTGGCACTTTGGTTTAATGGTTTTACTGCCTTTAGTACCAAGCCATTACGTATTGCTACTGTCAGTGGGTCCTTGTTTGCCCTGGCTGGCTTTGGCTACGGAATTTATACTATCTTGAAAAAGTTTTTGGTACCTGAGGTACCCATCGGCTTCAGCTCACTGATGTCAGCCCTGATGTTTATTGGGGGAATGGTGTTATTGATGATGGGGCTGATAGGGGAATATATCGGAAGAATCTATATCTGTATCAATAATGCTCCCCAGTTTGTAGTAAGGGAAATGGTAGAAGGCAATAAGTTCCAAGAGGATAAGGATAAAGAATAATGAGAGAAAATGATGACTGAAATAAAAAAGTATCTTGAGGAAAACAATTGGAGAGAAAAAATACTGCCATGGATCTTTGGCATGATGGGTGCCCTGGCATTTTCCCTGACACTTCCCACAGCCCGGCTTTTAGGAAGAGATCAGGTGATCTACAGCCATAGTATGCACAGCTTTATTTTTCTTTTGGCAGGATCTTTTTTCTATGTAAAAGCAGAGAAAGGACTGGAAAAGGATAAGAGAAGAAGAATAACAGCCTTGGTGCTTTCTTTTCTTTTTTCTTTGTTTTTAGTGCTGGGAAAAGAACTGGAGGCAGTGGAAAATTTTAATGTTACAAAGCTTAGTCATTATCTGATATTGATTTTTTGTACTATTTTTTTCAGGCCATTTTTGGAAGCAGGCTGGCAGCTGATAGAGGACAGGACAAAGAATGGGAGTAAAGAGTGGACAGAAAGTGAGAGAAAAAAAGCTTCTCACCGGCTTCGGAATACTCTGTTGATTCTGCTTTGCTGGTTACCGGTTTTTCTTGCCTTTTATCCGGGAGCCTTTGTTTATGATGCTTTGGAGGAATTTACCCAGGCAGATACGGGAAGCTATACAACTCATCATCCATTAATTCATGTACTGCTTCTGGGGAAATCAGTAGTACTGGGAGAAAAGCTGTTTGGCAGCTATAATGCAGGAATTGCATTTTACACTATTTTACAGATGATAGTTATGGCTGCTGTGCTATCCTATACCCTGGAATATGTGAGAGGAAAGCTCAGGCATCCTTTGACTGAGATTATAGGCTTACTATTCTATGGTCTGTTTCCGGTAATACCTATGTATGCAGTATGCTCCGCCAAGGATACTTATTTTACGGTATTTTTACTATTGACCCTGGTGAAGCTTTTACAGCTTTGCGAAAAAGAACAGGGGATTTTTCAACATAAGAAGGATTTATTGGTATTCATAATATCGGCCACCCTTATGATGCTGTTTCGGAATAATGGGATGTATGCCTATGCAGTATGGTTTTTTATTATGGCGGCGGTATGTCTGATAAGCCGAAATAAGAAATGGGATGGAAAGCTGAAATACCTGCTTTTACTCCTTCTTCCTCTGGTGTTGTCCTATTGTTTAAATTTTGGAATGAAGGAAGGGCTGCAGGCCGAGAAGGGTGGCTCGCAGGAAATTATGACAGTTCCCATTCAGCAGCTGGCCAGAGTATATCACTATGCACCTGAGACCTTCTCTGAAGAGGAGAAAGTG
>JAFYWD010000165.1 GCA_017558205.1 Lachnospiraceae bacterium | reverse complement strand
TTATTTTTTTAAAAAAATATACCATTAAAGACAAATTTAATAAAATGAAAAAAATATAAAAAAAGACTTGCATTATTTTTAAAAGTATAGTAGTATGATTAAGTGCTCAGCAGACAGATCAATATAGGGCTATCGCCAAACGGTAAGGCAACGGACTCTGACTCCGTCATCTCAAGGTTCGAATCCTTGTAGCCCTGCTAAAAACCTCAACGATTTAATCGTTGAGGTTTTTTTTAAACCCGGGAGGATATTGTTGTGACTAATAATAAATATAAAATATTGCTTATAGAAAATGATCACCAACTTAGTACAGCTCTGACATCTTTACTGGAAGCCGAGCATTATCAGGTGATTACTGCAGATACCTGCTGTCTTGCCAAAACATTATTTCCTTCCCATCAGCCTGATCTGGTAATTCTGGATTTAGACCTTCCTTCCGGGGATGGTTTAAGCTTTCTCACCAATATTCGGGAGTCTTCCTTTATTCCAATTGCTGTACTTTCTCTGTGCACTGATGATTCTACTAAGGTGAAAGTCCTTGACAGCGGTGCCAATGATTATATCACAAAGCCCTTTAGCTTCCCGGAGCTTCTGGCCAGACTTCGTATGTATTTACGTAATTATCGCCATAATGCCTCTTCCCTGGGTCTTCCCGATCATATTTTTCATGTATACGATCTTACCATCAACTATGATGCCCGTCAGGTTTTTATACAGGGAGAGGAAATCAGCTTCTCCCAAACAGAGTATAATATTCTTGCCCTGCTGTCCGAGCATTGCGGTAAAATGATGTCCTACACTTCCATCATTAAAGAAATTTGGGGATATTCCAATAAAGGCAGCATCAAAAAGCTTCAGGTAAACATGGCTCATATAAGAAAAAAACTGGCCTTAAAATCACAAGAAAATAACTATATTACCAATGAACCCGGTGTGGGCTATCGTATGAATTACGAAGATAAAATTTTCTAACTTTTACCATTCTTTAGCCAAAAAAGTTGTACAATTTACTTCATGGATGGAGAGTGATATAATGAATAAGTATAAATACAAAAGAATTTTCATTATTCTTTGGATAATAATCCTCATCATGATCCTGATGGGGATATTTTTTTTATGGCCGCCAGACTCTAAACACGAAAATATACAACTGGTTATGAGGGATGGTGTTCTGCATGAGCATAATAAGATGTCTTTCTTTGGTCTTCTTGTTAATCCGGCAGTGATTTCCGCTTATATGGTTACCGCCTTGCTTTTACTTTCAGCCCTGCTCATCAGAATTTTTGCGATTCCCCGGTTTACCATGGTTCCCGGAAAATTTCAAAACATCCTGGAGCTGACAGTTACCTTTTTTACCGATATGGCTTCAGCCAACAGCCCTCATCGCCCACGTTTTATCGGAGCTTATATTTTCAGTGCAGGTATTTATCTTTTTTTCGGAACCTTATTTGAGTTATTAGGGGTACCCTGGCTGACAACCAATCAGCTTTCTTTTTCTTTGCCGGCACCTGTATCTGATATCAATGCTGCCATAGCCATGGGAATTCTCAGCTATTCCATTATTCTTGGTGCGGGCATCATTCACGGAGGTGTGAAAGGATGCTTGGGAGTACTGAAGGATTTCTCCCTTCCGATTTCCATGAGCTTCCGATTGTTTGGGTCTTTGCTCAGCGGGCTGCTGGTAACAGAGCTGGTGTATTATTACGTCTCCTTAAGCTTTGTCTTACCGGTAATTGTGGGAGTTATGTTTACTCTGATACATGCTCTTGTTCAGGCCTACGTACTGGCCACCTTAGTTTCCATTTTTTATGGAGAAGCTGCAGAGCCAAAATCTTCAAAGAAAACCTAAAATGCTGTTAAGAATGTTTAGAATAAGAAAAGAGAGGAAATGAAAATGAAAAGAATAATCCCCTTCCTTATGGCAATCGCCATTACCCTTGCAATGTTTACAGTTTACTCCACAAACGTTCAGGCATCTCAGACTGAAGCAGCTTCTCACGAAGAGGTAAGTAATATAGCTGAGGATACTGCCGGTAACAGTCAGGTTATTTCCGCCAAAGCTATTGCTTCTGCCATCGTTGTGGGACTGGTAGGTACGGGAGGTGCTCTTGCCATGGGTACAGCCATTGGAAAATGTGCAGAAAGTATGGCCCGTCAACCGGAAATGGCAAATAAGATTAATTCCACCATGATGCTTGGTATTGTTTTTATCGAAACCGCCATTATCTATGCTCTTGTTATTGCCATTTTAATTATCTTTGTACTTTAGGAGATGTGAAATATGCCCCTTAATATTGATTTTTTACAGGTATTACTTCATTTATTTAACTTTATTCTTTTAGCCGGCGGGTTAACTCTTCTTTTATTTAATCCCATTACAAAGTTTCTGGCAGCACGGGAGGAGCATTTTGCTCTGCTGGCAAAACAAAATGAAGAGGCTTCCAGCAAAAACCAACGTCTTCGCGCAGAATACGAACAACTTTTGGAAGATGCCAGGGAAAAAATAGCAAAACAAAAAACGGATTCAGAAAAAGAATGGGCTCAGATTTCTGCCGGTTATATAAAAGAGGCAAAAGAAAAAGCTGCCCTGCTTCTTCAGGAAGCGGAATTAGAGGCAGAAGCAAGAAAAGGAGCTATTTTATCTGCTGCACAAACCGAGCTTAGCGAGCTGGTAGTATCTGCTGCCGGAAAGCTTCTCAGCGATACTGTAACTGCCGATCGTAATATTGAATTATATGATGAATTTATTCGTCTGGCAGAAGATACCCTGGTAAGAGAGAGGACCAAATATGATAAAAAGTAATTTTGATGAAAATGAACAGGAAAAAGTCATACTTACTGTAGAAATTCAGTGTGTTACCCCTCCCCTGGATTATCAGCTGGAAAAGCTTCGCAGCTTCTTTCTTTCCGAATATGAGGCGGATGATATTGATTTTATTATTAAAAAAACTCCCGGTGTGATTGGAGGCTTCCGTATCTTTGTCAATGACGAAAGCTATGATTGGAGTACCCTTGGCCGAATCAGACAGCTGAGAAAATCCTTTCTTTCCTTAGCCAAAGGACATGATCCGGCTCACATCATTTCTCTCCTGAGGGAAGGTATTGAAAATTTTGAGCTTCATGTCGGTCATGAACCTGTTGGCTTTGTATCTACCGTAGGCGATGGTATTGCCACTATTAATGGTCTTCATAAAGTACGCTATGGTGATGTAGTACTCTTTGATTCCGGAGTCAAGGGTATGGTTCAGGATATCCGTTCTGACGGTACCAACGGAATTGTACTTTTCGGCAGCGATTCCGAAATCTATGAAGGAAGCAGGGTGATCAGTACTAACCGTACTGCCGGCATACCCATCAGTCCCAAAATCCTGGGACGTATTGTAGATCCTCTTGGCCTTCCCATTGATGGCGGTCCCGATATTGCTGCTAAGGAATATTACCCCATTGAACGTCCGGCTCCGGGAATTATTCAAAGAAAATCCGTGAACAGACCTATGGAAACCGGAATTCTTGCTATTGATTCCATGTTTCCTATCGGAAAAGGACAACGACAATTAATTATCGGTGACAGACAAACAGGAAAAACCACGATTGCCACAGATACCATCATTAATCAACGGGATAAAAATGTAATCTGCATCTACGTGGCCATCGGCCAAAAAGCCTCCTCTGTAGCTAAGGCAGTTTCCACCTTAAAGAAATATGATGCCATGGACTATACGGTGGTCGTATCCTCTCCTGCCAGTGATCCTGCTTCTTTACAGTATCTGGCACCTTATTCCGGCTGTGCCATTGCTGAATATTTTATGTATCATGGCAGAGATGTATTGATTGTCTACGATGACCTTAGTAAACACGCTGTTGCCTATCGTACTCTCAGTTTGTTGTTAGAACGCTCCCCGGGCCGGGAGGCTTATCCCGGCGATGTATTTTATCTTCATTCACGTTTACTGGAACGGGCAGCCCAGCTTTCTGATTCCCTGGGAGGCGGCAGCATTACTGCACTTCCCATTGTAGAAACACAATCCGGTGATGTATCTGCCTATATTCCTACTAACATTATTTCCATCACAGACGGGCAACTGTTTTTGGAAAGCAACTTATTCTTTTCGGGACAGCGTCCTGCCATTCATGTGGGTCTGTCTGTATCTCGTGTAGGTGGCTCGGCACAGACAAATGTTATGAAAAAATCAGTAGGAAGCATTCGTCTGGACTTAGCTCAATATCGTGAAATGCAGACATTTTCCCAGTTTGGAGGAGATTTGGATTCCGGTACCTTAAAGCAGCTCAATTATGGGGCAGGTCTGATGCAGCTGTTGCGTCAGCCGGGTAATTCCCCCATGACTCTTCCCCATCAGGTGATTACACTCATTTGTGCCCGGGAAAAAATATTTACAGATATTCCTTTGAAAAAAATAAAATCAGTGCAGCAGGATCTTTTATCTTTTTTTGACCATCATTATAGTGCCATTTGTCATAAAATACTTTTGGATCCCTCCTATTCACCTGCTCTTCATCAGGAAATTAAGGATGCTGCCTTGGATTATCTGAATCATCATATGTTATAACCGGATCTCAGGAAAGGAGGAGGATGTTCCATGGCCGGTACCAGCGAAATTAAGGAACGGATGGAGGGTGTTAGGGAAACAAAAAAAATTACTGATGCCATGTATATGATTTCCTCTGCCAAAATGAGACGGGCCTTACAGGAGCTGGAAAAAACAACTCCCTATTTTCATACTCTGGGCGAAAAAATCGGTGAGGTTTTTTATCATCTTCCCTCTTTAAAAAACAGATATTTCCATGTAGAAGCTTCTTACGGCGCTGCTCACAAAACCCATGGCGTTCTTTTGATAACTGCTGACAAAGGTCTGGCAGGTGCTTATAATCAAGAGGCTGTTCAGTTGTGCATGAAATATAGAAAAAAACATCCCCAAACCAAAATTTTTATTGTAGGAGAATACGGAAGACAATATTTTTTAAATAAGAATATACCTTTTGAAGAAAAGTTTTATTATATGGGAGTTCATCCGCAGCTCTCCCATGCAAGAGAGATCTGTGCAGATTTATTATCATATTATGACGAAGAGCTACTGGATGATATTAATATTATTTATACAGATTATATAGGTACTAAACCCGGGGAATGCAAGCTTGTTAAGCTTCTTCCCTTGGAGCTGACAAAGTTTCATTCCCCTTCTCCCCTCTTTTCCCCTCCGGATTTAAAGGAATTTATTCCTAATCCTACTGAGGTATTGGAGGGCATTATACCCAGCTACCTTACCGGCTTTATCTACGGCTGTCTGGTAGAAAGCTTTTGCAGCGAACAGCAGGCACGTATGAATGCCATGAAAAATGCAGGTGAAAATGCTGAAGAAATGTTAGATCAGCTTAAATTGCAGTATAACAAAATCCGTCAATCATCTATTACTAACGAAATGATAGAAATTACTGCCGGTGTACGGGCATTAAAAAGGAGACGTAAACAAAATGCAGGAGAAAACAATGAGCGACCAAAATCAGAGGATCAATACAGGTAAAATTGTTCAGATTACGGGCCCTGTTGTTGATGTACTTTTTTCTAAGGAGTCCTTACCTAAAATACGGGAAGAGCTTTATGTTTATACAGAAGAAGAACGGCGTTCCATGGAGGTTGTACAGCATATAGGAGGACATATTGTCCGTTGTGTCATGTTGGCAGCCAGCGAAGGACTCTGCCGTGATATGGAGGTCGTTGCCACCGGTTCCCCTATTCAGGTTCCGGTAGGAGATGCTGTTCTGGGACGTTTATTAAATGTTTTGGGAGAGCCTATCGATGGAAAAGATGAAATTTCCGAGGAAATTTTACGTAAGTCTATTTACCGTGTAGCTCCCTCTTATGAGGAACGCTCCTCAGGCGAAGAAATTCTGGAAACCGGTATTAAGGTTATTGATCTTTTAGCCCCTTATTGCAAAGGTGGTAAAATCGGTCTTTTTGGTGGTGCCGGTGTAGGAAAAACAGTTTTAATCCAGGAATTAATTCATAATATTGCTACAGAACACGGCGGTTATTCTATTTTTACCGGTGTAGGAGAAAGAAGCCGTGAAGGAAATGACTTATTTTATGAAATGGAAGAAAGCGGTGTTCTAAATAAAACCGCCCTGGTTTTCGGACAAATGAATGAAGCACCGGGAGTACGCATGAGAGTGGCTCTTACCGGACTTACCATGGCCGAATACTTTCGCGATGAGCAGCGGAAGGATGTTTTACTATTTATTGATAATATTTTTCGTTTTATACAGGCAGGAAGTGAGGTTTCTACCCTGCTGGGACGGATGCCCTCTGCCGTAGGATATCAGCCAACCCTTTCCCAGGAACTGGGAGAATTGGAAGAGCGTATTGCCTCTACCAAGAGAGGCTCCGTAACCTCTGTGCAGGCTATTTACGTTCCTGCCGATGATCTGGCTGATCCTGCTCCGGCCACTACCTTTGCCCATTTAGATGCTACTACTGTATTAAGCCGTAAAATTGCAGAGCTTGGGATTTATCCTGCCGTAGATCCTCTGGAATCAACCTCCCGTATGTTAGAAGCAGATATTGTAGGAGATGATCACTATCAGGTTGCACGTGCTGTCCAGGAAATTCTGGAGCATTATAATGAACTCCAGGATATTATTGCTATCCTGGGTATGGATGAATTAAGCGAAGAGGATAAGCTGATTGTCCGCCGTGCCAGAAAGATTCAGCGTTTTCTTTCTCAGCCCTTTACCGTAGCTGAAAAATTTACCGGTATGAAAGGTATTTATGTTCCTCTGAAAGAAACCATCCGAAGCTTTAGGGCCATTATCAATGGTGAGGCAGATGATTATCCGGAGGCAGCCTTCTTTAATGTAGGAACTATTGATGATGTAAAAGAGAAAGCCAGGCTTTTAGCGGAGGAATAGAATGACTTCTTTTTACCTTGAAATACTTACACCTGAACGTGTTTTTTATAAAGGAGATTGCATTTCCCTAATGGTGCCTATTACAGACGGAATGCTGGGAATTATGGCTAACAGGGAACCGGTTACTGCTTCTCTTACAGGAGGTGAGGCTTCCTTTACCGATCCTTCCATGAAAAAAACTTTATTTTCTATCTCCGGAGGTATGATAGATGTTCAGGATAACCGTGTCACTCTTCTTTGTGATTATGCTCTTCTTCCCGAAGAAATCAACACAGAAAAAGAGGAGGAACAGGCATATTTGGCTCGTAAAGCTCTTTCCGAAAAGCAAAGCCGCCGCGATTATCTTGTCTCCAAGCTTATTTTAAATAATGCTATCAACAATCTTAGAGTAAAAGAAAAGCATACTCTCAATTAAGGGAGTATGCTTTCAAACTTTTTATACCTCAAATAATAAATCTCCGTAAGTAGGGAAGGGCCATACCTTTTTATCCACCAGTACCTCCAGGCGGTCTGCAGGAGCTCTTAAGTTCTCCATTGCCCTGATTACCTCCTGTCGATAGAAAAATGCTTTTTCTTTGGCATTTTCAATCTTACGTGCCTTTGTTTCTGCTGTTCTCAGTTCGTCCAGTGCCTGCTTCATTTCCTGCAAATGCAGGCTAATCTGGGAAAGAAGCTCTTTTTGTACTATAGGTTCCACTCCGGCTGCTGCTACTGCTATTACTGTATCTGCTAATTCCTTTGTATAGGCTACTACAGCAGGAAGAATCTGCTTTGAAGCCATATCTATCATAGTAAGGGCTTCAATATTAATAGTCTTTGCATAGGTTTCATAAAGGATTTCTTCTCTGGACTGCAGCTCTGCTCTGGTAAAAATACCGAATCTCTCAAACAGCTTTACTGACTTCTCTGTTGTCAGGGTATCCACCGCTTCCACCATGGTAGCAATATTCGGAAGACCTCTTCTCTTTGCCTCCTCTACCCATTCCTCTGAATATCCGTCTCCATTAAAGATAATTCTCTGATGCTTTGTCATATATTCTTTTATCAAATCGTGAACAGCCAGATCAAAATCCTCTGCTGCCTCCAGTCTGTCTGCTGCCTCACAAAATGCCTCTGCTACAATGGCATTTAAGGTAGTATTAGGGCTTCCGATGGAGTCTGAGCTTCCCACCATTCTAAACTCAAATTTATTTCCCGTAAAGGCAAAGGGTGAGGTTCTGTTTCTGTCCGTAGCATCCTTTTCAAAATCGGGCAGGGTAGAAACACCGGTTTTCATTACTCCACCTTCAATACAGCTTTCTGCCACTCCTGTTTCTACCAGCTGCTTCACCACATCCTCCAGCTGCTCTCCCAGGAAAATAGAAATAATGGCAGGTGGTGCCTCCGCCGCTCCCAGACGATGATCATTACCTACATCAGAAGCACTCTGTCTCAATAAATCTGCATGAGTATCTACAGCCTTCATAATACAGGCCAGAACTAATAAAAACTGAATATTTTCGTTGGGAGTGTCACCGGGATCCAGGAGATTCACTCCATTATCTGTGGTAATCGACCAGTTATTATGCTTTCCGGAACCATTTACTCCCTCAAAGGGCTTTTCATGGAGCAGACAACGCAAATCATGCTTTCCTGCTACTCTCTTCATGGTTTCCATTACCAGCTGATTATGGTCCGCTGCAATATTGGCAGTTTCATAAATGGGAGCCAGCTCATGCTGAGCAGGTGCCGCTTCATTATGCTGGGTTTTTGCCGTAACTCCCAGCTTCCATAACTCCTCATTTAACTCCTTCATATAGGCACCGATACGCTCTCTGATAACACCAAAATAATGGTCATCCATTTCCTGCCCTTTGGGTGCGGGAGCTCCAAATAAGGTTCTTCCCGAAAACAAAAGGTCCTCTCTCATCAATGCCTTTTTCTGATCCACCAAAAAGTATTCCTGCTCTGCTCCCACAGAAGCAGTTACCTTGGTAGCCTGTTTATTTCCAAATAAGTGAACAATACGAAGTGCCTGTTTATCCAGAGCCTCCATAGATCTAAGTAAAGGTGTCTTCTTATCAAGAGCCTCACCTGTATAAGAACAAAATGCAGTAGGAATACAAAGAATAGGGCCGGTAGCCGCTTCCTTAATAAAAGCCGGTGAAGTAATATCCCAGGCTGTGTAGCCTCTGGCTTCAAAGGTTGCTCTTAAGCCTCCGGAGGGAAAAGAGGAAGCGTCAGGCTCTCCCTTAATCAGCTCCTTTCCGGAAAACTCCATTAACATTTTTCCATCCTTGTCAGGATGGGTAATGAAGGAATCATGCTTTTCAGCCGTAATTCCGGTTAAAGGCTGGAACCAATGGGAATAATGGGTCGCTCCCTTTTCTACTGCCCAATCCTTCATTGCTTTTGCAATAATATCTGCTGTTGCCAGGGAAAGCTCTCCGCCCTGTTCCATTACCCGCAGCACTTCCTTGTAAGCAGATTTTGTAAGCTTTTCCTTCATTTTGCTCATGGTAAATACATTTTCCGCAAAAATTTTTTCTACATTGATCAGTTCACTCATTGTTCTATCCTTTCTAATCTACTGTTTCTATCATAATATTTTGGTATCTACAGTATATGTGCTGTTACTTTTCACACCCACACAATTATCAGTTGATTGTATGGGGAATGAGCAAAAAAGAAACATGGACTCCGCCTCTATTTTTCACTTTTTACTCTTAAAATATCATATTTTTCAGGCATATCTTCCAGCTTCAGGTATAAAACCTGCTTAGGATGGGGGGCACTTTCCTGGGCATTTCCTTCCTCATCGTAAATAGCAAGAACCTTTGTTTCAATGTTTCTTCCATTAGGCTTCATGATCTCGATAAGATCACCTACAAGAAACTTATTTCTCTGTTCAATGCGGGCATAGCCTCTTTCATCTGTCTCACCTACAATTCCCAGATAAATATATTCATTAATATATGTGTTGCTGTCGTAAATCTGTGTATCCTGATCTGCCTTTCCAAAATAAAATCCGGTAGTAAACTGACGATAGGTACATTTTCCGATTTCCTGCTTATACCATTCCATATTGACACGGTACTTTTCTTCTGATTCCAAATAATCATCAATAGCCCTTCGGTAGGTTCTTGCAACAGTGGCCACATAGAGGGCTGTTTTCATCCTTCCTTCAATCTTAAGGCTGTCAATTCCCGCTGCCAGTAATTCCGGAATATATTCTATCATACATAAATCCCTGGAATTAAAAATATAAGTTCCTCTTTCATTTTCATAAACCGGATAATATTCTCCCGGACGGCTTTCTTCCACTACGGAATATTTCCATCTACAGGCATGAGTACAGGCTCCGTGATTGGCATCTCTGCCGGTCATATAGTTACTAATCAGACATCTGCCGGAGTAGGCCATACACATGGCTCCGTGGACAAAACTTTCTATTTCCATGTCCTCAGGAATCCGGTCTCTGATTTCTTTAATTTCCCTTAAGGATAATTCTCTTGCACTAACTACTCTCTTTGCTCCCTGGGCATACCAGAAATTATAGGTTAAATAATTGGTATTATTCGCCTGTGTGGATATATGTAATTCAATTTCCGGACAAATTTCTTTTGCAAGGGCAAACATCCCCGGGTCTGCAATAATCAAACCATCGGGACGAATCTCCTTTAACTCCCTGAAATAATTCTTAGCTCCCTCCAAATCATAATTATGAGCCAGAATATTTGCAGTAATATATACCTTTACTCCATGCTCATGGGCAAAGGCAATTCCTTCCACCATATCTTCCTTATTGAAATTTTTGGCCTTGGCTCTTAAACCAAAAGCCTCTCCGCCAATATAAACTGCATCTGCCCCATAGATTACTGCTGTACGCAGAACCTCCAGGTTACTGGCCGGAATCAATAATTCAACTTTTCTCATAAACTCCTCATTTCTAATATTCGGCCGGTTCTCACAGCCCGACCTTCTGACTTTACCTACTGTTTTTTTACACTAATGGTCACACCGTCTCCTACAGGCAGCAGGGAGGTTACCAGCATGGGATGGTGCTTTAAGGTATACAGATATTCCCTCATTCTGCTATGTATGGTTCTGTTTCTTCTGGTAACAGCAAATCTTGATTCAATAATTTCCCCATCCTGCAGAACATTATCAGAAATCAAAATTCCTCCCTTCTCCAGCAACCGGAGTACCTCCGGAAGGAAATGGATATACTGCCCTTTTGCTGCATCCATAAAAATAAAATCATAGGGCCCCTCCAAGTCTTTCAGAACCTCAGTGGCATCACCCTCCAAAAGTGTAATTCTTTCTTCTTTTCCCGCTTTTTTAAAATTCTCCCTTGCTATGGGAATCCTTTTCTCATACTTTTCTATAGTTGTAATATGACAATCCACAGGTCCATATTCACTCATTAACAAGGCAGAAAAACCAATGGCACATCCTACCTCCAGGATTCTTTTAGGCTGCCTGATCTGAAGCATCAGCTTTAAAAGACTTTGCATGGAGGGTCGGATAATCGGCACATTGGTTTCTCTGGAATATACTTCCAACTGGTTTAAAAACTCTGTATTTCCGGGATCCAAAGAATCAATAAAGACTGCCATTCTTTCATCTACAATCATATTTATTCCTCATCTCGGACATTATTTGCCAAAATCCTCATAATCTCATCTGTTGTCATTGAGGTTTTCAGCTCATATGTTCCTGCCTGTAATTTTCCTTTATAGGCAGAAAGCATTTCCTGAATTCTGAACAGGTCTGCATCTCTGATCAAACCTTTTTTTTCCAGGGTCTGTCCCATTTCAGTGACACTTGCACCCTTTTCTATCACCACAGTCACTGTTCTTCCCTCCCCGGCAGACATGGGAGGCTCATTGAATACTCTTGTTCCGTATTCATAGGCTACTAAAGACCATTTATATACCATAATCACTATAATAACAGCCAGAACAATCTTAAATACTGTTGCAAAAATGGAGATTACCATTTCCTTCGAATTCATGCCTTCTACCTTTCCTTTTATAAAAATATTACCGTCTGTTTTTCCATTACTGCTGCAAACAGTGCTATTTTACATGATTTCCATATCAATATCAACTAATTCTACAATTGCATCGTTAATTTCCTGTACCAGACGACAAATTTCCAGCTCTGCAGCCAAATACTCCCTTACCATGGGCTCCTCCCGGAAGGTTTCATACTGTCTTTCAAATTCATCTACCTTCTCAAAAAGATCCTCTCCCTGATAGTTCTGAAACTCAAACCGTTTTACACGAAATTCGTTAATTCTATCCGAAAGACCCGGAACCCTTTTTACCCTTTCCTTCTGATACTTATAATCCTTATAGGCTGAGCTCTCCTTTAAGGCCTGCAAAAATTCTTCCATGGCTTTTCTTATTTCCATGTAATCAGCTCCTTTCCGATACCTGCTTTCACCATAATCTTTCAGTATCCCTGCATACTTCCTTTATACCTCTAAAATAATCGGTAAGATCATAGGACGTCTCTTTGTTTTTTTCCATACATAATCACTGAGACAATCCTTAATCGCCATCTTTAATTTCCCCCAGTCGGTAATTCCCCGATCCATACACTCATTTACTCTGTTATATAACAGCATTCTGGCTTCTTCCATCAGCTCATCTGATTCTCTTACATAAACGAAACCTCTGGATACAATATCCGGACCGGATGCAAGATAGCCGCTGGCCTCATCCAGTGCCATTACCACAATCATGATTCCGTCCTCAGCCAGATGCTGACGGTCTCTCAGTACGATATTTCCAACATCTCCCACACCAAGGCCATCTACCAGAATAGCTCCGGCAGGCACCTTACCGGCAATCTTTGCTTTTTCCTTACTTAACTCTAATACATCTCCGCTGGAAATCAAAAATACATTATCCTTTTCAATACCCAAATCCATGGCCAGCTTTGCCTGGGCCTTCATGTGCTTATATTCTCCATGTACAGGAATAGCATACTGAGGCTTCACCAGAGAATAAATCAGCTTAATTTCCTCCTGACAGGCATGTCCGGAAACATGGGCATCCTGGAAGATTACCTCAGCTCCCTTACGACTAAGCTCGTTAATTACCCTGGTTACTGCTTTTTCATTTCCCGGAATGGGACTGGAAGAGAAAATGATTGTATCCTTCGGTCCAATACTGATCTTTTTATGCATATTAAAGGCCATACGGCTGAGAGCTGCCATACTCTCTCCCTGGCTTCCCGTGGTGATAATTACTGTTTTTTCTTCCGGATAATTTTTTAACTGTTCAATAGTAATCAGCGTATTCTCCGGAATGTTCAGACAGCCTATGGCAGAGGCAGTTTCAATAACATTTACCATGCTGCGGCCTTCCACCACTACCTTTCGTCCGAATTTGTAGGCAGAATTAATAATCTGCTGAACCCTGTCTACATTGGAAGCAAAGGTAGCTATAATAATCCTTGTATTGGAATGCTGTGCAAAAAGACTGTCAAAGGTCTTTCCCAGAGTTCTTTCCGATGCCGTAAAGCCGGGACGCTCCGCATTGGTACTGTCGCACATCAAGGCCAGTACTCCCTTTTTTCCGATTTCAGCAAAACGCTGTAAATCAATTACATCGCCATACACCGGAGTATAATCCACTTTAAAATCTCCTGTGTGTACCACTACACCTGCCGGTGAATGAATGGCTAAAGCAGCGGCATCTACGATGCTGTGATTTGTTTTGATAAATTCAATACGGAAGGCTCCCAAATTAATGGACTGGCCAAACTTTACTACCTTCTTTTTTATTCTTCCTGCCAGATTATGTTCTTTCAGCTTATTTTCAATTAATGCCATCGTCAGTCTTGTGGCATACAAGGGTACATTCATCTGCTTCAAAATATAAGGTAAGGCACCGATATGATCCTCATGACCATGGGTAAACACTATTCCCTTAACCTTAGATATATTTTCCAGCAAATAACTGATGTCCGGTATTACAAGGTCAATGCCCAGCATGTCATCTGCCGGAAAACATAGACCGCAGTCAACAACAACAATACTGTCTTCATATTCAAAGGCAGTAATGTTCATACCGATCTGCTCCAGTCCTCCCAAAGGAATCACCTTTAGAGCAGAGGTTGTATTTATTTCTTTTTTCTTACTCAACGTTTTTCCTCCTAATCTGATAAAATCACGTAACAGTTCACCCTTCGGCTTCCGTTACAAATTAATACTTTTTTTAATGCTTTTATTGTCAGACACGACAATAAGGCCTCTCTTCGAAGCCTTTGTATTCTCTGAAATTGAATGATGTTATTCCTGCACAAATTTTACGTCTTCCAACAAATCCTCAAAAACACCTGCTACTGCATTCAGCTCATTTTCCTCAGATACGATCTCATACACACTCTCTGTATCCTCAGGCTTTGATAAGTCCTTTAAAATCAGTGCCTCTCCATCTCCATCTTCAATATCAGTAACCAGGATATAATTCACTCCTGCAATTTTCGTTTGTTCCAATACATAAAAATCTACCGGTTCATCCCCATCAGGACAAAAGGTTATTTTTTCCATTTTCATTCTACTTCTCTCTTCTGCATTCCTTTATAATCTAAATAGCCCTGTAATATCAATACTGCTGCCAGTTTATCAATCTGTTCTTTTCTTTCGTCTCTTCTGAGACCTGCCTCTATCATGGCTTTATCTGCCGCTACTGTAGTAAGACGTTCATCCCAGAGGTTTACCGTAAGGCCTGTACGCCTTTCCAGCATCTCTTTAAATTCCTCTGTTTTTTCTACTCTTTCTCCCAGCGTATCATTCATATTTTTAGGATAGCCTAAAACAATCTCTTCTACATTATACTCTTCAATCAGTGCTTCTATACGTGCTAATGTTTTTCGTAGCTTATTTTCTTCTTTTCTTCGTATAATTTCAATTCCCTGCGCTGTAATCATCAGTGGATCACTGATAGCTACTCCCACTGTTTTTGATCCAAAATCCAAACCTATCACACGCATAATGTTCTCCTTATTCTGCCTTTACAGCTTAATTCCACCGATTCTTTTTAATATATTCTGTTAGTAATTCTTCCACCAGCTCATCACGCTCTACCTTCATAATCAGACTTCTTGCGTTCTTATAGCTGGTAATATAGGTAGGATCTCCGGACATAATATAGCCTACAATCTGATTTACAGGATTATATCCTTTCTCTGTTAATGCCTCATATACCGCGGATAAGATTACCTTTACCCCGGTCTCCGGCTCTGCCTCTACTTTAAAGAATTGTGTATTTCCTAAATCCTGCATACGATTCTTTTCCTCCCGAATGTACTATCATGAATAGATATATCTTACTCCATTCATAGTAAAAATTCAATGTTTATCCCCTTTTTTCTCATTCCCATGGGACTAAGCGGCCTATTATGACCTCTTTTATTCTAAACTTCCACCAAAAGATACTCTTCCTCCAGAATATCAACGGCCTTTCCCGTAATAAAGCTGTTCTTTCTATCCTTAGCTGTCTTAATGGCAGCCTTCACATAGGTGGAGGTATGCCCTACCTGGTATTCCTCTCCCTGCAGCATTTTTGTTTCCTCTATCAAAACTGAAATTTCTTTTCCCAAATAGCTTCTGCGATAGGTCTCTGACTGCTGTCCGGCCAGCTTCAGTAAAATCTCACTTCTTTTTGTTTTGATCTCATCAGGAATCTGATCCTTTCTCTTAGCAGCTGCCGTTCCCTCTCTCTTGGAGTATTTGAATACATGCATTTCAAAGAAGTTAATTTCTTTCAGATATTCATAGGTTTGATGAAATTCTTCCTCCGTCTCCCCAGGAAATCCCACAATAACATCGGTGGTGATGGCAGGCTCCTTAAAAACTCTCCTCAGTAATTCTACCTTTTCCTTATATTCCTCCGCAGTATAAAATCGATTCATCCTTTGAAGGGTTTCATTACAGCCACTTTGCAGGGACAAATGAAAATGAGGACAAAGCTTTTCCAGCTTCCTTAACCGCCCGGCAAATTCCTCTGTAATAATTCTTGGCTCCAGGGAGCCTACCCTTAGACGCTTCAGACCTTCAATTCCGTGTATTTTTTCCAGAATATCTATGAGAAAGCCCTTGCCGTAAGCCTGCTTTCTGATATCCACTCCCTGAAGATAATCTCCGCTGTCCTTCCCGATAAAATCAAGACCATAGCTGCTTAAGTGAATTCCTGTGACCACAATTTCCTGATAGCCGGCCTCTACCAGTCCTCTGGCCTCTCTTAAAATATCCTCTTCCTTTCTGCTTCTTACCCTTCCTCTGGCAAAGGGAATAATACAATAACTGCAAAACTGATTACAGCCATCCTGAATCTTAATATAGGCTCTTGTATGCTCTCCTGTACGGCTGAGAGTCATTTCCTCATATTCCTGTTTCCCGTTATTAATATCTGTAATAGTTGTTTCATGTAAGGTTTTGTCCTGATGCTCCTCCGGCTTTAGCTGTAGATACTCCTCTAGAATGGATACAATATCTTTTTTTCTGTTATTGCCGATGGCAAGGTCAATACAGGGATCCATTTTTACCTGTTCACTTCCTGTCTGCACGTAACAGCCCACAGCAACCACCACCGCCCGGGGATTCATCTTCTTTGCTTTATGAAGCATCTGTCTGCTTTTTCTGTCTGCAATATTAGTTACTGTACAGGTATTGATAATATAAATATCAGCTCCCGGAGCAAAGGGTACAATTTTATATCCCTTTTCTTCCAATTTTTCTTGCATAACGTCCATTTCATAGGAATTAACCTTACATCCCAGGTTATGTAATGCTATATTTTTCATAAGTTTCCTTTCTATTTTTGGTAGGTTTATTGATTGACTTTTTACCCCCCCAGCCTTACTATAATGCTAAAGATAGGAATTAAATAAAAGGAGGTAATTAAGTATGAAAACAATTCAGATTTCTTTAAATTCTATTGACAAAGTAAAGTCATTTGTAAATGATATTACCAAGTTTGAAAATGATTTTGATCTGGTATCCGGAAGATACGTAATTGATGCAAAATCTATTATGGGTATTTTTAGTTTGGATCTTTCCAAGCCTATTGATTTAAATATCCATGCAGAAGAGAATGTTGATCATATTCTGGAAGTTTTAAAACAGTACAGTGTATAATCTCTTCTCTGCTACTATAGAATAATAAAAAACAGGCTGCTGTCAAGAATGACAGCAGCTTTTTTTATAGTTTACTCTTCATCACAACGTACAATAATCATTTCTTTTGTAGCAAGTGCCTGCTCCATTAAGGAATCAATCACTTCCCTTAAATTTTCCTCATGACGTTTAATAATTTCAAGATTTGGCTTTGTTACCGGATGCTTTGCCACAAAAATGGTACAGCAATCCTCATAAGGAAGGATGGAGGTTTCATAGGTATTGATCTTCTCCGAAATCTCCACAATTTCCTGCTTATCAAGTCCTATACAGGGACGGTATACCGGCATGGTACATACCTCATTGGTAGCATATAAGGAATGCATTGTCTGGGATGCAACCTGACCAATACTTTCGCCGGTAATCAGTCCCATACACTCTGTTTCTTTCGCAATCTTTTCCGCAATTTTCATCATATATCTTCTCATAATAATCGTAAGCTCATCATGAGGACATTTTTCATAAATAGCCAGCTGGATATCCGTAAAATTGATAATATGGAGGTAAATGGGACCACTGTATCTTGATACCAGTCTTGCCAGATCTACCACCTTCTGCTTTGCCCTTTCACTGGTATAAGGAGGTGCATGGAAGTATACAGCGTCTATTTTTACTCCTCTTTTACTGATCATATATCCTGCCACCGGAGAATCAATTCCTCCTGACAGTAAAAGCATGGCTTTTCCATTGGTTCCCACCGGCATACCTCCCGGTCCGGGAATAATCTCCGAATAGATGTAAATCTTTTCCCTGATTTCCAGATAAAGCATAATATCAGGCTGATGTACATCTACTTTCATGGTGGGGAAGGCCTCTAATACAGCAGCTCCCACCTCCTTATTTAATTCCATAGTATCCAGAGGATAATTTTTTCTGGCTCTTCTGGCATTTACCTTAAAGCTTTTATTTTTATCGGGATAAACTCTGTCTACATAGTCGGTAATTGTCTTCTTTAAGGACTCAAAGCCTTCGTCCTCCACATAGACTACAGGACAAATCCCGGAAATTCCGAAAACTGTTTTTAAATTATCTACGGTTTCTTCAAAATCAAATTCTCCCACAGCATCTACATAGATACGTCCCTGGGTTTTTCGTACTTTAAAGCTTCCTTCACACCTTTTTAAGGCATATTTTATCTGCTGAACTAACGCATCCTCAAATAAATATCTATTTTTTCCTTTTACACCGATCTCGGCATATTTTATCAAAAATGCTGTAAACATATTTCCTCCGTTTAATGTCGTGTATATCTGCGAAGCATGGGAATTATATCATATAATGCCCTTAATGTATAGTCGATTTCTTCCCTGGTACTGAATACGGAAAGGCTCAGACGTATGGTAGCATCCAGCAATTCCTTCTTTACTCCTATGGCTTTTAAGGTTTGTGACACCATAGGTTTATTGGAAGCACAGGCACTTCCTGCCGAAACATAAATCCCTTTATCCTCTAAGGCATGAAGAAGTACCTCACTTCTTACTCCTTCTACCGACATGCTTACTACGTGAGGAGCAGAATCGTAGCCGGTATAACCGTTAATCGTAACACCGGGAAGCTTCTCCAGACCCTCTATCAGATATTTTTTTAACTGATAAAGTCGTTCCACATCCTCCTCTAAAAACTTATAGACCTCTTCTACTGCTTTTCCAAGTCCTGCAATGGCAGGCACATTTTCTGTTCCCGACCTGAGACCCTTCTGCTGCCCGCCGCCAAAAACAATGGGACGGATTTTTACCTTTTCATTTACATATAAAAATCCGATTCCCTTAGGACCATGAATCTTATGCCCACTGACAGATAATAAATCTATTCCCAGCTTTTTCGGATAGATTTTTGTCTTTCCGAAGCCCTGCACGCCATCCACATGAAAATAAATATCCGGAGAAAATCTTTTAATCAGATTTCCTGCCTCTGCAATAGGCATGAGAGAGCCAATTTCATTATTGGTATGCATAATAGAAACTAAAATAGTATCACTTCTTAAGGCATTTTCCAAATCCTCCAAACGGATTCTTCCAAAAGAATCTACCGGCAGGTAAGTCACCTGATATCCTATACTTTCCAGATAAGCCATAGGCTCCAATACGGCGGGATGCTCGATACAGGTAGTAATAATGTGTTTTCCTCTTCTGTGGTTTGCCAGAGCCGTGCCTATAATGGCAAGATTATCTGACTCTGTTCCGCCGGAGGTAAAAAAAATCTCTTTCTCATTGATCTTTAAAGCCTTGGCTATGGTATGGCGGCAGGTCTTAAGATACTGTTCTGCCTCCACTCCCTTATGATGCATACTGGAAGGATTTCCGTAATCCTCACACATGATTTTTGTCATCACCCGGGCAACCTCCGGAAAGCACCTGGTAGTTGCCGCGTTATCCAAATATATTTCCGCCACTTTTAAAACTCCTCTTTTTTCTATAATATGTTCTTTCCTTCCAATTGGTACATGATCCAGGAAAGAACAGTTAAGCCCGCCGTTTCCGTTCTTAGGATTCTTCTGCCCAGGGTAATAGGAATTATCCCCTGTTCCTGTGCCCCGGTAATTTCTGTTTCATCAAAGCCTCCCTCAGGACCGATAAAAACTGCAATATCTTCTCCCGGAGTAAGAGTCTCCAGCAGATTCCTGGTAGTCTCCATTCCCTCCGCCATCTCATAGGGAATCAGACGAATCTTTCTTTCCTTAGCATATTCCAGGGCCTGATGGAAGGTAAGAACCGTATGAACCTTAGGAATCACTGCTCTTTTACTTTGCTTGGCTGCTGCCTCACTGATGGCCTGCCATCTGGCCACCTTTTGTGCTGATTTTTTTTCATCCAGCTTAACTACTGCCCTCCTGGTAGCCATAGGAATCACCTCGTAAACTCCCAGTTCCACAGCCTTCTGAATAATTAGCTCCATTTTATCTGACTTGGGTAATCCCTGAAACAGATAAATTTTGGAAGGAAGCTCCACATCATCCTCTTTGATAAAATACAGACTGCATCTTACCAGATCCTCTCTGATTTCTTCAATTCCACAACGGTATTCTTTATTTTCCGATGCACACTTTACTGAAATTTCATCTCCCGGCTGCATTCGCAAAACATTCTTAATATGATTCACATCACTTCCCGTAATCCTGATTTCCTTACCACGAATTGCCTCCGGACCCACAAAAAACTGATACATGATTTTACCCTTAATTCTTTCTTGCAGTAACACTTACCCACTCACCCTGACAGGTAACCTCTAATACCTCCAGACCGGCAGCCTTCACTGCTTCTACAACTGTTTCTTCTTTATCATCAATAATTCCTGAAGTGATGTAAATACCACCCTTTTTCATTTGATTAACAATCACCGGCGTAAGAGGTACCAGAACATCTGCCAGAATATTGGCCACAACAATATCATAGCACTCATAGCCTACCTGATCCTGAACCTCCTTTTCGGTAATAATATTTCCGATCATCATGGTAAAGCTTTCCGGCGCAATCCCATTCACCATGGAATTTTCTTTTACTGCCTCAACGGCACAGGGATCCAGATCCGTCCCCACTGCCTTCTTTGCTCCAAACATTAAGGATAAAATTGCCAAAATTCCGCTTCCCGTCCCTACATCTAAAAGAACCGTTTCCGGTGTAATATATTTTCTCAGCTGACGGATACATAACTGAGTCGTTTCATGCATTCCTGTTCCAAAAGCAGTTCCCGGATCAATATGAAGTATCATACGCTCCTTGTCTTCTGCCTTAATCTCTTCCCAGGAGGGAACCACAAGAATATCATCAATATAAAACTGATGAAAATATTTCTTCCAGTTATTAATCCAATCTAAATCCTCCGTCTCGGAAACGGTAATGCTACCCTCTCCAATCTCCATATATTCTTTGATATCCTCCAACTCTGAGCGTACCTGACCTAAAAGCTCCTCAATATCCCTTTCAGAATCCTCCTCCACAAAAAAACTAAGATAGGCAATTCCGTCATCACTTTCCTCCTGCGGCATGATATCTACAAACATCTGCTCCTTTTCCAAGGGAGTTAAGGGAATTTTATCTTCAATCTGAGCTCCCTCAAGACCAATATCATACAGACTGCTGATAATAATGTCCTCTGCCTCCGTAGTTGTTTTAATTTGAATCTTTGTCCATTTCATTTTTATTCTCCCTGCCGTTACTCGTTTATTTTCTTGTTTTTACCATCATAGCATTATCCCCAAAGCATTGCATATACTTTTAGAAAAGAATATAGGATTTTTTATTATGTTTCAATCAAAAAAAGGTTCCTTTTTCCTTCTTCTGTCAGTAGCTTTTCTTCTTTGCTGCTGTTCTCTTTTTATTAAAAAGCCTGCTCTTTCTGTTTTTGGTATCCGCTCTGCCACATCCTCTCCACAGCGTCCTACCATTCTTCTGGATGCAGGACATGGCGGCCGGGATCCGGGAAAGGTCAGTGTTCAGGGTATTTTGGAAAAAGATATTAATCTTGCTATTGTCATGAAAGTAAAGCAGCTTTTGGCCAATCATCCGGTAAATGTAATTCTTACCCGTGAGGAAGATAAGGATCTGTCTACCACTGATACCAATTATAAAACCTCCGATCTGGATAACCGGATCCGCCTGATTCAAGAAACCTCTCCTGTATTGGCAGTCAGTATTCATCAAAACAGCTATCCCGATCCCTCTGTTATCGGCGCCCAATGCTTTTACCATAAGGAATCGGAACAGAGCAGACAGCTGGCCTCCCTGCTTCAGCAGCAGATTATCCTTACTACTTCTCAGACAAAAATCCGGGAAATTAAAAATAACGAAAGCTACTATCTTTTAAAATATTCTCCCGTTACCACTGCAATTGTAGAATGCGGTTTTCTATCCAGTCCTGAGGAGGAAGTCTTATTAACCAGTCCCGATTATCAGGATAAGCTGGCCTGGGCCATTCATTTAGGTATTCTCCAATATTTAAATTCCATATCCTCCTCTTAACCAAAAAAGAGATATTACACAGATCCAAGTCTTAGTAATATCTCTTTCTTAATTTTTATTCCCTATCTTTTTCAGAAGTTTTCCCTTCATTATTTGATTTCTGCCAGGGACTGAATGGCATTGCCTGAAATCAAGGTTCTGCAATGCTCCTTCAGATGGGCTTCGAAGCCTTTGGTATATCGTTCCATCTTTCCATGCTCTGAGAGAATATTGCAAAGTCTGTTAAATGCCTCCGGCAAATGTCCTGACTGGGATACTACCAGATAATAGCAGTGTTCTTCCTCTTTTTTGTACAGCGAATTTTCTCCCTGATAAAATTCTAACAGAAAAGAGGACAAATTCATTAAAGAATCCAGAGTTCTAAAGGAAAACATTTTTACAATATCCTCTTTTATTTCTTCCCTGGAGCCTGACTCCTTTGGCAGCTCCTCTAAAGCCTTGGATAAATGACTGTTTTGTACCTTTTTAAATAAATCCAGGATTTCATCTACCCCCTCCGGTATTTCTCCTAAGGCATCAAAGGTGCCCTCCTCTCCCTCTCCTAAAGAAGGTGCAAATTTGGAAAAACGGGTATCCAGCTCTTCCGGATCCTCTACCTTGGTTATAATTAAAACAATTGTATCACCGTTTAAGGGTATTGCCTCTATCATAAGAGGAATATCCTCTGCTTCAAATCCAAACTTCAGGTTGGCCTGCTGCATCATATCACGGAATAAGTCTTTTGCTTTTTGAGTTCCGTAAGCCAATTCACTAAGCTTCAGCTGTCGGTCAGCAAGATCTTCTTTTGTCAAAGTACAACGAATCTGATGATCATTTACTTTTTCAATCTTCATAGCAGTTACCACATCCTTTCTAACGATAATTAAAGAATATTTCTGCTGTTAAAATAACCTTTACAGTAACTATATTCTAATTTATCCATTTTGATAGCAATATTTTATACATAGCATGTTTGTAAGTCAAGTTACCATATCGATAATTGTCAAATTTTATAAAAAAATAATAATTCTTCTTGTTATTTCATTAATTGTAAAGTATAATGTTCCAAGATGCATCGGATAGTCCGTACAAAAAGGAGGCTAGCCATACATCAGGATTCTAAATTTATTTCTTAAACAGGTTTCGGTCGCTTAAGCGATCATCTTTATGAATTTCTATTTTTTCAACTTTTTTCAATAGTTAATAATCAAAATTTCAAACAAGAACAACATTATTTTTTTATAATTCAGGAGATAATGTCTTTTAGGCTTATATCGAAATCACACACTTCTTAAAAGGAAGCAATTCAATTCAAGCAATATCACAACAGAAATCATAAGTACAAATCCGGTGCATTCACTACATTCTCTAAAATTCTCCAATAAAAATAGTATAGACAAAACATTGTTTTTTACACATTACCTAATAATTTTCAAATTTTATATTAATATATCACTAATAGATTCATGCAGGGTTACATTAAAAATAGAAAAGAGGGAAACATGGATCCAACATATCAAAAACAATTAGAAACACTCCAGGAAATCGTAAAAAAAGGGGTAAGCTTATATTATGAGGAACAACAGGTTCTCCCGACTGATATTGTCAGGGAAGGTATGTGTTACGAACCGGAATTCATTGTAATGGATGAAAACGGAAATTTAAAAGAAATCTGGTATTAAAAGCAACATTAAATTAAATATTGTGTAAAAGGTAAGGATGTCTTCTTAGGCAGGAATAAAATAAATAAAAGGAAAGGAAAAGAGACTTCCCCGTAGTCTTTGCTTTCCTGAAAAAGGAAGTACTATTTGTCAAATTAAGTAATGACGGAGAATTAATAGTTTGCTATAATTAAGGACAATGGATTATAAACAAGAAAGGAATAACATATGAAAAAACAATTAATTCCGTTGCTTATCGCCATTGTCCTTATTATAGTGATTGGCGGGATTGGCGCTGTAAGTATTCTATTCGGAAAATACTCCTATTCGGATGTAATGATGGATCTTGAGGAATATTATGAACTGACAAAAGCCGATCAGGTAGCTATTGTTCATGGGAATGAACATATTGAAATAAAAGCCAAGCTGGATCAGGGTATCTATTATCTGGATTTTGATTCTGTTCAAAGTCTGTTAAATCCCGGATTTTATCATGATACCGCGGAACAGCTTTTATTATATACTACTCCTACTGAAATTATCAGAACCTCCATTGGCAGTGATACCTATCAGATTAATGACACGGAATCATCCCCGGGATACAAAATTTCCTTCTATGAGGATGATCAGCTGTATGTTGCCCTGGATTATATTCAAAATTATACTAATTTTATTTATCACCCTTACACCTCTCCCCATCGTATTCATTTACTCACCGAGAAATGGGAAAAAACGGTAGCTACTGTAAAAAAAGACAGTGAAGTACGTTATCGCGGCGGTAATAAAAGTGATATCTTAAGAACTATTGATAAAGGAGAAACTGTAGCTGTACTGGAGGTTATGGAAAACTGGTCAAAGATCATTACAGAGGATGCTTTCATCGGTTATCTCCCCAATAAGGTCCTGGGAGAACAGACAACAGTAACCCAGCTGCCTGACAGTGGCTATCAGGAGCCGGAATATACCTCTCTGGTAAGGGACTACAAAATCAATCTTGGCTGGCATCAGGTGATGAATGAAGGTGCCAACGATACTTTATCCCAGGTTGTCGCAAATACTAAGGGACTTAATGTAATTTCACCTACCTGGTTTTCCGTAAAAGATAATGAGGGTAATATCAGAAGTATTGCTTCCTCATCCTATGTTAACCAGGCTCATAATATGAATCTGGAAGTATGGGGACTGGTAGAAAATTTTGACAAGGATATCAGTAGCTATACTATTCTCTCTGCTACCACCACCCGAACTCATCTGATCAATAACCTGATGGACGAGGCGCTGAGAGTGGGGCTTGACGGAATTAACGTGGATTTTGAAGACTTAAGCTATGATGCAGGTGAGCCTTTCGTTCAATTTTTGCGAGAGCTTTCCATTCGTTGCCGGAAAGAAGGCCTTGTTCTTTCTGTCGATAACTATGTTCCCAGGGAATCTACTGCCCATTATAACCGTAAAGAGCAGGGAATTGTTGCTGATTATGTAATTATTATGGGATATGATGAGCATTGGGGCGGCGGTGGTGTTGCAGGTTCTGTTGCCTCACTTGGCTTTGTGGAGGATGGTATTGTACAAACCCTGGAGGAGGTTCCTGCCCACAAGGTAATTAATGCTCTTCCTTTCTACACCAGAGTCTGGAAAACAAAGGGAGAGGAAATTACCAGTGAAGCCCTGGATATGGAAACTGCCAATAACTTTATTCAAAATAATAGTTTAGATATGGTGTGGAATCCTATTGCCGGTCAGAATTACGGTGAAATACAAAAAGGCGAAACCTTCTATCAGATTTGGATGGAAGACAGGCAGTCCATTGCGACCAAGCTTGAGGTTATGAAAAAACATAATCTCGGTGGAGTTGCAGCCTGGAAGCTGGGCTTTGAAACCCCGGAAATCTGGGACGAAATTAATAAATATTTGAATGAATAAATGAATGAAGGGCGAAAACCATTGTATCAATAATGGTTTTCGCCCTGATTATTTACAACTATTTTTAGATATAATCTTTACTCTACTGAATTACAGAGCTGCAATCTTGGTCATTAACACTTCAATATCCATTCCGTGAACCATCGCTGCTTCTTCCAGTGTCTCACTCTGTGCAGAGGGACATCCAAGGCAGTGCATTCCTGCTTCCATAAGAATTCCTGCTACGGCAGGCTGAGTTCTTAAGATCTCACCAATAGTCATATTTTTATTGATATCTGACATTTTGTTATCCTCCTTCCTATGTTCTCATAGCAATACCTTAGATATTATAATACTTTATTCCTTATTTGTACAGAAAAAAGTACACTGAGCTTACTTGACGCTATATCAAGAGTAAACTATAATCAACTGAGAATAAAACATTAGTTTTTATCCAATAAACCATATTTTTAATTACAGGAGGCATTTCAAAATGAGACCAGAATGGACAGATTTTGTAGGTGGCAAATGGGAAAATGAAATCAACGTTAGAGATTTCATTCAGAAAAACTATACTCCTTATGATGGAGATGATACCTTCCTTGCAAATCCTACACAGAACACAAACGAATTATGGGCACAGGTTATGGAATTATCCAAAAAGGAAAGAGAAGCCGGCGGTGTTCTTGATATGGACACAAAGGTAGTTTCTACTATCACTTCCCATGGACCCGGATACCTTGATAAATCCAAGGAAACAATCGTAGGATTCCAGACAGACAAACCTTTCAAACGTTCCATGCAGGTTTACGGCGGTATCAGAATGGCAGAAAAGGCTTGTTCCGATAACGGTTATACAGTAGATCCTGAAATCAGCGAGTTCTTCTCAACTCATAGAAAAACTCACAATGCCGGATGTTTCGATGCTTATAATGACGAAATGAGAGCATGCCGTTCTTCTCATATTATTACAGGTCTTCCTGATGCTTACGGACGTGGACGTATCATCGGTGACTACAGACGTATCGCCTTATATGGTATTGATAGATTAATCGAAGATAAAAATGAACAGAAAGCTTCTACAGGACGTGTTATGACTGATGACGTTATCCGTCTTCGTGAAGAAATTTCTGAACAGATTGTTGCTTTAAAACAGATGAAGCAGATGGCAGCTTCTTATGGATGCGATATCTCTAAGCCTGCTACCAACACACAGGAAGCTATCCAGGCTACTTACTTCGGATACCTTGCTGCAGTAAAAGAACAGAACGGTGCCGCTATGTCCCTTGGACGTACTTCTACCTTCATTGATATTTATGCTGAAAGAGACTTAAAGAACGGTACTTTCACAGAAGAACAGATTCAGGAATTTGTTGATCATTTCGTTATGAAATTAAGATTAATTAAATTTGCCCGTACTCCTGAATACAATAACCTGTTTGCAGGTGACCCTGTATGGGTAACAGAATCTCTTGCAGGTGTTGGTGTTGACGGACGTCACCTTGTTACAAAAACAAGCTTCCGTTACTTACACACATTAACAAACTTAGGACCTTCTCCTGAGCCTAACTTAACAGTTCTCTGGTCTGTAAGATTACCTGAAAACTTCAAGAGATACTGTGCTAAGATGTCTATCCAGACTTCTTCCATCCAGTACGAAAACGATGACTTAATGAGAGTAACTCATGCTGACGACTATGCTATCGCTTGTTGTGTATCTTCCATGATGGTTGGAAAACAGATGCAGTTCTTCGGTGCTCGTGCTAACCTGGCTAAATGTTTACTTTACGCTTTAAACGGTGGTGTAGACGAAGTTACCAAGAAACAGGTTGGACCCAGATACCGTAAAGTTGAAGGCGATGTATTAGACTTTGATGATGTAATGCAGAAATATGTTGACATGATGGAATGGTTAGCTGATGTATACGTAAATACATTGAATGTTATCCACTACATGCATGATAAGTACTGCTACGAAAAAGCTCAGATGGCTTTACATGACAGAGATGTATTCCGTTACTTCGCTACCGGTGTAGCCGGACTTTCCGTAGTAGCTGACTCTTTATCTGCTATTAAATATGCAACTGTAAAACCTATCAGAGATGAAGACGGTGTTATCGTAGATTTCGAAACAACCGGTGAATTCCCTAAATATGGTAATGATGATGACCGTGTAGATGAAATCGCACGTGATCTTGTTAAGAAGTTCATGACTATGATCAGAAGACATCACACCTATAGAAACGGTTTCCCTACAACCTCCATCTTAACAATTACCTCTAATGTTACTTATGGTAAAGCTACAGGTACAACTCCTGATGGACGTAAGAAAGGACAGCCTTTCGCACCCGGTGCTAACCCAATGCACGGACGTGATACTCATGGTGCAGTAGCATCCTTATCTTCTGTATCCAAATTACCTTTCAACCATGCACAGGATGGTATTTCCAATACCTTTACAATTATCCCCGGTGCTCTTGGTAAAGAAGATCAGGTATTTGCAGGAGATATCGAAATTGATTTAAGTCAGGTATAATCCGGACTTAGAACAGGAGGGTGCATATGGACCAGAATAAAATGATCGATGATCTTGTAGCAATGCTGGATGCCGGAATGAGCAAAGGCGTTGGACACATAAATGCTGATGTGGAAGAAGGTATGGAAGGTACAAGAAAAGTAATGACCATGGGATGTTCTGATTGCTCCAGAACTCCTCTTGCCTGCAGCGTACCTACCCTGGAACAGGGCTTAGATGATTATAATTAAATGGAGGAAATCAATATGTCAAATACAGCTCAGATTGACAACTTAGTATCTTTATTAGATGGTTATGCAACAAAAGGCGGACATCATCTTAACGTAAACGTATTAAACAGAGACACATTATTGGATGCTCAGAAACATCCTGAAAAATATCCTCAGTTAACAATCCGTGTTTCCGGATATGCAGTTAACTTCATCAAATTAACTCCTGAACAGCAGACTGACGTTATCAATCGTACATTCCACAGTGCTGTATAAGTTAATTTGAGATGACAGTACAACGAATAAATTTAGTTATTTTATATTCGTTATACTAAGATAGAGAACAGATTTTATCATTGTTCTTTAAGATGCTTATCTATGAATACCGGCTCATATTGAGCCGGTATTTTTTAAAGAGGTGACGAAAATGAAAGGAAAAATTCACTCCTTAGAAAGCTTTGGTACAGTAGATGGCCCCGGAGTCAGATATGTAGTATTTACTCAGGGATGTCCCTTACGCTGTGCCTACTGCCACAACCCCGATACCTGGTCTACCAAGGCCGGTGAAGAAATGGAGCCTTCCTATATTATTGAACAATATAATAGGAATATCGGCTTTTATAAAGATGGTGGAATCACCGTAACAGGTGGAGAACCCTTATTACAGCTGGATTTCTTATTGGAATTATTTACTCTTGCAAAAGAACAGAATATCCATACCTGTATTGATTCCAGCGGAATTGTTTTTAATTCCACTAATACTCAATGGATGGAAAAGCTAGACCGGCTCATGACTCTTACCGATCTGGTTATGCTTGATATTAAGCATATAAATAATGAAAAACATATTTCTTTAACAGAGCTGCCTAATAAGAATGTTCTGGCCTTTGCAGAATATCTGTATGAAAAAGAAGTTCCTACCTGGATTCGCCACGTTGTGGTTCCCGGGATTACAGATGATCCTGCTGACTTAGAAGCACTTGGTTATTTTATCGGTGGTTTTACTAATGTTAAAGCCTTAGACATCCTTCCCTACCATGATTTAGGAGTCCCCAAATACCAAAATCTTGGAATTGAATATAAACTGAAGGATGTAAAGCCTATGGACAAAAAACTGATTCCTGAGCTCAAAAAACATGTATTACGTGGGATCAAAAATAAGCGTATTGAATTAGGTCTTATTCAGGCGTAGTACGTATGTTTTTAAAGTGTATTTTATAAGATACAGTTTTTTTGCTTTTTAATATTGAATAATACCTCTAATTGTATTAAACTAGAAATGAATAGGAATGATTAATAAAAGGAGGATTTGAACTATGGCATATGTAATCAATGATACTTGCGTAATGTGTGGTTCTTGTGAACCCGGATGTCCTGTAAGCGCTATCAGCGCTGGTGACACACAGTACAACATCGATGCTGATACTTGTATCAGCTGTGGTGCTTGTGCAGGTGTATGTCCTGTAGGAGCTATCTCTGAAGGCTAATTTACATTAAGCGGATTATTACAGAAAAAGCATTCAAAATATTGAATGCTTTTTTCTTTTTCCCTGCTTCTGCTTTTCCCGTATCAGCTTATCCACTTTTATAAAGTGTTCCTCCAGTTTTTTCCACCTTTTATTCTCCTCCTCTGTATTTTTTCTGATTATTTCCTCTAATTTTTCTTCACTCCTTGACAGCTCTTCCCTTATATCATCCCTTAGAGCTACATGATATTCTTCTATCGTTTGAGTAACACTTTGTCTGATCAGTAGCTTAAGCAGAGCTTCCATTTTTTTTGCCTTTTCCTCAGTCAACTTACCCCCATTCTTCTCTTCCTGTAAAACAGCATATCTTACTCCTTTTTTAGCTTCCAGCACTACCAATCTTTCTTCTTCCATAATTTCCACCTTTCCTTTCAATGTAAATACTCGAAATACAAAAAGAAGAATACAGGTACTGTATTCTTCTTTTGTATTTATCTTTATTATTGTTAATAGTCATTTCTGCCTCTGTCATGCTCTTTGTTGGCAAACTTAGTATACTCAGGCAGCCAAACCAGCTCCACTGTACCTATAGGACCATTTCTTTGCTTACCGATAATAATTTCTGAAATACCCTTCATCTCAGAATCCTTATTATAATAATCATCACGATAAATAAACATGATAACATCTGCATCCTGCTCGATAGCTCCTGATTCACGCAGATCAGACATCATAGGCCTCTTATCCGGTCTTTGCTCCACCGCACGGCTGAGCTGTGAAAGAGCCAGTACCGGCACCTTTAACTCCCTTGCCACTGCTTTTAAGGAACGGGAAATTTCTGAAATCTCCTGCTGTCTTGATTCACTTCTTCCACTACCGCTCATTAACTGAAGATAGTCAATAATAATCATCTTCAGATCATGCTCCATTTTATATTTACGACATTTACTTCTAAGCTCCGAAATACTGATTCCCGGAGTATCATCAATAATCAGATTACTGCGTCCGATTACTCCCGCACTTTCAATCAGCTTCTCCCATTCAAGATCACTCAAATTACCGTTTCTTAAATTCTGGGCATCTACATTAGATTCCAAGGAAAACATACGGTTTACCAGCTGCTCCTTGGACATTTCCAGACTAAAAATTGCTACTGTCTGATTCAGCCTGAAGGCTACATGCTGAGCAATATTTAATACAAAGGCTGTTTTTCCCATGGAAGGACGGGCAGCAATCAAAACAAGGTCTGCCGGCTGCATACCTGAGGTTTTAAAATCCAGATCCAGAAATCCTGTTGCAATCCCGGTTACCCTTCCTGTATTTTTTGAAGCTGCTTCTATTTTATCTAAAGCATTCATTACAATTTGTCGAATAGGAACAAACTCTCCTGAATTTCTTTTTTGCACCAGATCAAAAATTCTTTTTTCTGCATCCTCCAGGATAAATTCCATACTTTCTTTCCCACTGTAGCAGAGATTTTCTATTTCCTCATTGAGACGGATCATCTTTCTCAGAATGGATTTTTCTGCCACAATATTAGCATAATATTTAACATTGGCAGAAGTAGGTACTGCTGTAATAATATCTCTGATAAATTCTAAACTGCTGACCTCTGCCGGTACATCCTTTTCCTTTAACTTATCCTGCAGAGTAATTAAATCTACCGGCTTTCCCTTATCATGCAGCTCGATCATTGCTTCAAATACCACACCCAGCTGCTTGTTATAAAAGTCCTCTCCTGTAATCAGCTCTGATGCCACTACAATAGCTTCACTGTCTATCAGCATAGAACCGATTACCGATTGCTCAGCCTCAACACTATGAGGTAATACTCGTTTAATGATAGCTTCTTCCATTGTAGCCATAAGACTTTCCTTTCAGCATATTTATGCTTCCTGTACCTTAACAGTCAGAACGCCGGTTACTTTAACATGAAGCTTAATATTTACCTTATATACTCCAAAGCTGCGGATAGGCTCCTCCAGCTGGATTTTTTTCTTATCAATGGTTACTCCACACTGCTCTTTAAAAGCTGCTGCTATTTCCTTGGTAGATATACTTCCAAAGGACTTTCCCCCTTCACCGACCTTCATTTTTACAACAATTTCTTTTTCTTCTAATTCTTTAGCAAAATTCTGAGCTGCCTCCAGCTGTTCCTGGGCAACCTTAACTTCATTGGATTTCTGAAGCTTTAAATCATTAAGATTTTTAGAATTTGCTTCTACTCCAATTTTTTTAGGCAAAATATAATTTCTGGCATATCCGTCATTGGCCTCAATAATATCTCCTTTTTTTCCAAGTGTCTTTACATCCTGTAATAAAATAATTTTCATAATAACTGATTCCTTTCTTTTATAATTCTCCTTCTTTCAGCATAAGGTCAAGACATTCCTTCAGTTTGTTGATTCCTTCTTCAATGGTAATGCCCGTAAACTGACAGCCGGCAATGGTCATATGTCCTCCACCACCCATCTTCTCCATAATAAGCTGTACATTTACTTCATCAATGGATCTGGCACTAAAATAGATGGTACCCTGATATTCTGTCAGAACAAAGCTGGCCTTAATACCGATAATATTCAGTAGCTCATTGGCCGCCTGTGCTCCTACAATAGTTGGACTTTCCAGTCCCTGACTCTTACATACGGAAATAGCATAATCTTCTCTGTAAATTTCCGCCTGGCTTACAGCATCTGCCTTTGCCTTATATTCTACAGCATCTTCTCTGAAAAGCTT
>JAFYWD010000164.1 GCA_017558205.1 Lachnospiraceae bacterium | reverse complement strand
CCGTTTTCATCCTGTACATGACCTAGTACGATAACATTTTCGTAAGGTGCTTTATTAAACAATAAGGTGGATTCTGCCAATAAAGAGTAGAACCATCCTCTTGTCTGATCCACTGCTTCGGAAATAAACTGTGCAGGGAACTGCTTTTCAAATAATTCTTTATTTTCAAAAGGATAATGATGCTGCGCAAAAGGCATGGCTCCCGAATCAAACCAGCAGTCAATTACCTCAGGTACACGTTTCATTTCTTTTTCACATTTGGGACACTTACAAATAATTTCATCAATGTAAGGTCTGTGAAGCTCTACCGTCTTAGCAGCAGGGTTACCGCTTAATTTTTCCAGCTCCTCTCTGCTTCCGATAGCTTCCTGATGTCCGCAGTCCTGACACTCCCATACATTTAAAGGAGTTCCCCAGTAACGGTTACGTGAAATTCCCCAATCCTGAATATTTTCCAGCCAGTCTCCGAAACGACCTTTTCCGATAGATTCCGGAATCCAGTTGATGGTGTTATTATTACGGATCAGATCCTCTTTTACTGCCGTCATTTTAATGAACCAGGATTCACGGGCATAGTAAATCAGGGGAGTATCACATCTCCAGCAGAAGGGATAATCATGCTCAAACTTAGGAGCATCAAATAATTTGTTCTCCTTATCCAGGTCTACCAGAATATCCTTATCTGCATCCTTTACAAATTTACCTGCATACGCAGTTTCCTCTGTCATCTCACCCTTGCCGTCTACAAACTGTACAAAGGGCAAGTCATATTTTCTTCCCACCTGGGCATCATCTTCACCAAAGGCAGGTGCAATATGAACAATACCTGTACCATCTGTCATGGTAACGTAAGAATCGCAGGTTACAAAAAAGCCTTTTTTATTCTGCTTATCTGCCACATTTTTTGCCCAGATAAATAACGGCTCATATTCTTTATATTCTAAATCCTTCCCTTGATAGGTTTCCAGGATCTCATAAGCTTTTTTGCCCTCTTCTTCATTTCCCAGACTTCCGAGAACTTTATCCAGTAATGCCTGTGCCATATAGTAAGTAAATCCGTCTGCTGCCTTTACCTTAACATAGGCTTCCTCCGGATTTACACAAAGTGCTACGTTAGAAGGAAGTGTCCACGGTGTAGTGGTCCATGCCAGAAAATGAGCATCTTCTCCCACTACCTTAAAACGAACTACTGCAGAACGTTCCTTTACTTCCTTATATCCCTGAGCTACCTCATGAGAAGAAAGA
Organism: Lachnospiraceae bacterium; assembly: GCA_017558205.1. GTDB lineage: Bacteria > Bacillota > Clostridia > Lachnospirales > Lachnospiraceae > SFDP01. The sequence continues at coordinate 1,604 of JAFYWD010000164.1, read as the reverse complement.
GGGGTTCCGCAACGGGGACAATAGGGTACAATTTTAAAGCCTTTATATAGTAAGCCTTTATCCCAAATCTGTTTTAATGCCCACCATTCAGATTCAATAAAGTCATCATGATAGGTAACATAAGGATCATCCATATCAGCCCAAAAACCTACGGTACCGGAGAAATCCTCCCACATTCCCTTATATTTCCATACACTTTCCTTACATTTGGAAATAAAGGGATCCAGTCCGTATTCTTCAATCTGTTCTTTTCCGTCCAGACCTAATAATTTTTCTACTTCCAGCTCTACAGGAAGACCATGGGTATCCCAGCCTGCCTTTCTGGGAACCATATATCCCTTCATGGTACGGTATCTGGGAATCATATCCTTAATTACACGTGTTAACACGTGACCGATATGCGGCTTACCGTTTGCTGTAGGAGGTCCGTCATAAAAGGTATAGGTTTCTCCCTCTTTGCGGTTTTCCATACTTTTTTTGAAAATATCATTTTCCTGCCAGAATTTCAGAGTTTCTTTTTCTCTGTCTACAAAATTCAGATTCGTATCTACTTTTTGGTACATGACTGCTTCCTTTCTATATGATTAGTATGATTAGTAACTTCTGCACAAAAAAACCCCGTCCTGTAAAAGGACGAGGTTATATTCCCGTTATACCACCTGTTACATCGTACGCTTTTTTCTTCTTTCAATAATAAATAACAAAACGCTAAGAAAAAAGTTATACATTCTTCCGTTAACGGAGAAGATCCGGCCTCACCTACTGTAATTTCAGCTGGCAGCTCAGAAGTGATCTTCCTATAATTCGTACTCGGTCCGGACTTTCACCATCTCCGGCTCGCTTTGCCTTTAGGAAAAATAGTACTGTCTTCGTCATTGCTTTCCTATTAAAATACCCTAAAAGACTTGATTTGTCAATTGTTATCCGGGATTTAAACCTCAAAGACACAGATTCCCTGATCGAGTCTGGTAGAAAAATCTTTAATTTCATTGGCTGATTCAGCTACCTTCTTTCTAATTTTCTCTTCCTTCTCAAAGAGAGACATCATTTCTTCCACATCTGATGAATGCTCTTCTGATATCATTAACAGCTCCGGCATAATTTCCAGCAGAATATCTCGATTGTGTTCAATTTCCACCATAGATCTGTTCAGCTCTAAATAACCATTCTCCATATCCTTTAAATTACCGGATATTAATTCAAATTTCTCCATGGCATTGGATACGTTTTGATTTTGAACCTCTACACTTTCCTTCATGGTACCCATAAATTCCACTGCCTTCTGCATTTGGTTCAAAAGCCCACTAATAATTTCGTTAATTTCACTTGTCAGCTCTTTTGTCTGACCGGCCAGAGTTCCGATCTGTGTTGCTACTACCGAGAAGCCTCTTCCTGCTTCTCCCGCTCTTGCTGCTTCAATGGAAGCATTTAAGGCCAGCAGATTAGTCTGATAAGAAATTGTATCAATCTGGGCACTGGCTTCTTTAATCTTTTCTGTCTGAAAATTGGCACCAAGAATTACTTCTTCTACATTTTTTGTCAGATCGGTATTTTTATGAGAGCTTGATACCACTTCCTCCAAGGCTACCAGACCATCATTTTTT
>JAFYWD010000163.1 GCA_017558205.1 Lachnospiraceae bacterium | reverse complement strand
CCATCATTAACCTCTGCCAGATTTTCCTGAATATTAGAGGTTACTTCTGATACTGCACCTGCCACGTTGGGTCCGGGTAATACATTACCGGCAGAAACTCTGATACTGGCTGTAGGATAGAATTTTTCACCAAATACATCAGCTTCACCCTGAACCTCATACATACCGGGTGTTGAAAAATCTTTTCCCTCTGTATCCCAGATTACTTTAAAGTAGGCAGGAAGAATTTCTCCATCCTTCATTACTGCCGGACGGCTTTCCGGCAGGGTCAGATTTTCTCCTGCACGTAAAAAGGTGGAATAATTCATCAAAGCTGCAACTTCATCTAAAATAGTTACATAAATGGTAACAGGTATATTTCCATCCACTGCCCCTGAAACTTCGTAAGTAGCTACGGTATTCACATCGATGCTGCTCTGATTACTCCATACTACTTCTTTGGTTTCCACACTGCCATCAGAATAATTTACCTTTATTTCTGTTGGTAATTTAGGAGTATTTCCTTTTAAAACATAATAAATTTTTGAGAATTTTAAGCTGACGGGGTATTTGCTTCCCTCCGCGCTTTCCTCTGTTACTGCTTTTGTTGTAAGCTGCACACTGGTGCCTGTCAGTCCCTCCGCTTCGGCAGCTACGGTAATGGTTCCTTCACTTTCCGTAGACTGTACAATGGCTAAAAGCTTTCCTTTATTGGCCTTTCTTGTCAAGGACTGATAACGGGTATGGTCTGTCTGAAGTCCGTTATCCACACCTACAATTTTTCCCGGTCCGGTAATTGATAGTGTAATCGTAGGATCAGCAGCGTTTACAAATAATCCATCCTCGTCCTGAACATCAATGGTTATATAGGAAAGGTCTTTTCCATCTGCGGTAATTTCTTTTCTGTCCACAGACATGGCAAGCTTGCTTTCTCCCTTAGTCGTTGTCACACTGCTTCGACCTACGGTTTCCTTAATCTCACTGCCTTCTTTATCATAAGCCACCGCCTTTAAGGTTCCTCTTTGGTAAGGAACCTGGAAGGTATAGTATAACGAGGTGTGATTATTCTGACCATTTACTGTCTGATACTCATATAATCCGTCCCTGGTATTACTCCAGCCACTAACTGATTTTTGGGATACCATTTTTTGTGTTTCCACATGCTCATCATTTAAGTAAAGCCTTACCTCCGGTGCATTACTGTAAACTACCACCTTTACATTTCCCGGATTTCCGTTACCCGGAAGATCTTCTACATCCCAGGTTGGTAATACATGAAGAGTAGTATCTTTTTCCATCCAAAGACTTCGGTACAGATAATAGGAGTCCTTGGGAAATCCTGCCGTATCAATAATTCCAAAATAGGAAGACTTGGGAGCATTGGTAAAAGAGGTTAAGCCGGATACAGAAGAATATCCCTGTCTTGTACCATTCCAGGGTGTAGGCTCTCCCAAATAGTCAAAGCCTGTCCAGATATACTCCCCTGCATTAGCATCAAAGCGGATCACCTCCCACCAGGATTCGCTGGCCAGCGATCCCCAGCCAACCCTGCTGTTATCGTAAGCACTGAGCAATCTGTCTGAGGTTGCTCCATCTCCTCCATTTCCCAGGAAATGATACACTCCTCGGGAATTAATGGCAGAGGAGGTTTCGGAAGCATAAACTGTCCAGTTTTTACTGTCATGCTGCATCATATTGTGAAGCTGACCATTATTATGGTAGCCCTGCCATACGGCATAGTTAAAGCCGATAATTCCTCCTGCTTCATGAATTTTCTGTGCAGGCTCTAAATTCCAGTTTTCTTTTAATTTATTATCTCCAATGGTGATTTTACGGGAATTATCTACTTCCTGTACCCAGCCAATTAAATCCAATACTTTGGTACCGTAATGGCCATAGTTGCTGGCACCTTCCACAATTTCATTTCCTAAGGACCACATGATTACGGAAGGAGAATTAATCCCTCTTAATACCATGGTTTTCAAATCATATTCTCCCCAGGACATATTGTCTTCTTTTCCCAGAATCTGATTTTCAGCCTTTATAGTTTCATTAAAGAAGCGGGCGTAGTCATTGGTATTATCATTTTTAGCACGATCCCAGCCATCAAAGGCCTCGTCTATGACAAGCATCCCCTCTTCATCACAGATAGTAAGCAGGATTTCTGCTGCCGGGTTATGGGTAACACGAATAGAATTACATCCCATCTCCTTCAGAATCCTAACCTGTCTTCGGATAGCCGCTTCCCAGGCCTCTGCCCCCAAGGCTCCCTGGTCATGGTGCATACACACGCCCTTCAGCTTCATGTTTTGTCCGTTTAAATAAAATCCTGTATCACGTTCAAATTTAAAATAACGAAAGCCAAAGGTGGTATCATACTGATCCAGGATAACATCCCCTTTTTTTACTTGCGTATGAAGAACATAAAGATTGGGTGTTCCTTTATCCCAGGAATTCCAAAGCTCAGGGTTTTCAATCTTAATATCTACGGTCTGCGTATCTCCGCTTCCGTTAGTGATATTGGAAATACTGTATTCCCTGCTTCCCAATATTTCTTCTGTTCCCTTTTTCCTAATACTATGGGATACGGTTACATCGCTTGTGCTGCTGTCACCATCATTTTTAATAGTGGTTTTAATCTGTACCGTTCCATCTGCTCCCTGACTGCTTTCAAGATTGGGAGTAGTAACCACAATCCCATAGCGGTCAATATGTACTCTGTCTGTTACCGTCAGTCTTACATCACGGTAAATACCACTTCCGGAATACCATCTGCTGGAGGGAGTAACATGATTCACCTTTACTGCGATTACATTATCCTCTGCGCCAAATTTCAGTACATCCTGTGGCAGCTCAAAAGAAAAGGGGGTATAACCATAGGGATGTCCTCCCAGCTGCTGTCCATTCAGATATACGGTAGAATCCATATAGACACCATCAAATTCAATGGTAACTCTTTTCCCTCTCCAGCTTTCATCTACACGGAAATTTTTTCTATACCAGCCTACGCCACCTAAAAGGTAGGCACTTTCTGCTTCTCCTGCATTGGTATAATCTCTTTCTATACTGTAATCATGAGGAAGAGTCACAGATGTCCAGGATGCATCGTTAAAATCTACATTCTTGGCATCATTTCCCGCATCTCCATCATAAAATTTCCATCTGTCATTAAAATCCCTGGAGCGTTTAGTTCCTCCGTAAGAATTAATATAGACAGTTTCCTCCTCTGAGGCCACCTGTGCCACCTCTGTTTCCTCTGCTCTTACCTTTTCTCCTATGATTCCCGGTATGTCTGCCGGAAACAGCGGAAGAATAAGGCTTGCTGCCATCACGGCTGCTAGCCATTTCTTAAAAGACTTTCTCCTTTGTTTCACTTTGTATTAACCTCCCTGTTAATTTGCTTCTTCTCCTTGTTCCCTATGAAATTTTCCTTCTCTGGTAACAGTTCAGCCTTCGGCTTCCTGTTACCTTCTCTTCCCTCCTTCTTTGTCTGTCACTATATTGTTTTTATATAATAGCACTTTGGTGGGATATTTTCAATTGTACGTAACAGTTCAGCCTTCGGCTGAACTGTTACTTGGCTGAACTGTTGCCCGGTTTCCTGCTACCGGCATCCCTCCGGATTCAAAGTCCCTCTTGTAAATATAAAAAAAATATCTTACAATATATTCATAAAGGTGCTACCAAGAAACGGTTCGCCTTAGTTTAAAGTTACTTAATCAAAAAGCAACCATCAACATTGGGAGTGTGCGGTTGCTTTTTTGATGTCATTTTTTCTTTTTCTGAGACAATTCCCATGCCTTGAGCAGTATCGAAATACTGTCCAGCATGAGTTTTGCCAGGGAAAGAAAGTCTTTCACCAAAATATGTACCTTTCTTCAGATTTTCCATTCGTATCACTCCCGTGGTACTGGAAGTTCTCGAAACAAAAAGCTCCGGCAAAAGGTGAACCGCTTCCGTCTGGATAGCACCCTATATGAATTATAACACATATCATAGAATTATTAAATGTAATTTCGTTTTATTTCATTTGTAAATCAGATAAACATATGATCTTTTATATTCCCCCAGACTATATTATCATTTTATATAACTATTGGAGCCATCTACAATTAAATAAGAAACAAGCTCCAAAAAAGCATCAAATTCTTTTTTAATAAGATATTTTATAATGCTTTTTGGAGCTTATATGAATTTTTTAACTAGTTGCTCCAAAATTAGTTATTAAAATTGGAGCTTATTTCTTAATTTATCCGGCAAGATCACAATCAAAACCAATCACCATAATTTTCATAGAATAATCTGTAAAAAAGAAACGTAAAGTGGATGTATTATACTTCTTTACAGCCAAAACATCCAAATAAAAGCTGTTCTATTCTATTTTACAATCACAGGATAGGTTACCAGGATATTCTTACTGTTTCCTGCCTGGTCCTTTAAGGTAATTTCAAATTTCAAGTTCCACTTCTTACCTTTTTGTACTATCTGGTTCACTCCGCCTCTGTAAAGGGCTACGCTTCCCTCAATGGCATCGTTATCATTTTTCGCATATTCAATCCACAAATCTTCCGTGTAATTTACTAAGGTAATATCCCTGATTTCCAATGGTGTTTTATTATTCAAAAGGGCTGTAAAATCCAGTTCCAGTCTGCTGTTTCTGTCATCGAATAGTACATTTCCTTCCGACTGTACCGATACGGAGGCTTTTCCCTGTTTGACCTTAATTTTCTCAGTCTTCGCTGCTACACGGTAACCACCGATCTTATCATCTGCTACCTCAAAGGTAGGAGTCACCTGATAGGTTACCTTATTGGAAAATTGAACCCATTCGTTAGGAAATACTAATAGAGAGGTTCCGTCCCACTCTGTACAGAACATATCCTTATCTCTTCCTGTCAGTTCTCCGTGCACAGGCCGTCCTGACATTCCTGATACCTTAGGAGTAATGACAATCGCCCGGGATCTGTCTAATAAGTCAATACTTCCCTTTTTCGATACCGTAATACATTTTTCCGGAGCCTTTGCCTTCAAAGTAAGAGTAAAGTCTGTTGACAGTTGTTTATTATATTCATGAAGCTTCACCGTAGCTTTGAATTTATAGGTTCCATCCTTGGGAAGGTTAGATGCCTGAAGCTCATTAAATCTTGCAACAATTTCTCCACTGTGATACCAGTATTCCAATCGAATGCTGTTATTTAAAATTTCTCTTGCTTTTGCATCCTGACCGGTAAAAAATACCTCCATATTATCGGTAGGAAGATTGCTTCCGTCCAGCCTTATCACAGTACTTGCCACCTGATTTCGGAAAATATCCTTATGAGTATTCAGAGTCAGCTTCTTATGATCAGCTACCAGCTTAGGCTCCGTTGTAATGGTGTTAAGCTTTGTACTTACCTTAACAGCCTCTGCCCAGCCCTGTTGTTTCACCAGTAACTCCAGCTTATCAGAAGCCTTTTGTCCCAAAAGCAGAGTAACAGAAACTCCATCCTCTCCTGCTCTCAGGCTATAGCTGTTTTTCAGGCTGATATTTTGATCCATTCCCATACCACTTGCAGGTAATTGTGCCAAAACTGCTTTGCCATTCATCACCGTATATTCATTTAGGGAAATAGATTCCTTAGTTTTCTTATCCCTAATGGTTAAGTAAGTCTCTGTTGCGCCAATGGCAGGATAAAAGTTCACCTTACTCCTTTCAAATTCCAAAGCAGGAGCCTTGTGTTCCGTTGCTATTGTCAGCTTCTTTCTTACCGGCTCTGAATAACCTTCAAAAAATACCCGGATTTCTGCCTTCTTTCCTGCAGTCTTGCTATAGTCACGAGGATACAACAGATAGCTTCCCTCTTTTTCAAGAATGGTATAATCTGTAATATTGTTTCCCTGATCCTTTAACTGTACAGAGGTTATTTGGTCTGCTGCCTCAATACGTAAGCTGCCGTAACCTAACTCTCCCTGATAGAAGGTATTTACCTTTTTCTCCTGTTTGATGGTTACCTTAGGTAATTCCTCCGTAAGTGTAACAGTTAATGAGATTTTGGAGGTCAGTAATAATTCTTCCCCTTCATTACCATCCGCGTAAACAGGTACCTTTAAGGTCAGCTGATAGCTTCCCTTTTTCAGGTTATTATTTTTTAACACTACCTGTACCAGGCAAGGATCAAAAATATGATTTTCCTCCTCACTCAGTACCCGGATTTCAAAATCATTACTAAAATTGCCTTCCAATGCAACAGCCTCTTTTTTTGTTTTCGTTCCCGGTGCAGGATACAGGGTAAAACCGGCTGCTTTTTCCCAATGGTTTTTATTAATCTTAAGACTTTGATTAGAAACCTCCATATTGTTATTTACAATATTTCTTACCTCTAATACTGCTTTATTCTTAATTTCATCTGCTGCAGTAATGGACAGACGACAGATTCCATAGCCTTTAATTTCATACTCAGCCTTGGTCAAAACATAACCCGGCTCAGTACTCTCATCTACCGTAACCTTACCCAGCTTCCATACCTTGGGATCTAAAGTCTTCAGTGTCAGCTTATAATATTCATTCTTAGGTAATCGAAGAGTTAAAATACCCTTTTCTCCTATTTCTCCGTTCTCCGGCCGGTGGGTAACATTCCATAAAACATTCTCGCCACTGGGACCGCCATTGTCTCCAAAAAGATTCCATAAGCCGGCTACTGTTTCCTTCATAACTGTCAGCTTAATGGTATCCTTTCCAATAACCTTTCCGGTATCCTTATTAGTTAAGGTTACTGTAATCTGTTTGATACCTGCCTCCTGCTTCTTGGCAGTATATTTGAATCGTAGCTGGTCTCCCACCTGTTCGATGGTTCCGATACCTGCCGGTTTTGTGGACCAGCTTACTTCCAACCTGTCCTTATATTTTTGTAAGTATTGATTATTTCCGTTGAAGACCTTGTAAAGATAGCCCAGAACAATTTCATCTCCATCCATCATTCCCTTATCACCGGGCTGGAAAATAAAGTCCTCTTGGTTTTCTCCCTCCACCGTCATCTGACGGTACAGGCCAATTCCGATACCGCGTATAGAAACAAATCTTACATAAAGACTTGTTTCTATCTTTCTTCCGCTTCCATCATTTGGAGTATATATTGCAGGAAAAGAATGACCTCTTAAATCAAAATAATCGGAAAGAGAGGTCTCCGGCTCCAGCCATTCAAAGGTTCCTCTTGCTCCATCTCTCTGAGGTATTGCAACATTCTTTAAGGCAGTATCAAAATTAGTAACTGCAATACATTCCTGTGGCCAGTCTTCCTCCGGAATTTCCAAAGGATTCCATACTTTTACCGTACAGATCACACTTCTTCCGTCTTCGCTATAGCCCTCTTTATTCTGTTTTTCAAAAGGAATGTAGTCAGGAAGAGTGATTTTAATGGTTGCTTCTCCTGCTGCCTTGGCTCGAATCTCACCACTTTCTTTCTCTGCTATGGTCATCTGACCTTGTTCGTCATAGTACTCTACTCTTTCTTTTACCAGTTCGATAACCTCTTGTCCCTGAATAATTTCCCAGGTCAGCTCTCTCTGGTCCATATTGGCAAAGGTAGGATAGAAGAAAATCTGCAGATATTTGCTTTGTCCCCTAATATCCTCTCCATCGCGGTAAAGCTCCAGCTCAATTTGTCTCGTCTCCGGCATCCAGTCCTGCAGCTCTACTTCTACCTGATTACGAAATACCTTCAGGTAATTTGTCTTTCCTATGGTATAAGAAGCACTGTAGTAGGCCTCACCCTGGTTGACTGCTTCAGCTACCCCTTTAGTAATCATCAGAGTTTCCGGCGTGTAGGACTGCCAGGTAATCTTTGATGTAATATCTTTCAGCTCTTCCTGTAAAAGCTTTTGGTTATGTTCAGCAGCACCCAGGAAAAATCTTTCCTGATATTTATCCTCTCCGCCTCTGATATGCAGTGGTGCCAAAAGATACTCTGTACCTGCTGTATAATCCTTCAGATTTCCAAAATGAAGACAGGTAACTGTGGGGGCAGCTTCTCCCTCTCCTTCTTTTTCTTTCCAGTAATTTCTCTGAAAATTCGGATGAAGGATAGTGGATTTTTCCAATACAATAATCACCGGCTCATGTTCCGGGCTATCAGGTGCTTCGCCTAAGGCTTCCTGCATATCTCCAGCCATACTTGTATTTTCATTGGACCTGATTTGTACTGCTAATTCCTCTCCCTGATAAGGAGCTTTATTAAATTTTACCTTGAGTCCGATGCCGGCTGCCTTAACGAAAGAAATATCGGCATCTAAATCTGCTGCAGCTTCTCCGGGATTAGACAGTATCCAGTTAATATCATTAGTAATATGTCCTTTCTCTTCCTCATCGAGGCAACTGCAGAAGGTGTATACAATTTCTGTCCTGTGATCACCATTAGCTTCTGCTAATATTGATCTTAAGAAATTAATATCATCCTTCTTGATCATATTTTTACCGGAAACATTTCTTTGCTCTATATAAATAGAGTCAAATTTCTTTCCTGTTTTTACATAGTAATTAAGATATTTTTCCAAATCACCCCGGTCAAAGGTATTTTTTCCGATATCCATGGACGAGAAGGATAAGTGATTTCTATCTCCCTGTCCCCAGTTTTCCGTAAATTCCCAACCGTATTTTTTCTGAAGAGTAACGCTTTCACCGGAGGTAATTCCTGAAATATCATAAAGCTCTATCACATCCTTGTAAGGATCATCAGTAGTCTGAAATCTTCCTTCTCCCACAGCCTGTCCCTCATTATTCAGAAAATGAAGGGCAAAATTATGTTCTCCAAAGGTATCCCTTAATTTCTCTGCCTGAGCACTGTCTTTGGGCTGAAGATACCAGGCCTCTACGCGCTCTGCTGCCACCTCAGGCTTTAGTAATTGTGCTTTGATTACATTATTTTCAGAAGTTACCGTAAAGGAAACCGGCTGATTTGCCGTTAATGCAGCCCGTCTGTTTGGATTGACAATCCGCCACTCCTCTACAGCCATGGTTTCCCCGGTTTCCCGGTTTTGCTCATAGAAACCAATCTTAACAAACTTCTCACCATTCTCCTGATTTTCCTTAAGATAACCGGACAACAGATTAATCTCATCCTTCTTCAGCTGATGGTCCGTGATCGGATATTCCAGATAAATTTCATCAAATCTTTCGGAAGTATAGTAGCTCATAAGCTCTGTTAATTCTTCCAAAGTAAAGGCTTCTTTTCCCACCATTTGGGGCAGTAGCTCCAGATTACTTCTTCTACTGTACTCATCTACCCATATTTGTCCGCGGTAAGGAGTACTTTTTACCGTAAAGCTTTCTCCTGCCGGAGTATTCTGTATATTACAAACACGAATCCTGCAGTAATTTTCTCCTTCACGCTCCCAACGTTCAATCTCAGCTTCCAAATAGAGAGAAAGCTGTCCATTACTATCTGTAATCTGAGCACAGTTTTCTTCTCCCAGTGCTTTAGTAAAGTTCTCATATCCTTCAGCATCTGTGGAGTGTGCCATCAAAAGAAAATCTGCTCTTGCAGCTGCAAAATCTGTATTTTCCAGACGAAAGGAAATTCCCTCACCTTCTGTTCCGCAAACTGCTGTAGCCTTAAGATTCAAATCCTGTTCTGTCGCCGTGGGCTGAATAAAGATCCATTGAAGGTTTACCTTTTTTTCCGGATCCTTTCCTCCCAGGAAAATGACCTGTTCCTCTCCCTCCAGCATACCTGCCATCTGATTCCATAATTCTTTGGTAATTTTGTCAGGATTTTTATTCTCGTAAATAAGTTCTATAGCTTCAAACTTTTCCTTCTTTTCTTCCTGCTGTTTTAACAAAGAAAGAATCGTTTCGTCATCAAAGGAAAGCCCTGCTGACAGAACATCACTTTCTAATACTGAAAGACCTTTTCCGCCGTTTTGCATCTCAAAGATCGTCCCTTGATATTGGTCAGTACTCAATATCTTCTCCTCTTGCGTAGCTTGTTCACTGTCGCTTTGAACTGAAAGAATATCGCCCTCAGGATAAACCGTAAATCTTTCTTCTTGAGGATCCCGGTTTTCATCTCCGTTATTGGAAACTGTTTCTCCTTCGTTATCAGAAACTGTTTCGCCTTCGTTATCAGAAACAGTCTCTCCTTCGTCATCAGAAACTGCTACTTCTCCATTATCTGAAACAGCCTCTCCTTCGTTATCGGAAACTGCTACTTCTCCATTATCTGAAACAGCCTCTCCTTCGTTATCGGAAATTATCTCATCTAAGAGTTGCTGCCCCTCTTCTTCCATTGCATAAACAGACCTGCCTGTTATTGGCAGATTTCCTGCCAGCATGGCTGTAATTAACAAAAGAGAGAGTATTCTTTTAAAGAAGTATCTGCTTCTTTTGTTTTTCATATACACTTCCTCCTATCCCTATATATAGCACAAAGCACCTTGTCTAAAAGGTGCTTTGCTGCCGATTTTTTCTCATTTATAACCATCTATCATTCCGCTTCCTGTTACCATTATTCCTAACAGTTCAGTCTTCAGCTTCTTATTATGGCTATTCTACCGTTACCTTAAAGGTTACTTTACTTCCGATTTTGTCCTTATTACTGTCATATAAAAGTCCTGCAGCAGTATCAGCATCTGTTACCCAAACAGTTACATCATAAGTACCGGGTTTAATACCAGTCGTATCTTTGGGCATAATCATAAGAGTACCATATTGATCATAATTCATTTCAATATTAAAGTTATCATCCGCTGCATAATAGTACTCAATTGCAATCTCTTTTTGATCACGTTTGAATTTTAATGATTTAGCCCCATAATTACCGGCAGAAAAGGTAATATTTTCTGTAGTAATGGTAGGTGCCGGGCTATCCTGTATAGTTACGGTAATCGGTACATCAAACAGATAGTATTCATTACCATTGGGTGCCTGGCATCTTACATAGGACACATAGCCGGTATATTTTGTTTTCGGCACACTACTATAAGGTGAAAGAAGTACTATCTTTCCGGGGGTTGCTTGGTGCATAACACCACTTTCATCATAATCATAGGCTAACTGGAAATTGGATGTAAAATAATTAGATTTTCCTTTCACATTAGCACTAAGCAGGGAGCCAACCTCCAGGATCTTATGGTTTTTTTCCGTCAAGGTTAACATAAATTCATTTGTCTCTTTAAATTTCACGTTATAGTTGGCAGTAAGCTTTGCCTGTGTATTTTTATTTGTTGTATAGGTTGGCTTTCCTACTTTTAAGGTAACAGCAACAGGCTTACTTTCTGCCACAAATTCTCCTGCTTCATTACGATTACCAAATACAAAGTTCAGCTTATAACTACCCTCCATAATAGGATACCAAGAAGACTGTCCCTCATTCCATGGAGTATCAAAATTAAGTGTAATCTGATTATCACTAATACTCATAGGCACTCCAATGGTTCCGCTCTTCATCCCTGCAGCCTGCAGGTAGAGGTGTCTCATATCATTGGAGTTTTTCATCATCTGATTACGATCTACCGTTACGGAAACCATATCATAGCTTACACCCTGAGGGAAGGTCACATCATAAGTAACCCTTGTTTGTGTCTGATATGCCATCGGCTTATCTTTTGTCTTTACGATAGGTGTTTTTCCGGATTTATAAGCTGTATTAACAAGCTTATATTCCTTGGTTACATTAGGTGTTACGGATTTGTCAATAATTTTTACAATAACCTCCGGCTTGGTTGCTACTATCATGTAACCACCATTCGCGGAATTAAGATTAATTACTTTTCCACCGGAAACTACCAGCTTATGATTGGTATAACTAACAGCATTATTCTCACTGTCAACTACGCTCGCCCAAAATAGAAAATCGTGTTCTGCCTGTACCGTTGCTGTTTTTCCTGCCTCTGTTCCTGATAACAGCACATCTCCATACAGGATACCTGCATCTCTAAATTTTGCCTTCCGAATGTTTAACCCCATTCCCTCTGTCTTTTGGTAGGTTAAGGTAAGTTTTTCCAAGACTGCCTTTGTCTTGCTTCCGTCAGTGGCTGCTGCCGTCAGCTTAATATTTTTAGCAAGCTTAAAGGGATAAAGCCGTCCACCACCGATAAAAATAAGGGCAGAACTGTTGCTGGAGGTATAGGTTACTTCTGATTCTTTAAAGGATAAAATATCCTCTGCTGAATACACCTCTTTTTTCTCTACTCCCTTTTTCAAAACAACAAAGGTTGCATGCTCCAGCTTCGGTGTCTCCACGGTATCTCCACTTCCTGCTATCCTATGGTACTCACTTCCGTTTTGACGTACAATTACAGCCTCTCCCATTTCCATGGGCTTATTGGTAATAGTAAATTCAGCAATTCCCATTACAGGATTCCCAGCATAATCTGCTGCCTTGGCACACAGGTAATAAGTATCTCTTCCTGTTAAAATGTAATTCTTGGCTATGGTTACCTGTCCGTTTTTCACCGTCATCAGCTTACTGTCTACCGGATCACCTGCTGCATTAGGATTATCATAAATACTCCAAACTACTTTTTTTGTTTTAGGTTGGTAATTACTTCCATTATTATAGGCAAGCTGTGCCTTAAAGGATGCCGTCTTATTGACAGGCTTATAAATGGTTTCCGGAATACTTACCTGAATATCTGTAATGTTGGGAACCACCTTAAGCTTAATATCTACCGCTTTTGCATAAGTCTGTTCTTGAGCTTTTGGTAATACCTTAACTGTATAATAATCTCCCGGAATGGCATTCTCACTTACGCTGGCATAAATATTTCCATCCTCATCTGTAGTCACCTGAACATAATCCGGAGACTCAATATAGGAACCAAGATATGCCCAAATTTCTTTCTGGGTAGTTTTCTTTCCAAATACTGCCGTTCCTATTTTTACATCCTTCTGTCCCACATAAAGAGTAGTAGTTGCCTTTTTCACGGACAGCTTATCTTCAAAGTAGTAAGGTTTAATAGCTACATTTTTCTTCGTAGTAAGCTTTGATTTAAATAAAAGAACATTATTTTCCTCATTGCCTTCTCCACCAAGATTTCTTCCGGGCTGAATCTGAATCAGCTGTACATCTATTTTATACTTTTCACTGTAATAAGAACCATAGCTTTCTTCTGCATAATAATTACCGTAGTCATCATAATATCCGTCATAAAATCTGTTATAGATGTCTATCTGTACCGGTCCGGTAGCATTTTCATAAGGAATATACTTTACAGTTTCAGGTCCGTATGTGGTATTTCCACTCATACTGTAGGTCTGGGATAAAATTACCTTATAAAAATATTCTCCCCACTGATAAGGAGCAACTCCGGCTGTCTTAAGAGATAAGGTAACACCATGAGCATCCGTACTTTCTACCTTCACGGTGGGAGCCTTTGTTGTCCAGGAAGGCTCTGTCGATGTCACCGATAAGGTTGCTACAGGACTTTCCACGTCCGGATATTTTAAAAACAACTTTCCTGTCTTGCCTGCCTCTGTGGTTAGTACAGAAACACGCAGCTTTCCTTCTTCCGTAAGCTCAGCCAAGAAAGGAGCATCCTCTCCAGTCACTTCACCTTCTATGATTACCTGTTCCCAGTCAATGACTGCTTTTGCAGGATCAATTGCCAGACTGTATTCTGCTGTGCTTCTTATAGGAAGTTTTACTTCTGCATTCGCTTTGCCATTAATTTTAATAGCCTTTAATTCAGGCAAAACATTAAACTGGAAGTCCAACTTTTTCCCTTCCATAGTTTCAATAGAAGCCTTTAGCTTCTTACCGCCATCAGCCTTTGCCGTGGTATAAAAACCAACCTCTACCGGAGTTCCCATGGCTTCAGATATTCCTGCTGTGGAACCATTTTTACTTGAAACTACCACATTTTTCAGCGGCATTCGTTCTTCACCACGGAATACCTCTGCCAGGTATGTTTTTCCGGCTTCTACTGTATACACATTCTTTACTGCTTCAAGGGATCTGAATCCTGCCTCGGTACTTACACTTAAATTTAACCAATAAATTTCTTGGGTCTTAATAAGGGTTTCGGTATGATCTTTGGCTTTTACCGTAAAGCTGAAACCGGTAGCCTTTACTTTTTCATTTTTCACCTTGCCGTCTACGGTTGTAGCCGCTGAGCTAAACTCATATCTTCCCTGATAATTTTCTTTCAATCCGGCAATAAAGGTAACCTCAGTTCCCTCCGGTACGATTACGGTATAAACAGCACCACCATCCTCTGTCAGAGTATAATCACCATTGCTGTTATTAAAGATATATTTTCCTTCTGCCACAGCAGACAGGGCTACTGCTGAAAAATTATCTACCTTTACCTTAACCTTGGTACCATCAGCTTCTTCTTCAATGATAATTTGATTATTGCCTTCTACTAAATCACCATAAGTTATGGTGTATGTATAAGAGGTAGTATTTTCACCTATTACTGCCTGCGGATTGGGCAACTCTCCATCTCTCAAAATAATCTTAGGATAATAATTTCCTGTCATTGTTACGGTAAAGCTGATAAACTCAGTCTCTTGCGCTATATTGTAAGTTGTCTCACTGTTTTCCGCCTTAGAAACACCTGCTGCTTCTGCTACGGTAAAGGTGGCATGTTCTGCATTATCAATAAATTGCAGCTGTTTTGCAGGTCTTGGAATCTCTGCCACTGTTACCAGAATAGTAAAATCACCGGTAATCTTAGATGCCTCTATGATATAGGTTGTGCCATCTTCTTCTGCTGTAAGAAGTTGAGCTTCCCCTTCTCCAATTTTCATTTCTACCTTGGAAATGGTATAGCCTTCCTGTCCGCTTACACTAAAGGTATAGTCCTGTCCTTTACTTACCTTTTCTTCTCCCCGGAAAGTAAAGCCTTCAGCTGCCACCGGTTTTGTTACCGTGTACTCTGTATTCTCTGATACTGTAGGTTCATTACCGGATACACTTCCGGATTCATTTCCTGATACATTTCCGGATACACTACCTGATTCATTTCCTGATACATTTCCGGATACACTTCCCGAACCATTGCCTGACACATTTCCGGATACGCTTCCGGATTCATTGCCTGACACATTTCCGGATACGCTTCCCGATCCATTGCCTGACACATTTCCGGATACGCTGCCTGATTCATTAGCTGTTGCAGTAATGATAATGGTAAGATTTGTAGTCACCAGATCTTTATTAACTGTATAAGTCTTGCCATCCTCTCCTGCTGTCAGTACTTCAGGATCAGCTTCTCCTACGGCTACCTCTACTTTTGTAACCGCATACTCCTCCTTTGCTGTTACGGTAAAGGAATAGTCCGAACCTGCTGATACCGTTGCGGCACCATCAAAGGTATACATTTCCGAATTCCCGGATACAGTTACCGTATAATCAGTCTCTGCCTGTAATTGAATACCGGGTACCGAAATTTCCCCTGCCTCCTCCTTCTGTAAATTCTCCTCTTCCGCAATCTCTTCCTGCTTTTGATTTGCATCTTTGGCTTCCATCGCCGATGCCATCATTGCATTCTGTGGTAAGCAACCAAATAATAAAGCTACTACCAACAAAAGAGAAATGTCTTTTTGGAGTTTTTTTAATAATTTTTTCATATTTCTCCTCCTTCTGAGTTACTCAGGTTATTTGCCCCTGTAGCTATCAGTATATCACTGACAACATACAAATCAAGATATTTCTAAAGTTTTCTGAAGGATTTATAAATTATTTTCTGTCAATTTATTTATCTTGTGGTACTTTATCACTTTTTTGTATTTATTGTTTATTTGATATTTATTTTAATAGTGTTCTGACAAAACAATTATATTTTCCTTATTATGATGCTTCCTCATATTAGGCTTGCTTTTTGTTTATCATGTGCTTTACTTGATCTTCCTTGGGTCTCACAGCTTGCTTTTCTTCTCCCAGGTACTTGTCGCTAACTTCCTTGGGTCTTACAGCTTGCTTTTCTTCTTCCAGGTACTTTTGCTGGCTTCTCTTGGGTCTCACAGCTTGCTTTTCTTCTCCCAGGTACTTTTCGCTAACTTCCTTGGGTCTCACAGCTTGCTTTTCTTCTTCCAGGTACTTTTGCTGG
>JAFYWD010000162.1 GCA_017558205.1 Lachnospiraceae bacterium | reverse complement strand
TCATTAACAGCTCCGGCATAATTTCCAGCAGAATATCTCGATTGTGTTCAATTTCCACCATAGATCTGTTCAGCTCTAAATAACCATTCTCCATATCCTTTAAATTACCGGATATTAATTCAAATTTCTCCATGGCATTAGATACATTTTGATTCTGAACCTCTACACTTTCCTTCATAGTACCCATAAATTCCACTGCCTGCTGCATCTGGTTGAGAAGCCCGCTAATAATTTCATTAATTTCACTTGTCAGCTCTTTTGTCTGACCGGCCAGGGTTCCAATCTGTGTTGCTACTACCGAGAAGCCTCTCCCCGCTTCTCCCGCTCTGGCTGCTTCGATGGAAGCATTTAATGCCAATAAATTCGTTTGATACGAAATGGTATCAATCTGGGCACTTGCTTCCTTAATTTTTTCTGTCTGAAAATTGGCACCAAGAATTACTTCTTCTACATTTCTTGTCAACTCTGTGTTTTTATGAGAGCTTACTACCACTTCCTCCAGGGCTACCAGACCTTCATTTTTTCTGATGTCTACCTCTTCTGTTTTTTCATTCAGATATCCCATTTTTTCCTTGATTACTTCTATCTTCTCGCTGAGACCATCCACCTGGTTCATTCCCTCCATGATCTGATGTCCCTGCTTAAAAGCACCGGTTTTTATATCCCGGGCCGCTTCATTCAAGTTCTGACCAATATTTTTAACCTCCGAAGCAGTATTATCCAAAAAGGAGGCTTTATCCAGCATTTCCCTGGTAGTTCCTCCAATTCCCTTCACTACCTCAGATAATTTGTTACGCATTAATTCAAAAATAATATAAAGACTGCCGATTTCATCCTTTCGTTTATTGAAGCCTTCTAAATCCTCACTTTTCTGCAGCTTAAACTCTGCCACATTCTGCATGGCATAATTCAGCTCACTGATAGGCTTGGCAATCATTCTATTAATCATAATACAGATGATCACCGTCCAAAATAAAGCTGCTCCTATTACCAAAAGAATTGACCTGGTATAAATAGATCCCTCTTCCACCAAAGAAATACCGTATGTCTGAAGAATTTCATTCATATTCTTCTGAAACAGGTATTGTTCTACCATATTTACCGTAAAAATACCCACAAACATAATAATCAAAACTCTGATAAATGTTTTTTTAATAATCTTGTTAGTAATGATACTCTTTAGTCTTTTCCTCTTTTCCATAATACTTATCCCTCTAAGTCTTCTCATTTGCATATCTTCAGCCTATTAATAGTTGCCGGATAATTGCATTGACAGTTGCAAAAACACTTTATCGCAGTAAATTATAACATATTTTTTCTAATTTGACAAAAAAACTGTTATTTTTTTATTTTTATTCAATTTAACTGTTAAAATTAATTCTAAAAAAAGCCCCGAAAACCGCCATGAAAACGATTTTCGAGACTTTTTCTTTTTTATTTTTTCATGTGTAACAGAATAACTTTCAGCTTCCTGTTACTTTGTTTTTTTATTTAATTATTTAAATCTCTTAAGCCAATGTTAAACTTCAGGCTTACACTTCCTCCGTATAAGGCTCCTCTTCCCTCGATCTTCAGACTTCCCTTATTTACTCCTCCAAAGATGTTTGTTCCGTAGCTTACCTGATAATCAGAAGCGTTCAGCTTCACTAAGCCCAGTGCTTCAATTTCTGCCTGACTTGTTAAGCCCTTGGCTTTGATATCTTTAACAGCTTTATGATCTGCAGAATAATATAACTCTACTTCCGGTGTTCTCTGTGCTCCGGTATAGCTTGTTTCTGAGATTACAGCATAGACATTTTTCGATGTTAGCTTAATACGGTATACAGGAAGCTCCATAACAATAGAATCTGTTGTAACATAGTTGCTTCCATCCTTAGCAGTAATCCTAACTACAGGCTGAGGTGCTCCCTCTGTCTTATCAAGATAGTAAGCCTTATAGGCAGCCTGCGTATTATTTTCATACTCTACGGTATAGTCTATTTTACTGCTTAAGGTTTTACTGCCATCCTTAATGCTTACTGCCGGCTGATAAGCATAGCTGTCTGCTTTCTTTGCATTATAAGCTACTGCCTTTACTGTGATGCCAAGATCTGATAAGTTTACCTTTGTAATCGTGAAAGGAATTTCCAGAGTTCCTGTGTAATTGCCTTTTCCTTTTACTACAACTACAGGTCCGTTACTGCCGTTTGCTTCTGCTACAT
>JAFYWD010000161.1 GCA_017558205.1 Lachnospiraceae bacterium | reverse complement strand
TTTTAAAGTTAGAATTATAAGAAGAGTAAGTTACTTTAGGAGAAAATTAATTAAAGGTGAGAACATGGCAAAAGCAGGGAATTATTATTATGAACAATTAAATAAAGAACAGCAGAAAACCTACTATGCAATCAAAGAAGGGCTATTGAATTTGCAGGATTCCTTTGCAGTGCCTATGCTTTCTACAAAAGAGTTGTCGGATATCTATTTTATGATTCGTATGGATTGTCCGTTGATTTTTTATTCCACAACCTTTTCCTATAAATACTATAAAGATTCTACCGCAGTGGAGATGGTGCCGCAGTATCTTTTTTCAAAGGATAAAATCAAAGAGCATCGCCAGGCCATGGAAGCGAGGGTAAAAAAATTAGCCCGTCAGGCAGCAGACTTGGATGAAAAAGGGAAAGAGCTTTTTATCCATGATTTTATTGTGGGAAATGTAAAATATGATAAGTTGAAAAAATCCTATTCCCATGAGATTATTGGAGCTTTGGGAAATGGTGTGGCTGTATGTGAGGGCATTGCTAAAGCAGTAAAAATTCTGTGTGATGAACTAAACATCTGGTGCATTATTGCTTTGTCAGAAGCCAATCCAGATAAAGGTATCAAATATAGACATGCATGGAATGTAATTAAAATAGGTGGTCAGTATTATCACCTGGATGTGACCTTCGATAACACACTTTCCAGAGATGATATCGTAAGATATGATTATGTAAATCTGTCTGATAAGCAGATTTTTAGAGATCATGAACCGGTTATATGGAAGGTTCCGGTTTGTAGTGATAATGACCATTTTTATTATAAAGAGAAAAAAGTCTCCTGGACTACCATGGACGAAGTTCGAAATAGAACAAAGCAGGCAGTTAAGAAGGGAAAAGTTCTGTTGTTCCATTGGCGAGGGGGCTATCTGACCAGAGAAGTTTTGATGGAGTTATTAGAAATCTTTGACCAGGAAGCAAAAATAAAAGAGAAACATGCAAGGGTTTCAGTGAATTGGTCTCAGGCAGTGTTAAGAGTACGATTTGAGACTGGCATTGGTGAAGAACAGATTGAAATGGAAGAAGCCAATGAGGGAGAGAAGAATTAAACTTATGAAAGAAAGGTGCATATGTTTCCATTAATTAACAAACGAGAAACTGGTGTTAACCTACGCAGAATAATGGATGTGCGTGGTATTACACCGAAAGATGTGCAAGAATATTATAAACAATTTGATGGAGGATTTTTGTGTAAATAGAAACAGCGAATGAAAAATAATTGAATTTCATAATAACATGCAAAAAGAAAAGCAACGCCTGTGAGCGATGTGGATTTACTGATTTCTGCAAATGTAAAAGGATTAAAATTTTATGGATTAATTGAAGAAATAAGAATTGCGCTTCATAAGAAAGTAGATATCTTAAATATGGAACAATTAAAGGACAATATTGAATTAACAGAAGAAATATTTAAAGACGGAATAAAGATATATGGATAATGTGAAAACAGATAGTTAAGAGAAGAAAATAAAAAAAGTGGTTGACAAAAGAAAAACTACGTGATAATATGCAAAAGTTGGCTGCGGGAACAACGGGAACGCAGTGAACAGGAAGTATACAAATGTGTACATCCTAGAGCCAAGTAACCAGAACCTAAAGCGAAAGCAAAGGGGAAGAGGCCGGAAGCTGAAAAGAAGAAGGCCAAGGCGCTGAGGTAGCTACTGTGAGGCGAGACAGCGAGGGAGAAAGGAATTGCAGAAAGCCAAGTACGAAGAACCGGGGAAGAAGACACGGGAAACTAGGTCGGAAAGAACGGGGAAAACCAAAGAAGCGAAAGCGGAAGGGAAGCACCGAAGAAGCCACTGTGAGGCGGAGACGGGAAGAAAGAGGAAAGGAAGAAACAGAGGCTGAGTAGTCAGAACCGGAAGCGAAGCGGACGAAAGAAAGTGGAGAAGAAGGGGAAAAGACCGAAAGCGAGAGCATAAGGTAAGCACCTGAGGAACGGCTGTGGGAGCGAATCAGGGAAGGGCGAAAAGAAACGAACAGTAGAGCCGAGTACAGGAACCTGGAAGGAAGGCATGAGAAATCAGGTCGGAGAGAAAGGGGAAACCGAGGAAGCGAGAGCGGAGACGGGCACCGGGGAAGCAGCTGTAAGGCGGAACCGGGAAGAGAAGGAAAGGAAGAAACAGAAAGCTGAGTAGCTGGAAGCTTAAAAGCAAGCGGACGAAAGGAAGCAAACGGAAAGCTGAA
>JAFYWD010000160.1 GCA_017558205.1 Lachnospiraceae bacterium | reverse complement strand
GATATTATAGGAATTCCCCAAATAAGAGGAAATACATCGGAATTTTTACCGCCTAAAATGATTGCCAGGAAAGAACCCTATGTTTTATTTCTGGATGAACTTAATGCATGCAGTCAGGATGTACAGAAGGCTTTTTATTCTTTGATACATGAAAAACGTATTGGTGAATATCATCTGCCGGTGGGAAGTGTGGTGATAGGAGCAGGAAACCGTATGGTAGATGGTGCGATTGTAAAAACAATGTCATCTGCCTTAATTAACAGAATGTTTCATGTACAGATGAAACCGGAGGTGAATCAGTGGCTTATTTGGGGCTACGATAATAATTTACATCCTATGGTGCTGGAGTATATTTCCCAAAGACCGGATCATTTATTTTCAGAGCCGCCTAAAACAGAGGAACCCTATTCTACACCCCGTTCCTGGCATATGCTCAGTGATGCGATGAAAGAGTGGGGGGATAATTTAGATGAAAAACTGTTGCGGGTATTAGTTTATGGAAGTATTTCCCATACCCATGCAGGACAGTTTTTGGCCTTTAGTAAACAGGCGAATAACAAATATTTATTACAAGAGATTATAAAAGGAACGGAGAAATGGCCGGCAGATCCTAAGGATAGAGATGTACTATATTTTATAGCCCAGTCATTTAGAGCAAAGTTATGGCATGATTTGCCTCAAAATAAGCAGAAAATAAATAAAGAAAGTAATTATTTGGCTCACAGGGGAAAAGCCTTGATAAAGGATCTGGCATCTATAAATGTTGAAATTGCTCAAATGGTGATTTCGGAAGATAACAATCATAGATTACCGGATTGGTTTATGGTAGAAATTATCAGAGATATTCCAAGACTGATAAAAGCAGAAGGGTAGTTCATGGGAAGGAAAGAGAAAAAGCAAGAGAAATTAACAAATTACGATACAATTAAGGCAGCAATTCATTTGTTTGACCGACATCATTTGTTTGGGAAAATTAACAGAATTCGGATAATGTTGGAGGGAGGAAATAAAAATAAGCAACATGCCTGTTTAGTGGTAAGTGACGGAAGAATACTCCTTAATCCGGAATATAAGGCTTTTTTAACAGAACAGGAGTGGTTTTATATAATAGTACATCAATATCTTCATCTTGCATTTGGTCATTTTGATGCAGAAAAAATACCGGTCTCTTATCAGTTGTCGGGAAAAAGAAAAGGAGAATTTCAAGAGAGAATATGGGCTCTTGCCTGTCACTTATATAATATGAAGTTTTTGTCAGATATGAAATTAGGAAAATGTCCATTTTATACAGAAGGATTTGAAGTTAAGAATCAGGATGAAAATGAAATTTATGAATCCTTACTGGAAAGAGATTGGAGTGAGCTTCAGTGCAGGCTGGCTGAGGAAATTCATCAGCTTCTTCCTATGGAGGGATTAAGGGTACCATTAGTACACAAAAATGGTAATCCCATCGCAGAAGAGTTTGCAGCTAAATTAGCCTATGCGGCCAAAAGTGTGTTAACAGATGTCAATAAATCTGAGAATATTGAATGCAGCCATACAGTAAAAGAAGCAGCGGAATGGTTTATGAGTCATTATCCCTTGCTGGGAGGACTGGCTGTCGGTTTTCATCTCAGGGAAGATTATGAAGCCTGTCAAAGAATGGAAATTCAGATGGCAGCAGTAGATATTGAGAAAGCCATTATCTATATTAATCCAACAGCAAATTTAACAGAAAAAGAATTAAGGTTTGTGCTGGCTCATGAATTTCTACATGCAGGGCTTATGCACCATGAAAGATGCCTGGGGAGAAATTTCTACTTATGGAATATTGCATGTGATTATGTAATAAACGGATGGTTGTATGAGCTTCAAATAGGAGATATGCCTACAGGTATACTTTATGATGAAAATTATCGGGGACTATCGGCAGAAGCTATCTATGATTTACTTTTACAGGATATACGAAAGACCATGAAATTAATGACATTGAGAGGATATGGAAAGGGAGATATCATCCATGTCAACTCTTCCGGGAAAAAGGATCATCCGACAGAACAGGAAGAGTTTTATAAAAATGCTCTGAAACAGGGACTTATTTACCATGAAAACCAAAACAGAGGCTATTTGCCGGAAGGACTGATACAGGAAATCAGGGCACTGGGTATGCCTCCTATTCCCTGGGAGGTTGAACTTGCCCGGTGGTTTGAATATTATTTTCCGTTAGAAGAAAAACGTTATAGTTATGCAAGACCTAGTAGGAGGCAAAGCAGTTCACCAGAAATTCCCAGACCACGGCTGACTGTTGTGGAAAAAAGAGAAAATAGGAAAACCTTTGGTGTAATAATAGATACTTCCGGATCCATGTCAGAAAAATTATTGGCCATGGCATTGGGGACTATCGCCAGCTATGCCAATTCCAGAGAGGTGGAGATGGTCAGAGTAGTATTTTGTGATGCAAGAGCTTATGATGCCGGATATTTGTCTGTGGACGAACTGGCAGGCAGAGTAGAGATAAAAGGAAGAGGTGGAACAGTATTGCAGCCTGGAATCGATTGTCTGGAAAAAGCAAAGGATTTTCCAAAAGATGGCCCAATACTGATTATTACAGACGGAGTCATAGAGAATCATCTGAATATCAAAAGAGAACATGCTTACTTACTTCCGAAAGGCAGCAGGCTTCCGTTTGCAGGTAAAGGTAAAATTTTTTATATGAGTGATAAATAAGGTTACTTTGCTGTTAATTTTAAATGTAGCGCCGGTAACAGAAAAATAGGGAAGGAAATGAAATAGCTAATGAGAAAAAGAATTGATGAAATTATAGATGAATTATCCCAGGAGGAGAGCATACAGCTTTTATCCAAACATATTTTGGTACCGTCTTATTGGATAAAAAAAGCAAATATGATGGTATGGCTGTATTTACATGTATTAACAAGGCATAAGGTTGTAAGAAGCTTTGAAGATTTATTCTACTCACCTAATGGATTTGATTTTCATTCAGTAGTTGTGATTTTTGTATTACTTGCAATCTTCCTATCCTTTTATGATGATGGAAGGTTATTATATGATATGATTATTTCTATTAAAAATTTAGTAAAGACAAGTATGGAAGAAATCAAGGCTTTAGATGATGAAATAAGGAGACTGGAACAAGAGGAATTGTGTGAGGAGAAGGTTGATAGGTAGAACTGCCAAAATAAGTGGCAACTCATGTAACTCTCACATCAGGTAAAACTGGGAAAACATAGTCTACCAATGACGGTGTAAAGAAAAAATGAGTTTAAAGTCTTTAGAATTTATTATTCAAGGAATAGACATACTATGATATAATTTGACTATAGTTAATGGAGGTGCGATATGAAAAATATACAAGAAAGAATTAGACCGTCAGCAGATTTGAGAAATCACTATAATGAAATATCAAAACAATGCAGGGAGAATAATGAAGCAATTATTATTACAGTGAATGGCAGAGGAGATACCGTATCTCTTGGATATGAGGAATATAAAAGAATGAAGGCAAGAATAGAACTTTTAGAAATTCTTGCAGAAGCGGATGAAGATGTTAATACCGGAAGGCTTGCACCTATAGAAGATACTTTTTCCGGTTTACGAGCTATGTTAAAGGAGAAGTGTGATGGCTAAGTATACTGTAATTAGAACAGATACAGCAGATTCACTTATTCATAAGATTATTCTGGGTATTGCAGAAAAATTTGGGGCAGAAGTTGCTATAGAGAAATTGGTCGAGTTGGAAGGACAAATTATGTTGCTTGCAGATAATCCATATATAGGTACAGATCCCCGTTATATGATTCTTCGAAGACAAAGATATAAGGTACTGATAACAGAAAAGAATCTGGTGTTTTATAAGATTGACGAAAAAGAAAAGGTAGTTACTGTGTATGCGGTACTTGACCAAAGGCAAGACTATTTGAATATTATAAGAGGATTATAAAAATAGAGCAGTTGGAATAGCAAAAAATAGGCGGAAGTGTGAACAAAGTAGAAAGTAGTGTAAGAGTGATTTATATTCCCACCTGTATAGCAGTGGTTTCTACCGAAGAAAAAAGTCAGCATTTGAATAAGCAGAAAGTCTTAAAGAGATTGCAGGTAATTTTAGAAATCATGAAAAAAGACATCGAAGTTAAACAAGTCAATCAGGCATGGAGAGCATCAAAGAATTATCAGAGGGAATCCAGTAAGTGTTTATGAAGGAAAAGAGTTTCGGTTAGAAAAGTAAAAATGGAAACAGAGTATATTTAGAATTGAAAAAATTGTAGGCACTTCTTTGAAGAGGTACTTTTTTTAATGCGTAAAAGAAGAATGATATTACAGGCGGCATTGATTGTTTAGAAGAGTTTGCAGGTAAGAAAAGGATATTGCTTGCTTTCATTAAGTTTGCTTAGATAATAAATTATAATTTTAATGTATGAATTATCAAGAATGAGTAAAACACGATAATAATTCTGGAAGGATGATAAAATGATTGCTTATGGAACAATAGAAGAAAAATGGGGATTGTGTCTTGCTGGTGGTGGTGGAAAAGGTGCCTATGAAATAGGTGTATGGAAAGCCTTAGCAGAAGAAGATTCCATAAAATTTAAGGCAGTTTCCGGAGCTTCGGTTGGTGCTCTAAATGCAGCACTGTTTGCAACAATGCAGGTGAGTGAAGCAGAGGAAATTTGGAAGAAGATTAAACCGGATGTGTTGCTGAGTCCGCAAAAAGAAGCTATGGTAGATTTGATAAAAATATTTGCTTATAAAAATTTAGCTATAAAAACTTTACCGATTTTCAGAATACCGGTAGAAATTAATATTGGAGATAAATAT
>JAFYWD010000159.1 GCA_017558205.1 Lachnospiraceae bacterium | reverse complement strand
GACAGTATTTGTTCATCAGGATCACTTTATGGATAAGGAACAGCAGGTAGTTACAGGAATTCATAGACTGGCAAAGCCTGATACGATTGACATTGAAGCAGACCTGGCTTTAATCGCAGTAGTAGGAAGAGGTATGAAATCCACCAGAGGTACTGCAGGAAGAATCTTCTCAGCACTTGCTCATGCTAAGGTAAACGTAAAGATGATTGACCAGGGTTCCAGTGAGTTAAACATTATTATTGGTGTTAAAAACGAAGATTTTGAAACTGCTATCGAAGCAATTTATAATATCTTTGTGTTGGCTAAAATATAACAATAATATCGGGCAGAGGCAGAAATGCTTCTGCCTGAGTTTTTCACAGTTTTATAAGGGAAGCCTTGAGAAGGAGAAGTCTATGAAAAAAATACAGAAGGTAAAAGAAAAAATCAATCGCTTGCCATAGGTAGAATCCCTGGGAGTGAAAGGTTCATCAGGAAATGCTTTCTCAGATGAGGGGAGAGAACAAGGTGATTGCAGGGCTGATTTATGTCCGTCCTATATGTGGTCACATGATGACAGAAGAGACAAAGAGGGACAGATGTCCCGGTTGTGGTGCCCCGGAAAGGGATTATGTTAAATATAAAAAGACTGAAAATAACTCGAATATACAATAATAAACAAAAAAATAGAATAATTAAAAAGCTAAAATATAAAACTTGATGGTTTAAAAAGAAAATAATTTGAAAATAAATATTTTTTAAATAAAAAGTATTGACAAATTAATTTCTTTTGCTATAATAAAGACATAAACAAGAGATGAACATAACACAAATAACAAATCTAAAGAATAGGAGGTACGGTCCACCAAAAACATAAGCTAAATATCATTCCACTTACCGGGACTGATAGCGAAAGCAAACAGGTAAGATAATATCTATAGTGAATAAAAAGTATAGTACGAAAGATGAAATTTATAATAAAAGCTTCTAATAATTTACATAATTTGATTATTCTAATTTGAGAATAATATCATATCAGATGTAAATTTAAAATCTTTAGAAAGGATAAAGAAATTTCATTAGTATTAGAAAAGAGATCCAAACAGAATTTCTTGATTTATATAAAATAATAACCAAATATTTATAAAAGAAATTTAAAGAGGAGTCGGGAATAGTAACTGTAGATATAAAATAGTTCGTTTTAAGTACATCAAAGTAAGTAATGATTTGTAAAGAAAAACATTACAGTATAATAATACAGAATAAGATGGAAAGAGCGAAGTGGAAAGTGAATATAGGTGATAACAATAAATAATGACACGGAGGTATGTACCATTGGAAATCACAGTTTAGAAGCGGGTATCAATAAATCGAGATTGATGCCCGCTTCTTATTTTGGTATACTGACTATATTCACAGGAAAAAAAGCCATGAGAATACAAAGGAAAAATGGGGAGAGATAAGGGATGAGCTATGATGAGAGGGAGGAATCCGTTTTTCTTCAGGAAAGTATCAGTCTTGAGGGAAAAAGAGAATTAAGAAGACAAAGAAGAAGGAAAAATCAGTTGATTGCCAGGATTTTTATGGTAGTATTTTTACTCCTTCTGCTTACCGGAATTGTAATAGGAGTTTCTTTTTTAGGGAAAAAGATTAATGATAGCCAAGAAGTAACAGGTACAGAAGGAACAGAGCTGCTTTTGACGGAGGAAACAGAAGCCGGATATATTGAACAGGCAGAAGAAAGTCTAGGAGAAACTGCTTCAGAGGATGCTGTAGGAGCAACTGAGGAAGAATCGGCAGCAGAAGAGAGTATAGAGGAGACTATAGAACAGGCTGATGAAAGTGAAGCTTTAGAGCTGGCAATTGAAACGCTGATATCTGAAATGACACTGGAAGAAAAAGTAGCAGGTATTTTTCTCGTTTGTCCGGAGGATATTACAGGAGTAAATACGGCAGTACAGGCCGGAGAGGGTACTAAAAAAGCCTTGGAGGAATACCCTGTGGGAGGAATTGTATATTATGGGAAAAATATTAAATCACAAGAGCAGATAAAGGAGATGATTGCTAATTCTGTTTCCTATTCCAAATATCCCCTTTTTATCTCGGTTGATGAAGAGGGAGGAGAAGTGGCCAGATTTGCTAACGGGCTAAAGCTGGAAAATCCTGGTCATATGAATACCATTGGTAAAACAAAGGATCCTCAAAAAGCGAAAGAAGCTATGACTCAGATAGGTTCTTATTTAAAGGAATATGGTGTTAATTTAAATTTTGCACCGGTGGCAGATATTCTAAGGGAAGAGGGAAAAGGGTTCTTAAAAAACAGAAGCTTCAGTACTGATACTTCTGTAGTATCAGATATGGTGGTTTCTGCATTGGAGGGTTTAAAAGAACAAAAGGTAACCGGCTGTGTAAAGCATTTTCCGGGAATAGGAGAAGCTGATGAGGATACTCATGATCAAATGTTAGTAATAAACCGGACAAAAGAGGAGCTAATGGCCAAGGAGTTGCTTCCGTTTATGGCAGCTATTGAAGCAGGCGCAGAGATGATTATGGTGGCACATACCTCCTATCCGGAAATTGTGGGAGATAATACACCTGCCAGCTTGTCGAAGGAGATTATTACCGAGATTTTAAGAGGAGAACTGGGATATAACGGTGTGGTAATTACAGATGCCCTGAATATGGCAGCTGTTACAGAATATTACGGTGCAGATGAGGCAGCTATTAAAGCCTTAAAGGCCGGTTCAGATATGTTATTTATGCCGGAGGATTTTGAATTGGCATACCAGGGAGTTCTGGATGCCGTAATTGAAGGAACCATTAGTGAAGAAAGAATTGAAGACGGATTAAGACGTATTTATCGTATTAAATATAAGGAGTCCATAGAACCCTAAAAATTTTATGAGAATTTTAAAATAGAAAAATAACCATAAAAAATTGAAAGAAAGGAAAAGTAAGACTATGAAAAAAACATATATTTTAGAGGATTTGGACTGTGCTCACTGTGCAGCAATTATTGAGGAAAAGGTTGGAAAGCTAGATGGAGTATCAAGCTCTAAGGTTACATTGTTAACTCAAAAGCTGGTAATCGAAGTAGAAGAGGAAAAGGCAAAGACGGTTACGGAAGAAATTAAAAAAATTGTAAAAAAACTGGAGCCGGATGTAGAGGTAATAGAGAAATAAGTTACAGAAGCAGTAAAAACTGTAACAGAAAGCCGAAGACTGAAGTATTATAAAAATATCTTAGAAGGATATAGAAAGATGACAAAAAAATTAAAGAAGAAAGGGAAAAAAATATTGCTGTCAGCAGCAATATTTTTTGTAGCTATAATAAGCAAGACAATTATGAAAGAGGGAGAGTTGATATCCCTTCTTTTATTTGGAGCATCTTACCTTATCGTAGGAATGGAGGTTTTGAAAAAAGCCGGAAGAAATATAAAGTCCGGTCAGATTTTTGATGAGAATTTCTTGATGGTAATTGCTACCTTCGGAGCATTTTTGATAAAAGAATATCCGGAAGCTGCTGCCGTTATGTTATTTTATCAGATTGGAGAATGGTTTCAGTCTTATGCAGTAAATAATTCCCGGAAATCCATTAAAGAAATGATGGAGCTTCGCCCTGAGGAAGCAAGAGTTTTAAGAGAAGGAAATGAGATAACAGAAGATCCCGAAGAGATAAAAACGGGTGAAATCATTATCGTTAAGGCCGGTGAAAGAATTCCTCTGGATGGAGTAATAATAGAAGGAAGCTGCAGTCTTGATACCATGGCACTGACGGGAGAAAGTATTCCCAGAGATACTGTTGCAGGAGAAGAGGTTGCCAGTGGCTGTATTAATTTAAACAGTGTAATTAAAATAAGGGTAACGAAAGAATTTTCAGATTCAACAGTAATGAAAATATTAGAGCTGGTGGAAAATGCTACCTCAAATAAGGCGGTAACAGAGAAGTTCATTACACGTTTTGCCAGATATTATACTCCTATTGTGGTAATCTTAGCCTTGTTATTGGCTGTAGTACCTTCTGTTATTTTTGGTAATTTTCAGATATGGGGCTATCGGGCCTTAAGCTTTTTAGTAATTTCCTGTCCCTGTGCCCTGGTAATCAGTATCCCATTAAGTTTTTTTGGTGGAATCGGAGGTGCAGGAAAAAAAGGGATATTGATCAAAGGGAGTAATTATCTGGAAAGTCTTGCAAAGGCGGAAACCCTTGTGCTGGATAAGACGGGAACCCTTACCCAAGGAAGCTTTGAGGTAGTGGAAGTAGCTGTTTGTAAAGAAGGTATGAAAAAGGAGGAGCTGCTGGCACTTGCAGCCCATGGAGAATATTCGTCTAATCATCCTATTTCCAAAGCTCTGCAAAAAGCATATGGAAAAGAAACACAGAAAGAGGCTATTGGTGAATCGGAGGAGCTTCCGGGCTTCGGAGTAAAAGCTTCCTATAAAGGTTGTGTAATTTATGTAGGAAACCAAAAGCTAATGGAAAAGATACAGGTGCCCTATGAACAGCCGGGGAAAAACGGAACCATTTGTCATATTGCCCTGGAATTACCAAAGGAAAAAAGAGAATATCTGGGATATGTGGTAATAGCAGACAGAATTAAGGAAGAAGCGGAAGCGACGATTTGTGAGCTGAAAAGGCAAGGCCTTAAAAGAATTGTGATGCTTACAGGAGATCGCAGAGAAGAAGCAAAGGCAGTAGCAGAAAAATTGCAAATTCACGAATATTATGCAGATTTATTACCGAATCAAAAGGTAGAGATTTTAGAGAGAATATTGTCAGAAGAAGGCAAAAAGGTTATTTTTGTTGGAGATGGAATTAATGATGCTCCGGTTCTTGCCAGAGCAGATTTAGGAATTGCCATGGGAGGCTTGGGAGCAGATGTGTCCATAGAGGCAGCAGATATGGTAATCATGAATGACCGGCTTTCAAAGATTGTAACAGGAATAAAAATTAGCCACAAAACATTATCTATCGTAAAAGAAAACATTGTTATGGCTATTGGAATTAAAATATTAGTTTTAATATTGGCAGCTTTAGGAATTACTTCCATGTGGGCTGCAGTATTTGCAGATGTAGGCGTAGCCTTTCTGGCAATTCTAAATGCAATGAGAGCTATGAAGATTAAGGAGTATGTTTGTTAACATACTCTTTAATTGCGTCAAAGGTCTGTTGACTGATGATATGCTCCATTTTACAGGCATCATCACCGGCAATTTCTTCCGGAACCCCCATACTGCAGAGCCAGTTTTTTAAGAAAGTATGCTTTTCATATACATATTCAGCAAGTGCTTTTCCACTTTCGGTCAGGTAGATAAAGCCGGAATCAGTTACAGTAATATATTCTTTTAATCTGAGATTTTTCATAGCTACGCTGACACTGGATTTTTTAAAGCCCAGTTCATTGGCAATATCTACAGAACGTACTACGGGAAGCTGTCTGCTTAGCTGTAAAATAGTCTCGAGATAGTTTTCGGCAGATTCGTTTACATTCATGGCATTCACACGAAATAAATTTCGTAACTCCTTTCTATGGTTTCTAATCAGTATCATAACATAGATAGAGATATTTTACAAATTTTTAGAGGAGAGTTGAGAAAAAAGT
>JAFYWD010000016.1 GCA_017558205.1 Lachnospiraceae bacterium | reverse complement strand
AGGATAAATTTTCTTCTAATCTGTCATCTCCATATAACTCTTCCTGAGGATTCAAAGCTTCATTTACACCATCGGTATAGAGATAGAGGGTATCTCCCTTCTCTAACCGGAAGCTGCCTTCTTCATATTCCATGCCTTCCATTCCTGCCAGAATAAAATCAGGATTATTTTTCAGCCACTCTGCTTTTCCTTCTTTTCTGATAATTAATGGGAAGTTATGCCCTGCATTGACAAAGGTAACCTCTCCTGTATAGATATCCATGATACCCATCCAGGCAGTAACGAACATACCGGCTTCATTATTCTCACACAGCTGGTTATTCACATTGCGGAATACAGCAGACAGACTCTCTTTATTCAAAGCGTGGTTTTTAATTAAGGTCTTTGCAATTACCATAAATAAAGCGGCCGGAACACCCTTTCCGGAAACGTCTGCCATAACTACTGCCACATGTTTTTCATCTACCATAAAGAAATCATAGAAATCTCCTCCTACTTCCTTGGCAGGTGTCATGCTGGCAAAAATATCAAACTCCTCATATTCCGGAAAGGCAGGGAAAATATTAGGAAGCATATCTGCCTGAATCTGGGTAGCTACATTCAGCTCTGCCCCGATTCTTTCCTTTTCTGCCGTTACCTTTGTCAGGTTATCAATATATTCATTAATATCTATTTCCATTTGCAGGATGGTTTTACTTAGAGTTTCAATTTCATCTCCCGTATGTACTGCCTCTAATACCTTGGATATTTTATTTTCATCCTTTACAAAGGATTCTGCCTCAATGGAAATAATATTAATAGGCTTAATAAGAGTTTTATATAAATATCTTAAATAAAGAATCATTAATGCTGTTGTTACAATAACAATCGAGATAATAGAGGCTGTGGTATAAGCAGTTAAGGCTTCCTTCAGGGTAACCATAGGTACCTCTACTCCGATCACAGCGATCGTTTTACCATCCTTTAAAATGGGATAAATGGCAGAGGTATTATAGCCATACTGACTTTCCGAAATAAAATAATTATCGCTGCGTTCTCCCGTTTCTGCCACTTCGATGGCATCTGCCAGAAACTCAGGATTTAACCCACTGGTATCCCCAAACAGAAAAGTATATTCCGGTACATAATAGCTGTCAAAAATATAAGTCATGGGACGCCAGTTATCCTGTAAGGATTCGTAATTATACAGCTCATCCACATCCAGATACGCCATATAAATATCATTCAGCTGCATATTTTCACGAAGTAATCTGATATAATCTGCCAGTTCCAAATAATCAGGAGACTGGGCAAGCAACTCCAGAGACTCCTTCCCTACTATTTCATTTTTGTAGTCCTTTGCCATCTGAATATAGTAAAACAGTTCCTCCTCAGTGAACATGGAATAAACTGTTTCTGCCACATTATAAGCGGTGTCATTATAATTATTGTAAATATATTTTTTATACTGACTGTAACCGATTCCCGTACACACGGCACAGATTGCCAGTGACAGTATGATAATTCCAAAAGTAATTTTATGTATTAATTTTAATTTTTTCATATTAGCCTCACTATCGTAATTTAAAGTAACAGTTCAGTCTTCGGCCTCCTGTTACAATTTAAATACTTAAATTTCCACCACCAGTGTATTTAACCCCAGAGTAGTCTGATAAATTGTATTCTTTGCCATCTGCATAATAATGGATACTCCCAGATAATCCATATCATTTTCAGCAAATTCCAAGGGATTAAAATGTTTTCCCCTGGAACGTATTCTAAGGATTCCTCCTTCTCTGGTACGCAACACTCTTACATCCAGAAACCCCCTGTTATCCATGGATTTTTCTGCCATAATAATCATCAGCTCTTCCAGTGCCAGACTGATGGTCATGGTCTGCTCCGGAGAAAAACCGTTATCCTCACAAAAGGCTGTTACCTCCTGACTCTTCTCACAAATCTTTTCCACTTCACATTCCACCTGGAAGTTCGTACACTGACTTTCCTCTATTTCAAAGTCCTGTAACAGATAAAGATCCGGCTTTTCACCACGAAGCTTATAAAATAGCAGGATACCAGCCATCCATATCACTATGGTTAACAGCTCTCCGGCAGGATAGAACAGCCAAATTGCCTGTCCCATAGGAGCCAATACTGCTGCCACTAAAACTGTGGCAGCCAATACTCTGAAAAAAGTAATCACATTTGCCATAAATGATTTCATTACTGCGTAGTAGTAATAAATCATAATATTATTAATCATTCCCGGAATCAGGCTGAGAGCCCAGCATAACAGTGGAAAACCCACCGCCAGCTTTGTTCCGAACAGCTCTCCTATTTGTTTGGCAAATAAGGTCACCAGGCAGGAAAAAATCAATGAAAGGATTACTCCTACCTTCATCTGCAGCCTAACCAGCTGCTGCATGGACTTTTTATCCTTTTCACCGTAACAGATTCCCAACATACAGGAACCCGCCTGAGGAATTCCATTTTGCAGGCAGATAGAAAACTCATTTACATTGTTGGTAATGGCAAAAACAGCTACCATGGCACTGCCGCCTACCATATTCATAATCTGATTAAGAAAAATAATTCTTAATGCAGAAAACAGATTATTAGCCGCCATAGGACTTCCGCTTTGTACAATATTTAACAGCTGCTCCTTTCCCGGTAAGGCAAAAGAAAAATGAAGCCCCGCTTCCCTGGTAAATAAAAAGAAAGAACTGAAAACACAGGCTGCTATAGTTGCCAGATTGCTGGCCCAGGCTGCTCCGGCCACTCCCCAGTCAAAATAAAATAAAAACAGGAAATCCAATCCAATATTTAAAACAGTCATCAACAGCATAGCCTTTGCTGATTGTGCCGTTTTCCCAATCAAGCGCAAATAATTAAATGGAATATATAAAAAGATCTTGAAAATCCCGCCGATAAATGTGATTCTGATATAAGTTTCCACCCAGGATGCAGAATCCGTGGAGCCTAACATAGCTGCCAGCGCCGGTGAGGCAAAAAAGCCTGCCAGACAAAAAGCTCCTCCCAACACCACTGCCATTTCAATGGCCAGAGAAAAATACCTGTCGCATTCCTCCTGGTGGTGCTTTCCTAAAGCAGCTGAAGATAAGGCTGCTGCCCCTGCCCCGATCAGAGAGCCCAAGGTACACAGCAGCAAATAAACAGCCAAACTTTGGTTAATAGCCGCAATGCCCAAATCTCCTAATTTTTGTCCCACCAGGATTCCATCAATAAAAACATTAATGGTACCTCCCAAAATAGCAATTAAATTTGGAAACAGTGCACTGATATATAAGCTTTCAAGAAACTTTTTTTCACCATACATTTTTACATCACTCTCTCTAACATAAACTCTACGGTTTCCGGCTTGGATAAATACTGCAGGGGTTTATTTTGAGCCAGTAAACTGCCAAAAACCTTTTTACATTCCCCATGGCTTCCGGCCTTAACCCGATATAGCTGTGGAGCAGCAAGCATTCCCAGTTCACGTACATCCTTGTAATCCTCATGCACGGAAGACAGAATCTTATCAAGAATTTCTCCTGCCGTCTCCGGTGTCGGATAATTTTCCTGCTCTCCCGCCTCATAAAAGCAACGGTAGTTACCTGGTACGGACTCTGTATTTTCCACAATACTGAATTCCTTTATCTGACAATTAACCTTTTTCCCAAACTCCTCCATTGCCTTTGCCATCACCTGCATATCTATTTTTTCACCGGCAATATTTAATGCCTGATTTTTTCTGAAGCATACATGAAGAATGGGAGCCTCTCCCCGAAAACCTACTACCTTTACTATATCATTTAATCGATATCTGTAAAAGCCCGAGAAATTTGTAATCACTATTTCATACATTTCCCCTTCCTTCAGCTGCCAGATAGGCTTAATCTCATCCTCCCTGCTTTCTCCCTGATGATAGGGAATAAACTCATAAAAACCACTTTTAGGAATCAGTACATTATCTACCGATTCTTTTTCTGTTACAATTGCCATCATGCATTCTGATGCTGCATAGGAAAAATAATGAATGGGAATTTTTCCCAAATATTTACGCAAAGCATTTTCCTGGGCAAAAAAAGTGCTCCCTCCTACACCACTAATAAATTTCATGTGGGGCCACAGTCTTTCCAGGATCCCCTCCATTCCCTTTAAAAATTCACTTCTTAAAAATTCTGCCCTCTCTTTTGTCAATATTCCCATCGCCAGAAGCTCTTCTTTGATTTCTGCCTCCAAAGCAATCTCCTCAGGAATATCTCCTGCTTCCATATGATTTAACAGCTCCTGCCAGTTCTCCTCCAGCCAATGACAAAATAACAGGATATCGTAAAGAAAAAAGGCCTGGATTCCTGAAATCTCCTCTGTCTGTAAAGCAAGCCAGGCTTTTACATAGGGAACACAGCCTATTTTTTTACTAAACAAAAGATTAGGTGCTCCTAAATACCGTTTTTCCAGATCATAGATTCCTTGATCCATCATTTCTCCAAAATAAGCTACTGATAAGATAGTTTCCCTTTCCTCCCGGGGTAGCTCTCTGCGGAATACACTCATATGAAGATACCGGCCTTCCTCAATCTTTGGAATCTCCTGATAGGAAGCATAATAGATCGGACGAATACATCTTCTTAGCGCCTCTTTTGTCAGAGGAATCCTTTTTTGCTCACCTGTACTGCCTGAGGTAAGTATAAAATGCTTGATGGGATATGCCGTAAGTTCCTGTTCCTTTCCCTGGCGCATTTCTTCTACATATTCTTTATAATCTGTATAGTCTGATAAGGGAACCTGATTGCGATATTCTTCGTAATTTGAAATATTCTCAAAACCATACTTTTTTCCGTATTGCGTACCTTTATTATCTTCCATCAGTCTTTTTAAATTATCTTTAGCGATAGACACAGCCTTTTTACATTCTTCATCAAATAATGCTCTTTCTATTTCCCAATAATTGCAAGGCATATTGCCATTCTCCTTCATCTATAAATTTCCTTATTCCTTATTTGCTCTGCTTTTCCATTCTGAAGGCTTACACTCGTAAATAAGCCCGGATATAGTTTTCCTTTTCAGCCCCCGGCACTAATCTTTCCAGTAGTCTGATTGCTGACATGGAAATACAGGGAACTTCCAAATCCTGTTCTTTAGGCATCTGTAAAAATCTTCCTAAGGCTGCTGTCAGAACAGCCACACCATATTTAGTATTTCCTTTTGCAGAATAAAACTGGGACAGCACCGCTCTCTCACCTCCTGTAATAATACAGCATGCTAACATTTTTCCTAAACTGTCTTTTTTTACAAAGCTGAGCTCACCCCTTACATTTTTCAAATCTTCTCTCTGTAAATAAGCAATTCCTTCTGTTTCCAATTGACGATACAGCTCTTTGACTTCATAATCATTCAACTCGTCCCATGAGGTTACTCCCGTAATCGGCTGGCTGTTTTTATTGTTTAATACGCTATTTTCCAGGAGACTCTTATTCAGAAAAAAACTCCCTTCCTGAGGAAAACATTCCATACTAAATCCCATCTTTTCCATAAATTCCCTCATTCCATGGATTCTTTCCGGAAAGCTTATGGTTACCATCTTCAGCTCTCCTTCTGTTTCCTCCATAATACTGTCTATGGTCTGAAAAAGCAGGGTACCTCCCAAATATCTTCTTCTGGCCTCTTCTGTCACATAGAGACTTAAAATTTCCAGTCTGTCATCCTCCGGCATCAGCGTGGCTCCCAGGGCACCTCTTATTTCTTCCTCTTCTTCTATGGCCAAGCCAAAGGCCTGCCCTTTTTCTATCGCCTCTGCTACTGCTGTCGGATATAAAGCTTTTACTTGTTCAATGGTACTCTTATCAATAAAATGTAATTGAACTTCTCCCATTTCTTCCACGTTATTTTTCATAATAGCTTTAGCTCCCTCTATTCATTATTTATCAGCGTACTTTATCTCATGAATTTTCAATTCTATATCGTCGGATTAAATTTTACACCTGTCAGTTTTCGCAGATATTGTCTGAATTCCTCTGTTCCCTCACCCTTACGTTGTCTTTCCTGGTATTCCTTCATCCTTGTTTCCAGTTCTTCCAGTTTTTCTACAATTTGTCTTGCTGTTAAATGGGTAAGATCACATTGGCGTCCTCCGTATTTTTTACCTACCTCATCCAATCGTTGCCCACCAAGACTGGAAGCATGCTCTCCCTTGGCTTTGGCTGTATGCTTATGCCCCATCTGATTTACCATACCGCTGGCATCTGATTCCAGCCCCATCAGCATAACACCGTAATAGCCCTTTTCCGCTTTTTTATACATGGAATAAAAGTGACCACAGCTTCCGTCATTACTCAGCTGTTTACCTGCCACACCCTTTTGTGCCAGGCCTCCTATGGCACAGTTCATGCCCTTTTGATTAATGTAATTTCCCGTATACCATTTATATTCCCCGGACGTTACCTGCCCTTTTTTACTTACCTTTCTCATAAATACATTGTGAGTAGAAGCAAAACGGCTGTCATCGTGGGCCGTATTTTCTCCCTTGGTTTTATAAATGGCATTATAAAGAGCCTCCTGATCCTCCTTGCTGTTTCCGCTCCCCTTTTTCTGAAGAGTTGGAAGGGTCATGACCACACGGGAACAATGACTTAAGGCAACTGCCATGGATTTATCCCAGGGCTCACTGCTTTTATCATCTTTTATTTTGGTAAAGGTGGAAAGCTGCATTAACAGTAACCGCTTGGCAATTTGTATCTGCTGTGCATCATTAGCTTCTATCATAGCTCTTTTCTTTTCCTGCAGTGCCTGCCCCTCCAGTGTGGGCTCTTTTGCCTTAAGCATGGCTTCCACATCCTCTTCTTTTGGAATATGGGTAATTGTTTCATACATTACCTCAGTAGACATGGCTTCATCCAGCTTTAACAAAAAGCTTTTCATTTCCGGAGATACCTGATTATCATTAGATTTAACAGCCAGAGAAATTCCAAGACGAAGGCAGGGATTCAAAAGAGCAGTTACTCCCTCCTTGGTAGCCTTAATTCTCTGACATAACTCCTCCGGATTATCACTTGCCGGATTCGGCCGGTACTCCTTCAGAAATTTCTCGTAAGCCATAGTAGCTGCAACATTTCTTACTGCCAGATCCGTATTCTCAAAATTTGAAAAATCTGATTCCAAAACACGCTGTGCTACATAGTCCACAGTAATTTCCTCCAGCTTTTCCTCACCTGTTAAATAAGCAGCATTTCTGTTTTTAAAATCTTCTCTTCCGATTTTACTGGTAAAATACTCAGTCTCGTGTATTTTTACCGAAGTGGAAAGAGTCATCTCCTTACCGATTTTGTTATAATCTTCCCGCCTTTTTTCTATCAGCTTTTCTTTATCCTTTTTCTTCAAACTATCTTCTTCCAGACCTGTTAATTGAGAAGTCTCTGCCATACGCACAGGAATGGGTGGCAGCGGTCTGTTAGGTACCTGTCTTTTTATTTTTTGTGTCTGTACAGCAGTTTCCTGCTTGATTACAGTTTGTTCTTTAGCCTTTGTTGTTTGAAAAACCGGCTTAGCCTGCTTCGTCTTTGTTAGCTGAAGTTTTCCCTGTCCTGACATCTTCTTTTCTCCTTCATACCCATCCCGTATTTCTTATAAAAATCCCGTGTTTATTTCTAAAATCATTTATTCCATATTATTTCTTATTTTTCTGATTGTCCGTTTTAATTCCAGCAGAGCTGACTGGCAGGCAGGTTCATTTAACAGTCTTACCGGCACCTGCTTCCACTCCTGGTTATTCTGTACCTTATAGGGGTAGGAAGTATCCAGTAACCCCTCCCCCTCCGGTGCATATACCAAAATCAGATGGTATGGAATTCCCTGCCTGATTTTAAATGCCAGACTGGAGGCATCAGCATAAGTATCAATATTTTCTATTCCTTCTTTTTGAAGCTCTTCACAGGCTGTTCTCAGATTACCGCATACTGCTACCCTGATTTCCTCAGCTGTGAATTCTTCCTTCCTTTCCCTGATTTCTACTGCCATAGCTCCAAACCTCTCTTTTCATACAATCATTTTTATCTTACCATAAATTGTTTTCTTAGTGTGGCTTTGTGACAAAATAACACGTTTTGCGATAAATTTCATTGCTGATTTTATTATTTTCTTATATAGTGATATATAGTAAATAGTAGAAGATTATCTATTATGGAAAAGAGGAATAAAAATTGAAATTTGCATTATGTGATGATGAAACTCTATATCTGGACCAGCTATTTTCCTGTATTAAGGAATATGAAGCTCTCCGTCTTCGCGAAAAAATTACGATCTCCTGCTTTTCTCATGGAGAAGATCTTCTGGATGATATCCAAAAAAATGGAGAATATGATGTATATTTCCTGGATATTATTATGCCCGAAATAAACGGAATTTCCTTAGCTAAGCAGCTACGGGAAAATGGTTATGATGGCGCTGTAATTTATCTGACCTCCAGCCCCGAATATGCTATAGAATCTTACCGGGTACGAGCTTATGACTATTTGCTGAAGCCTATGCAAAAGGAAGCTATTTATTCTACTTTGGATTCTCTGCTTCCTTCCTTAAAAGGCAAACGGGAAAAATTTACCATTGTAAAAACAAAAGAATACAGTGTAAAGCTTCTCCTTAACCAGATTATGTATGCCCGTTTATCTAACCGTATTATTTATTATTATCTTAATAACGGTAATGTTATTCAAAGTCAATATATCAGAGGTAGCTTTACTGATGCTGTACCCGACTTGGTTTCAGACACTGATTTCCGACTATGCGGAATCAGTATGGCTGTCAATCTTTACCACATTACGAAGATGGAAGATAATACCTTATATTTTAGTGATAAATATTCAGTTGCCGTGGGAACAAAGGCTTTCCGTTCCCTGAAGCCCGAATGGGTTGATTATTGTATAAATAAGGAGATTTAATTATGACTATCTTGCGTGATATCTCTTTGGTTTATGGCTCTGCCCATAGCCTGATACTATTTTTAATATTTTTCCAATCCCGATATTCAAGAAAAAAATTTCTCAGTTTATCCTTATCATTAATGATTCCTTTAATGATTATTAATTTCTTTTTACTGTTTAAATTAGGTTTTGAACAAATGGGAACCCTCATCCTTTTTACCTGCAGTCTGCCCAGTCTGATTTTTTTCTGGTTTATGGCAAAACACCGGGGAGGAAGGTTTATTTTTACCTTTTGTCTGGCCGATACCATTACCCTGGAATTAATTTATCTCACTAGTATCCTGGATTATTATCTGGGAAATACTTACCTCTTTATGTTTATTTCCCGTTTGTTAATTTATCCTATACTGGAGATTATCTTCTATAAATTTTTACGGCCTACTTATTTGGAGCTGCAACAAAAAATTAATAAGGGCTGGCTAACATTTGCCGGTATCAGTATTATATTTTATATTTCTCTTACCATGTCCATGGTACGTCCTACTGTTATTTTGGAGCGTCCTGAGTATATTCCTTCCTTTATTCTTCTTCTAATTTTAATGCCTCTTTTGTATTTTCATTTTTTCAGTACATTGGGATATCAGCAGAAAAATTATGAGAGTATGGAAAAGGAAAACATTCTTACTGTTCAGGTGGAACATATGAAACATCGCATGGAGGAATTCTTGCGGGCTGATAATAAATTTCGTATGGAACGCCATAACTTCCGTCACAAGCTTCAAACCATCGCCGGTCTTATGGACAAAAAGGAATATCAGGAAATTTATACTCTCCTCCATCAATATAATGAAGATATTAAGGAAACCCAGATCATCCGGTACTGTGACCATGCTATTTTGGATGCGGCCCTGTCCACCTACCTGCAGCAGGCAGCAGATAAAAATATTACGATTACTACCAAACTGGATTTTCCTGATACTCTTCCTGCTCCGGAA
The DNA here is from genome assembly GCA_017558205.1 of Lachnospiraceae bacterium. Lineage (GTDB taxonomy): Bacteria > Bacillota > Clostridia > Lachnospirales > Lachnospiraceae > SFDP01. Next base: position 602 of record JAFYWD010000016.1, on the reverse strand, counting down.
GCTGAGCTGGCTGCTGTTTTTGCCAATGCCATCGAAAATGCCATTCATGCCTGCGAGGATATGGAGTCTCACAGGAGACATTTGGAATTAAAGGTTCTTTCCACTCCCTGTTTTATGTTCCAAATCAGAAACAGCTTTAACGGGAATGTTAATTTTGATGATAATCATATTCCTGTAACAAACAAGGAAGAGCATGGCTTTGGTACCAAATTTATTGTAGCCTTTTGTGAAAAATATGGAGCCTACTATAGGTTCAGTTCTGAAAATGAATTATTTCAGCTACAGATTATGTTCCAGGGGTAAGCTACTTTCTAAATCGAAAGAATATTCTTTCATCACCTATTAACCCCAAAAGGACACTGCAAGAAATTACAGTGTTCTTTTGGGGTTATTTTATAATATTTCAGCTTTCGCCTTCCTGTTACATTTAATCTTCAAATATTACAGAAAAATTTCCCTCCAAAATCTTTGTTACGTCTTTTTCCTGTATCTTAAAGCTTACTGTTTTGGTACCGCCAAATTCTCCCATTCCCCGGAAGGTTACCTTGGCTGTTCCTTTCTTAATATTCTTTACGTAGCTTCCATCTACCACTTCCAGGCTT
>JAFYWD010000015.1 GCA_017558205.1 Lachnospiraceae bacterium | reverse complement strand
TAAAGGTAGATTATATTCTTCTCTTGCCAGAAGACCTTTTCCTTTATAGGTAAGATAGTAATCATCATTTTCCCTGCGTATGCGTATCACGGGATCTGTATTCAAATATGCCTGTTCCATTAAAAGATAAGGATAGGCAGACAGATCGGGTAAAGTGTTTATAGTATATTTACGTTCGATTTCCATAATCATTCCTCATACTTTCCGGTAACTTAAAACCTATAAATCATAGTCAATGGCATTTTCTGATAAAAACTTAGGGAATTCATGATCCCACACAGTGTCTGCAGTTTTATCTGCAACAAAGGTAGTGAAGGCGGTTCCGGTAGTTAACGTCAGTCCCTGGGAGTCATATTTTATGGTAAGTACAAAATATTTTAAGAAGGATGACAATTCCTGTTTCTCAAAGGAAGAAGATAAAAGGGATAATTTTTCCGGAGGAAGAAGCAGGGTGATTTTTAATAATGAAGGAACCTTCTTTCCCTTAATTATTTGAAAAAGGATAGGCTTTATGGCTTGCCATAAAGAGTATTCATGAAGTATTGTTGCAGGATCTTCCAATTCTTCTTTCGTAAAAAAATCACGGTTAGTATGTCCTTCAATATAAAAATTATTATAAGTGTTAATTTGGGCCTCTTTTACTAAAAAGAAATCAAATAAAGAAGAGCTTAACAGCTTAGTCATAAAAGTTTTTATCTCTTTAATCTGTATTGCAACCATGGTAATCTCCTAAAACAAATTTTATAACAAGTATAGTATGGTTATAGGGGAATTTCAAGGCGGAAGTAAAATAAGGAATAGACTTTACGATGATGAATAAAAATGATATGATAAGTAGTAATTAAAACTACATGTAAAGTGGAGGCCAATATGAGTTATAAAATTGTAGTAGACAGTTGCTGTGAATTACCGGAAGAATTGAAAAATGACTCCAGATTTCAGATTGTCCCCCTGGGATTGCAGGTGGGAGACTGGCATATACAGGATGATAAGAATTTTGACCAGGCAGAGTTTCTTGCTAAGGTTGCAGCCACAGAGGCTTGTCCCAAGTCCTCCTGCCCTTCACCTGAAAAATTTATGGAAAGCTATCAGACAGAGGATGAACATGTTTATGTAGTAACCTTAACTTCTAAGCTGAGCGGAAGTCATAATAGTGCAGTATTGGGAAAAAGCTTATACGAAGAAGCTTATGGTACTAAAAAGATTCATATTTTAGATTCCAAATCTGCCTCTGTAGGTGAAACTCAGTTAGCTATAAAGGCCATGGAACTGGAAGAAAGCGGAAAGTACTCTTTCGAGGAAATTGTACAGAAGCTGGAAGAGTTCAGAGATAAAATGATTACGTATTTTGTTCTTGATAATCTTGATTTTTTAAAGAAAAACGGAAGACTCACCGGATTGAAGGCTTTGGCCGCAACCACTTTGAATATTAAGCCAATCTTAAGAGAAGAAGATGGAGAAATTGTTCAGGCGGGACAAGGAGTGGGAGTAAAAAAAGCTTTGTCTAAGATGGCAGAATTAGTGGTTGAGAAAATGGAAAAAACAGGTCATAGTGTCCTGATGATTTCTCATTGTAATAATAGGAAGAGAGCAGAAAGTGTAAGAGATATGATTCTCCAGAAGACTAATAAGATCAAAGATGTGAAAATATTGGATACAGCAGGTGTTTCCAGTCTTTATGCAGCCGATGGAGGAGTTATTGTTACCGTTTAAATAAAATTATGGTATTTTAAAAGGCCTCTATTGTCAGTAAAACTGACAATAGAGGCCTTTTTGCTGAACAATAATCGTAACAGGAAGCCGAAGGCTCACTGTTACAAATAATATGGAGCCAGGCTTACATGTGATTCCTAAATTACAGAAGCTTAATCCTGATAGGTGACAGAATCAAAAATAACAGGGCACCTATCTGCAAAAATAAAATAAAGGGCATTCCGTAAACAAAGGTCCAGTGCCGTGTTTTATGGCGGAAAAGATACATGCCAAAGAGGCAGCCAATGCTGCCTCCTATAATAGCAATTGTGAAAAGAGTGGATTCGGGAATTCGAAACGCTCTTTTTTTGGCTCTTTGCTTATCTATAAACATGGCTGAAAATCCTATAAGATTAACAACAAAAAAATAAACAATCAAAACCGGAATAACACTCATAAATTTATCTCCGATTATTTATTTTCAGCTTCCTGAAGCTTTAAGGCACGCACCTTACAGGAAAGTCCAAAAAGGTTAATAAAGCCTTCTGCATCGTGATGATCATATAAATCACCGGTGGTAAAGGAAGCAATGCTCTCATTATAAAGGGAGTAAGGAGAGGAGGTTCCTGCTTTAATAATATTTCCTTTGTAAAGCTTGAATTTTACTTCTCCGGTTACATATTTCTGGGTAGATTCGATAAAGGCAACTACTGCTTCGCGAAGGGGAGTAAACCATTTTCCTTCATATACAATCTGTGCCAGCTTGTTAGCCATATCCATTTTTAAGGCGTAAGTATCACGATCCAAAATTAATTCTTCCAGCTGCTGATGAGCTTCATAAAGAATGGTTCCACCGGGAGTCTCATAAACACCACGTGATTTCATACCAACTACACGGTTTTCTACAATATCTACAATTCCGATACCGTGCTTTCCGCCTAATTCATTTAAGGTACGAATAATATCGGAAACCTTCATCTCTTTTCCGTTTACAGAAGTCGGAATACCTTTTTCGAAGGTCATGGTAACATATTCGCCCTGATCGGGAGCTTTTTCCGGTGTAGTTCCCAAAACGAGAAGATGTTCAAAGTTAGGCTCTTCCATGGGATCTTCCAGTTCCAGACCTTCATGGCTGATATGCCATAAGTTACGATCGCGGCTATAGCTGGAATCGGCAGAGAAAGGAAGATCAATACCGTGAGCTTTACAGTAAGCAATTTCATCTTCACGGGACTGCATGGTCCAAAGATCGCTTCTCCAGGCAGCAATAATTTTTAAATCAGGAGCCAGTGCCTTGATTCCCAGTTCGAAACGAATCTGATCATTACCTTTTCCGGTAGCACCATGGCAGATTGCAGTAGCATTTTCCTTACGTGCGATTTCTACCAGACGTTTTGCAATAACAGGACGGGCCATAGAGGTTCCTAACAAATATTTGTTTTCATAAACAGCGTGAGCCTGAACACAGGGGATTACATATTCATCACAGAATTCATCGATAACATCTTCGATATATAATTTCTCGGCACCACAGCTGATGGCACGTTCTTCCAGACCGTCTAATTCTTCACCCTGTCCACAGTCAATACATACACAGATAACTTCATAATCAAAATTCTCTTTCAGCCAGGGAATAATGGCTGTTGTGTCCAATCCGCCTGAATAGGCTAAAATTACTTTTTCCTTCATATTAATTATTACCACCTTTCTACTCGTATGACATTAAGCATCGTAAATGCTCATATTTTAATAGGTAATTATTACCTGTTGTCGTCATTGAACTTAATATACACCCTTCATAAATAAAAATCAAGTGAAAAAATATGCAAAAACCAATAATAAAAATAAATAAATATGCATAAATATAAACAAAAACAAATACATACTTGTATATTATGCAAAAGTTGTGTATAATCATAAAAAATAAGTTCCGAGTATGAAGGGAGTAAGGGTAACAGTTCAGCCTCTTGCTACCAATCTGTGGAGCTTAATTAGATAAAATATTGAAAAACATCCAAATTTATAATAAAAATAATATGATTTTAAAATTAAAAACTTAAATTTGGATGTTATAAGAAAAATCTTTAAAAAAGCTCCAGAAAAATCAATTAAATTTGGAGCTTTACTAAGAATAAAATATGATCTGTTCCAATTTCTCTCTGGAATTATAATTGTACCGGAATATTTTACAATCTTGAAAAGATAATTGGATGTATTTCTTTGAATTATAAAATTAACATCCAAAAGTTTAGGAGTTGTAGAAAGCATTTTACGCCCCCGGGGATGCTCGTAACAGGAATCTGAAGGCTGAACTGTTACGAGGAAGGAAATTTTCTTTTAAAGATAATGTGGGAATTTAGAAGGGATCGTGTTATACTGTAATTTAATGAGATTTTTTAGGAAACGAATCAGACAGGAATATTAGAGGTAGAAAGAAAGGGAGATTATCATGATTAAGGTTGGAATTGTAGGTGCCACCGGTTATGCAGGAGCGGAGCTGGTAAGAATTTTAATGGGACATAAGGATGCTGAAATTGTATGGTATGGATCAAAAAGCTATATAGATAAGGCATATGCTTCCGTATATGGCAATATGTTTACTATAGTAGAAGATATTTGTAAGGATGATAACCTGAAGGAAATGGCGAAGCAGGTAGATGTAATTTTTACGGCCACTCCTCAGGGATTTTTAGCATCCTTATTAACAGAAGAGCTGTTAGAACAGGTGAAGATTATTGATTTAAGTGCTGATTTTCGTATTAAGGATGTAGACGTATATGAAGAATGGTATGAAATCAAACATCAGTCGCCGGAATTTTTAGAGGAAGCTGTTTATGGACTTTGTGAATTAAACAGGGAAAAAATTAGAACTGCAAGGCTGATAGCCAATCCCGGCTGTTACCCTACCTGCTCCTTTTTATCGATCTATCCCTTAGCCAAGGCAGGGGTAATTGAAAGTGAGGGTATTGTAATTGATGCAAAAAGCGGTACCAGTGGTGCGGGAAGAGGAGCCAAGCTGGAAAATCTTTATTGCGAAGTAAATGAAAATATCAAAGCATATAAGGTTGCCTCCCACAGACATACGCCGGAAATTGAACAGCAGCTTTCAGAAGCTTTTGGTTCTCCTGTGTACCTGAATTTTACCCCCCATCTGGTACCTATGAATCGGGGAATTTTAATTACTGCCTACGCAAATCTGAAAAAGAAAGAGGACGGTACCTATTATAATACGGAAGAGTTAAAAGAAATTTTAAATAAATGCTATGAAAATGAACCCTTCGTCAGAGTACTGAAGGGAAGTACTGCACCGGAAACAAAATGGGTAGAGGGCAGCAACTTTGTAGATGTGAATGTAGTAGCAGATCCCAGAACCGGTAAGGTAATTATGCTGGGAGCCATGGATAATCTGGTAAAGGGGGCGGCAGGACAGGCAGTTCAAAATATGAATATCATGTTTGGACTGAAGGAGGACACCGGATTACAGCTGGTACCTATCTTCCCCTAGTACAACGAATAATAAGTTTCTGATACATTGATGCAGAAAGAAGAGGAAACAGTAATGACAAAAATCAGAACCATGGAGGCCGGAGATTACCAGGAGATTTATGGTTTATGGACAAAAATCAAAGGCTTTGCCATGCGAAGTATTGATGACTCCCGGGAAGGGGTAGAGCGTTTTTTAAAGCGTAATCCCAGCACCAGCGTGGTAGCAGAAAAAGAAGGAAAAATTGTAGGAGCTATTCTTTGCGGTCATGACGGAAGACGAGGCTGCCTCTATCATGTATGTGTAGATCCCAAATATCGAAATCAGGGGATTGGAAGAGCCATGGTGGTATTCGCCATGAATGCTCTGAAGGAAGAGGGAATCAGTAAGGTGTCTCTGATTGCTTTTACGGTAAATGATGTGGGAAACAGCTTTTGGAGAAGAATCGGTTGGACTCAGAGAGAAGACCTGAATTATTATGATTTTACATTAAATACGGAGAACATTATCCGCTTTAATCAATAGAGAGGGAAATATTATGGCAGAAATAAGAGAAATTGAAGGTGGCGTTACTGCCGCCAGAGGCTTTTGGGCAGCAGCCACAGAAGCAGGAATTAAATATAAAAACAGAAAAGACATGGCAATGGTTTACAGTAAAACACCTTGTCGTATCGCAGGAACCTTTACCTCTAATGTAGTAAAGGCAGCCTGTGTATTATGGGATAAGGAGATTGTGAACAGTTCTGATTACGGCCATGCGATAGTTGTAAATGCAGGAATTGCCAACGCCTGTACCGGTCAGCAGGGACTGGATTATTGCAGACAGACAGCAGAGACCACAGCTAAGCTTTTAGGTGTGCAGCCGGAAGAAGTACTGGTAGCATCTACAGGAGTGATCGGAATGCAGCTTCCCATGGACAGAATTTTAAAAGGCGTGGAAGGACTGCACAAGAGTCTTGGAAATGACAGACAAAGTGCCTTGGACGCAGCATCTGCCATTATGACAACCGATACCCATTCCAAGGAAGTGGCAGTAACCTTTCAAGTGGGAGGCAAAGAAGTAACCCTTGGAGGTATGTGCAAGGGTTCAGGAATGATTCATCCCAATATGTGTACCATGCTGGGCTTTCTTACCACAGACCTGGCGATTTCCAAGGAATTGTTACAGGAAGCTCTGCGTAAGGATGTACAGGATACCTACAATATGGTATCCGTAGACGGTGATACCTCTACCAATGATACCCTGTTGCTTTTAGCAAATGGAGAGGCTGGAAATCCGTTGATTACAGAAAAAAATGAAGATTATGAAACCTTTGCAGCTGCCTTAAATTATGTAAATACCAAACTGGCCAAGATGATGGCAGGAGATGGGGAAGGGGCTACGGCACTGATAGAAACCAAGGTAGTGAATGCACCAACCAAAGAAGAGGCCAAGATTTTAGCTAAGTCCGTGATCTGTTCCAGTCTGACAAAGGCTGCCATTTACGGTCATGATGCTAACTGGGGAAGAATTCTTTGTGCCCTGGGATATTCCGGAGTGACCTTTAATCCGGAAGCAATCGAATTATATTTTCAGTCAGAGGCCGGAACTATTCAGATTTTCAAGGATGGTGTGGCTACAGATTACAGTGAAGAGGAGGCAGGAAAGATTTTATCCGGCCCTGAAGTAAGAATATTAGTAGATATGAAGTCGGGTAAGGAAAGTGCCTGCGCCTGGGGCTGTGATCTTACCTATGATTATGTAAAAATAAATGCGGATTACCGGTCTTAGGAGGAAGTATGGAACAGGAAATGCAGGAAGTATTAAAAAAAGCGGAGGTTTTAATTGAAGCCCTGCCTTATATTCAAAAGTTTAATAAAAAGATTATTGTGGTAAAGTATGGCGGCTCTGCCATGAGTAATGAGGAGCTGCAAAGAAATGTTATTAAGGATGTAACCCTGTTAAAGCTGGTAGGCTTTAAGCCCATTATCGTTCATGGAGGCGGAAAGGAAATCAGCAAATGGGTAGAAAAAACTGGAAAAGAAGCTAAATTTGTAAACGGACTTCGTGTAACGGATGAAGAAACCATGGAAATTGCAGAAATGGTTCTGGGCAGAGTGAACAAACGTCTGGTAAGCATGGTGGAAGAATTGGGAGTAAAGGCTGTAGGACTTAGCGGAAAAGACGGAAAGCTTTTACAGGTGGAGAAAAAGTATTCCAAGGGAGAGGATATCGGATATGTAGGAAATGTAACCGGAGTAAATCCTGATATTTTATTTGATTTACTGGAAAACGGTTATCTTCCCATTGTTTCGCCTATCGGTCTGGGAGAAGAATTTGCTACCTATAATATTAATGCTGATGATGCAGCCTGTGCCATTGCCAAGGCAGTAGGGGCTCATAAGCTGGTATTTTTAACTGATATTGAAGGTCTTTACAGAGATATTAATGATAAAGATTCCTTTATTTCTAAAATTACTGCCAAGGAAGCAGAGGAATTAATAGAAGGTGGGCTGATCGGCGGAGGAATGTTGCCAAAGCTGGGAAATTGTACCTCTGCCATAAACAGCGGTGTAAACAGAGTACATATTCTGGATGGAAGAATTCCCCACTGCCTGTTACTGGAAATCTTTACCAACCAGGGAATAGGAACCGTTTTTGTAAATGATGAGGGAGAAGGAGTCTAAACATTCGTAACAGGAAGCCTGGGGCAGAACTGTTACGGGCATTAGTCGGCCGGAAAGGAAGAGAGTAGTGAAAGCATACATAGAAGAGGCAGAAAAGGTTCTGCTGCATACCTATAATCGTTATCAGCTGGTATTAGATAAAGGAGAGGGTGTATATCTTTATGATACCGAAGGAAAAAAATATCTGGATTTTTGTGCAGGAATTGCAGTATTTGCTTTAGGGTACGGAAATCAGGAGTATAATAATGCTTTAAAGGGACAGATTGATAAGGTAATTCATACCTCCAATTATTATTATAATGTTCCAACTATTGAAGCAGCAAAAAAACTGACTAAGGCAGCGGGAATGGACAGGGTATTTTTTACCAATAGTGGAACAGAGGCAGTGGAAGGTGCCATTAAGGCGGCCAGAAAATATGCTTATTTGAAGGATGGAAAAAGAGACCATGAAATTATAGCCTTAGAACACAGCTTTCACGGAAGAACCATGGGAGCACTGGCAGTAACCGGGAATCCTAAGTATCGGGAAGCCTTTGAGCCTTTAATCGGAAATGTCAGATTTGCCAAAATGAATGACTGGGAGAGTGTAATTTCTCAGGTAAATGAAAAAACCTGTGCAATTCTTTTAGAAACAGTACAGGGAGAGGGAGGGATTCATCCTTCCCGGGAAGAATTTTTAAAGAAAATCAGAGAGCTTTGTGATGAAAGGGATATTCTTTTAATTTTGGATGAAATTCAGTGCGGTATGGGAAGATGCGGTACCATGTTTGCCTGGCAAAAATATGGAATCAGACCTGATATTATGACAACGGCAAAAGCACTGGGCTGCGGTATACCCGTAGGAGCTTTTTTAATGACTGAAAAGATTGCTAATGCTTCTTTGGTACCGGGAGATCACGGTACTACCTATGGAGGAAATCCTTTAGCAGGAGCTGCCATTAACAAAGTGCTTGATTTATTTGAAGCAAACAATATAATAGAGAATGTAAACTCTGTAGGCAATTATCTGAAGGAACAATTGGAACTGCTGGCAGAGAAATATGAAGTGATTCTGGAACGACGGGGAGAAGGTCTGATGCAGGGCTTGGAGTTTGCCTGCCCGGTAGGACCCTATATTAAGAGGGCCATGGAGCATGGATTGATTCTTATCAATGCGGGAGAAAAAATTATACGTTTTATTCCCCCTCTGATTATTGAAAAGAAGCATGTGGATGAAATGATCTGTATTCTTTCTGTTTGTCTGGAGGAAGAGAAAGAGAAATAGTAAATGAGTTTAAGTAAGAGAATAATATCTGCCCTATTAGTAGCAGTAATGGGGATCTGTGCCCTTTTTGTAGGAATTTATGCCAGGCAGGAAGAGGAAAAGAATATTTTTGATAATACGACCACCCTTCACATCTGGTATACGGATGAGGCATTAACTGACCATTTAGGAAGTATGGCAGTAAAATATAATGAACAATACGGTGTCCGTGTTATTCCCGTTCTTCAGTCAGGACTGGAGCTTTTGGAAAAAATTAATGAGGCTTCTTATATGGAGGATAATATACCGGATCTGTTTATTGCCACCAATGATATCATTGAAAAAGCATATTTGTCAGGTTTGGCAATCCCTGTTGATAATTCTGATGGAGCAGTAGGCCTTTTGAATTTTCCGGAAAGTGCAGTGAATGCGGTTACCTATAAGCAGGAGATTATCGGCTATCCCTTCTACTATGAAACCAGTGCTCTTTTATATAACAAAACTTATTTAAAGGATTTGGCAGAAAAAAATATTTTGGCTGAGCTAAAGGCTGAAGCAGAGGAAGAAAAGGCTGCGGCGGAAGAAGCATCAGAGGAAGAAGCGACTGCCACAGAGCAATCAGAGGAAGAAGCATCCGGAGAACCTGGGCAGACAGAAGCTGCAGAGTTTGGGATTTCGGCCGGGGAGCTGGAAAAAATGGTAGAGGAAAAGATTCCCACTCTGATTCCTACAACCTTTGAAAAGCTACTGGAGTTTGCAGATAATTATGATGCACCGGAAAATGTAGAGGCTGTATTTAAATGGGATGTGGCAGATATTTTCTTTAATTACTTTTTTGCCGGCAATTATATAGATGCAGGTGGTGTGTGCGGAGATAATGTTAATGCGGTAGATTTATATAATGAGAAAGCAATTCGAGCTTTGAAGGTTTATCAGAAGCTCAGTGATTATTTTGCCATCGATGCAGCTAATGTAGATTATAATTCTGTGATTCAGGAATTTATGGAAGGTAAGGTGGTTATGACAACAGCCACCACCGATATTATAGGAAAGCTGGAAACTGCAAAGGAAAATGGTGAATTTTCTTTTGAGTACGGGATTGCCACCATTCCAAGGCTGACGGAGGAAATGGAAACTAAGGGAATGTCAGTAACCAATGCCATTTATATCAATGGTTATTCTGCTTTGAGGGCAGAGGCTAACAGCTTTGCCAAATTTTTGGCTTTGGAGCATGCCGGAGATTTGTATGAGGCTACGGGAAAGGTAACAGCCAATAAAAATATTTTACATCAGAATAAAGATTTGAATATGTTTATGAATGAATACCAGGATTCGGCTCCTATTCCCAAGTTGATGGCCACCAGTAATCTTTTGATTAAAATGGAAATTATGTTTGACAGGATTTGGGAAGGTGCAGAGGTTTCTGCCCAGCTAAAGCAGCTGTCCGAGGAGATGATGACTCAGATTACAGGTCAGCCTTATGAGGAGAAATATATTCAGCTGCAGGAAGAAAGCCAGGAGTATATTGATTATTATCAGGATTAGTAAGATAGGGAAAACAGTAGGGAACTATTGTTTTCCTTTTTTTTATACTTTATGGTTATTTTTGCTATTGTAAAGGTATCTTCTTTGGAATAGAATAAAAGACAGCAAAGTCACGGGGAAGTTTTGCTGAAAAATGTTAAAAAAAATATATGTTACAATACTGGCAGGTTTGCTTTGCTTTCAGCTGTCAGCCTGTGGAAATTCTGTTATGGAATTTGAAACTGAGGGAAATATAAATCCGCTTTCAAAGGAAGCAGCCTCATCCCGCCAGGAAGAGGCTGAGGTCATTACAGAAGGGGAGGTACCATCGGAACAGAGGCTGCAGGAGGAAGAAGCCGGTGAGAAAATCAGTCGGGAAATTCCGGTAATATTTTCGGTACATGTATGCGGAGCTGTGAAGAATCCCGGGGTTTATCAGGTAGAGTCAGGGACCAGACTTTATCGGTTAATAGAAATGGCAGGTGGTTTTTTGCAGGAGGCAGATGAAAATTATCTGAATCTTGCCAGGGAAGCAGAGGATGGAATGCAAATCAGGGTACCAACGAAGGAGGAGGTCTTGGCCTATGGTTCTTTCGGAACACAAGCAGAGATGGTATCTGAGTCCGGAGAAGGGAAGGTAGATATTAACAAGGCAGATGAGGCCTTACTTTGTACCCTGCCGGGAATTGGAGAAAGCAGGGCAAAAAGTATTATTAAATATCGTGAGGAAAATGGGTACTTTCAGACACCGGAGGATATTATGAAAATTTCCGGAATAAAGGAAGCTGCCTATGAAAAAATTAAGGATTATATTATAATTTCAAAGTAAAAAAGAGCGTGGAGATAAAAAACAATGGGAAAGAGAGTTTTGGTAGTAGATGATGAAAAGCTGATTGTAAAAGGAATCAGATTCAGCCTGGAGCAGGAAGAAATGCAGGTAGATGTAGCCTATGACGGGGAAGAAGCACTGCAAAAGGTGAAGGATCAGGACTATGATATTATTTTGCTGGACTTAATGCTTCCGAAAATCAGCGGACTGGAGGTATGTCAGCAGATTAGAGAATTCTCTGATGTTCCCATTATCATGCTTACAGCCAAAGGGGAAGATATGGATAAGATTATGGGCTTGGAATACGGAGCCGATGATTATATTACCAAGCCCTTTAATATCCTGGAGGTAAAGGCAAGAATAAAGGCCATTATACGAAGAACCGGTGGGAAGGAAAAAGAGAAGGATCAGGTATTAGAGTCCGGGCTTTTAAAGATTAATCAAAGCAACAGAAGGGTAATTATCGGGGAGAAGGAAATTAATCTTACTGCCAAGGAATATGACTTATTGGAGCTTCTGGTGGTAAACCAGAACCATGTATACAGCAGAGAACAGCTGTTAAAGCTGGTTTGGGGCAGTGACTATCCGGGAGATGTAAGAACCGTAGATGTTCATGTACGACGGTTAAGGGAAAAAATAGAGAAAAATCCCAGTGAGCCCCAATACGTACATACGAAATGGGGAATAGGATATTTTTTTAAAAATTAGAAGGTTGACTTATGTGGGAAAAAATTAAAAAAAGAACAGGGAATCTTGTTTTTTTTCGAAGCTTACGTGTAAGAATATTTTTTCTGTTAATGATTATGGGACTGATACCCGGGCATATTACCCGTAGTATGCTGATTAATAATTATGAGAAACGGGCAGTAAGCGTAAAGATGTCAGAGGTTTCCAATCAGTTTAAGATGATATCCAATCATTTAATTGCCTATCACTATTTGTCTGATACAAGCTCAGAGGTAATTAATGCTGAACTGAACCAAATATCGAACCTGTATGACGGGAGGGTATTGGTAATCAATAAAAACTTTAAGGTAGTAAAGGATACTTACGGAATCAGTGAAGGGAAAACAGTAATTTCAGAAGAAGTGGTACGTTGCTTCAGGGGAGAGGAAACCACTTATTATGATGGAAAAGACGGCTTTATAGAAATGACAATTCCCATAGTTGATAATGTAAATCAGCAGAGTGAGGAACAGGGAGAAATTCAGGGGGTATTGTTATGCGGGCTTTCAACGGATAATATTTCTCTTACTATCAGTATTTTGGAAAGAAAAGCCTTTGTTCTGGAGGTGCTCCTGGCGATACTGATACTTTTGACCAGTCTGTTTGTTTCTAAATTTTTACTCCTTCCCTTCCATAAGGTAACAAAAGCCATCAGTGAGGTGAAGGAAGGCTTTACAGACAAGGCGCTTTCAGTCCCGGATTATGAGGAGACTCAGCATATTGTAGATGCCTTTAATGAAGTGCTTAAGAGAATGAGAATACTGGACCAGTCACGGCAGGAGTTTGTTTCTAATGTGTCTCATGAGCTTAAGACACCTCTTACCTCCATGAAGGTGCTGGCAGATTCCCTGATTGGTCAAAAACAGGTACCGGAAGAGCTTTACCAGGAATTTATGGAGGATATTGCGGCTGAAATTGAAAGGGAGAACAGAATTATTAATGATCTGCTGTCACTGGTTAAGGCAGATAAGACAAGTGGTCGTCTTAATGTAGAAATGGTAGATGTGAATAAGCTGCTGGAAAGTCTTATGAAGCGTCTGAGTCCCATAGCTGAAAAGGACAGGATTGAATTGATTTTTGAAAGTAATCGTCCGGTGACTGCAGAAATTGATGAAACAAAAATTACCCTGGCAGGCACAAATCTGATAGAGAATGCCATTAAATATAACCGCCCCGGTGGCTGGGTAAAGGTTAGCCTTGATGCAGATCACCAGTTCTTTACCATAACGGTAGAGGATTCCGGAAGAGGAATTCCGGAGGAAGAACAGGAGCATATTTTTGAAAGGTTTTATCGTGTGGATAAATCACATTCCGGAGAAATCCCGGGAAGTGGTTTAGGGCTTGCCATTACAAGAAATATTATTTTAATGCATAGAGGAGCTATTCAGGTTTCCAGTGTTTTAGAGGAAGGGACTACCTTTCTGGTTAAAATTCCTTTAACCTATAGCAAATAGGAGAGAAGCTGATAAGGAAAGGAAGTATAATGAAAAAGAAAAGCAGACTTATTGTGATCCTTTTGCTTCTATGTTCTCTTTTAACTGCCTGTAAGGGAGAAAAAGGAGAAGAAGAAAAGGAGTTACAGATTTATTATCTGAACAAGGAAGAAACAGAGGTAACTTCTTTATCTTATCTGCCGAAGGAAAGCGGGGAGAATAAAGAGGCTCTTGTTTGGGAGATCCTGGAGCGGCTTTCTGTTCAGCCGGATCAGGTTGGTTACCGCCCGGCGATTAATGAATATCAGGTAAAGGATTGTATTCTCAGAGAAAGTCAGGTTACCTTAAATTTCAGTAAGGAATATGAAAATCAGCATTTTACAAGAGAGGTACTTTCCAGAGCTGCTATTGTAAAAACATTAACTCAGCTTGATTTTATTCAGCTGGTACAGTTTCAGGTGGAGGGAAAAAATCTTGCAGACTCCCTGGGGGAGGAGGTAGGAGTATTATCCTCTGATTCCTTTCTGGATAATACCGGGCAGGATATGAAGAATTATGAAGAAATTACCTTAAATCTATATTTTGCTTCCGTGAAGGGAGACCGGTTGATTAAGGTAAACAGAACTCTTCACTATAATACAAATATTGCCCTTGAAAAGCTGGTGGTGGAACAGATAATTGCAGGTCCCTTGAACAGCAAAAGCTATATTTCAGAGATTTATCCTACCGTAAATAAAGATACGAAAATTATCAGTGTCAGTGTAAAGGACGGAATATGCTATGTAAATCTCAGCAATCCCTTTCTGACACCTATTAATAATATTACACCGGATGTGATGCTCTACTCACTGGTAAATTCCTTGACAGAACTTCCCGGTATTGTTAAGGTTCAGCTGGCTGTAGAGGGAGAGACCAAGGCTGTTTTGGGAGAAAAATATCATCTTACTACCCTGTTTGAGCGAAATGTTCAATTGTTGGAGGAGGGAAAGGGCATGTAGTATGAAAAGACCTTTGTGTTGGTTGGCAACAGCTTTTTTTCTGTTACTTTTTCCGATAACATGGTATCGGGACTGGACCTCTTCTGTCCCCATTTACTCCATGGAAGAAGTGGTATTAAGCGGTACAGTAAAGGAAAAAGTCTTAAAGACAGGCGCTTGGTCAGGCAGCTGGGAGCTGGTATTGGAAGATGTCTTTATGGAAGAAGAAAAGCCCTATAGGTTGGAGGGAAAATATCTTCTTAGAATTTCCCTTAAGAATCCGCCTTTGATAGGCCAAAGAATTCGGGTAAGTGCAAGTCCTGTTTGTTGGGAGCAAGCCTCCAATCCCGGTCAATTTGATTTGGGACAATGGTACCATTCTCAGGGGATTATGGGGGAGTTTAGAAAAGGGAAGCTCCTGGAAAAAACAGAAGAATACTCTGTTCTTTGGGAACGATTGTGGCAGTTTCGTGAGAGTTCCAAGGATTTATTGCAAAAATCCCTGGGAGAGGAAAAGGGGGCTGTAATTGCAGCCATGGTTTTAGGAGAAAAGGATGGTCTGACGGAAGAGACCAAGGAGCTCTACCAAAGAAATGGGATTTCTCATATCTTGGCAATTTCCGGCCTTCACCTGATGCTTTTGGGGATGGGAGCCTTTAAAAGTATTAAGCTTTTATTACCAAAAGGAAAAGCAGCAGAGCTTCTAGCCTGCATGCTGATGGTTTTTTATTGTATTTTTGCCGGTGGCTCCATTTCTTTGATACGGGCCACCATTATGTTTGTGATGACTCTTCTGGCAAAAAGTCTAGGCAGAACCTATGATAGTCTGTCTGCACTGGCGGCAGCAGCTCTTCTTCAGCTGTTGTATAATCCCTATGCCTTGGAAAACAGTGGCTTTTTGCTATCTTTTTTTGCAGTTCTTGGTGTTACCTGTGTGGCTCCCGTTTTACAACAGCTTTTTGAAACAGAGGGAAGGCTTTGGTCATCTCTTTGGGTAAGTGCTTCTGCCTCAATTACTACTCTTCCCATACTTTTAACAAATTACGGAGTATTTTGCTGGTATGGTATCTTTTTAAATCTAATTATCCTGCCGCCCATGTCTTTATTATTGGCAGGAGGTATCTTATTGCTTCCCTTATCTTTTTTAATATCAGCAGGAGGCAGTTCAGGGTTTCTGATATTATTTCATAGTTTATTAAGCCAAAGCTTAAAATTGATTTTATGGTATTATGAATTTTGCTGTCGCATCTTTGAGCAGCTGCCTTTTCAGGAAGGTTATTCCGGAAGTCCCTCTGTTTTTCAGATCTTTTTCTATTATCTTTTTCTGCTTTTACTTATTTTGTCTATAAAATATCCACCCTCTTTTTTTAAAACAATTCCCGGCTTTTGGAAGAAAACAGCTATTTTGTTTTTGGTTTTATTTTTAACTCTCAAAATTCCTGCAGGCTGTGAGATAACCATGCTGGATGTAGGCCAGGGGGATGGCTTTGTGATTAAAAACTCCAATGGAAATGTGTATATGATCGACGGGGGAAGCAGTGATGTTTCGCAAGTGGGAAAATATCGCCTGTTACCTTATTTGAAAAATAAAGGATACCATAAAATTCGGGGAATTTTTCTCAGTCATCTTGATAAGGATCATTACAATGGTGTACTGGAATTATTGGAAGAAATGAAGGAAGAACGACTTAAGATAGAAACTTTAATTATCACGCCACAGGCAGGAGAAGGAGAGGAAAAGGAAAAGCTGCAGGCGCTATTACTTTTGGCGAAGAAAAATGGGGTGAAAGTACTTCAAATAAAGGAGGGAGAGATCCTGAAGGATAAAGAACTGGAGTTTTACTGTCTGGCACCGCCGGGGGGAGTGAAAATGGAAGAAAGCAATGCTTCCGGTATGGTTCTGGAGGTGGCCTATGGAGAATTTCAAATGCTTTTTACCGGGGATGTGGAAGGAAAAGGGGAGGATAATTTAACAAAGCTTTTGGAAAACAGAAAGCAAACCTATGAGATTTTAAAGGTTGCCCATCATGGTTCGGCAGGCTCTACCTCAGAAAGCTTTTTGCAGCAGATAGAGCCGGGAATCAGTCTGATTTCCTGTGGCAAAAATAATACCTATGGACATCCGGCAGAAAGTGTATTGAACCGACTGACTGAAAGAGGAAGTCTGATTCTTGACACAAGAAAGACAGGGGCTGTCACCATTCGTCCCACCAGGACAGGAGATTTCAGTATAGAATGCTTTTTAGGAAGAAATCAGGATTAAATTTCAGTTACCTATCCATCTTAAGTTGTGGTATGATGAAAACGAAGGGAAGAGACTTGGGAGAAAATAGTATGCAGGGATTGCTTCAGGATATTAAAAATAAAGAATATAAGCAGTGTTATCTTTTGTATGGTGAGGAGGCTTATCTCAGACTTCAATATAAGGATAAGCTAAAGGAAGCCTTAGTATCACCGGAGGATACCATGAACTATCACTACTTTGAAGGAAAGGCTGCTGACACCGGCCGGATAATTGACTTGGCCGAAACAATGCCTTTTTTTGCCGACAGAAGAGTAATTATCCTGGAAAATACCGGCTGGCTGCAAAAAGGCGGGGATACCATGGCGGACTATCTGGAGAATATCTGTCAGACTGCTTATATTATTTTTGTGGAAAGTCAGGTGGACAAAAGAACAAAGCTATATAAGGCTGTTAAGAAAAACGGAAGAGTGTCGGAATTTAAGCAGCAGGATGAAGCTACACTGAAAAAATGGATTCTTTCCATGCTAAGTAAGGAAGGAAAAAAAATTACAGGCCAAGCCATGGAGTTTCTTTTGGAACGTGTAGGTACGGATATGGCCTACATCAAGACAGAGGTGGAAAAGCTTTTATGCTACTCCATGAAAAAAGAAGAAATTACCCGGGAGGATATAGATACTGTCTGCACCAAAAGAGTTCAAAACCAGATATTTGAAATGATAGCGGCCATCGGGGAAAAGCAACAAAAAAAAGCTCTCCGGCTATATTATGATTTATTAACCTTAAAGGAGCCGCCTATGAGGATTCTGGCTTTGATAGGAAGACAGTTTAACCTGCTGTTACAGGTGAAGGAGCTGGAAAAAAAAGGATATGCTACGGCAGTAATGGCAGAAAAAACAGGACTTCACGGATTTGTGGTGGGAAAATATAAAAATCAGGCGAAAAGATTTAAAACAGGAGAATTAAAGCAGGCCCTGGAAGATTGTGTACAGGCAGATGAGGATGTGAAAAACGGTAAAATTAATGACAGAATGAGCGTAGAAATACTCATTTGTAAATACAGTACCATAACAGAACAAAAATAAGGAGGAAAGAAGAATGGCAATAGCAGTTTTTTTTGCAGAGGGATTTGAAGAAATTGAAGCATTAACGGTGGTAGACCTTACCAGAAGAGCAGGAATCGAAACAAAAATGATTTCCGTAACCGGTGAAAAGCAGGTAACAGGCTCTCATGGGATTAGTGTAACTATGGACCAGGTACTGGAGGAAGTAGATTTTAATCAGCTGGAAATGCTGGTGCTTCCCGGAGGAATGCCGGGAACACTGAATCTAAAAGCCTGTGAGCCCTTAATGGAACAGGTAAAGGCTTTTGAAAGAGAGGGCAAATATCTGGCGGCAATTTGTGCGGCGCCTACGGTATTCGGAGGACTGGGGTTATTAAAGAAAAGAAAGGCCTGCTGCTATCCGGGAATGGAAGAACAGCTGGAGGCAGCACAGGTGGGATATGAGCCCTGTATCGTTTCCGATAAAATTATTACCTCCAGAGGTATGGGAACTGCCATGGATTTTGGCTTACAGCTGGTGGCCGTTTTTCAGGGCGAAGATGCGGCAAATAAGCTGTCCGGGACCATAGTATATAAATAATAGCTTATGTAAAAAGGGTGTCCGGGAGGACACCCCTTTTTTATCCTTTTATGAAAGAAAGGATAAAGGAGTACAGAATTATTTCATCTGCTCTTCCTGTTTTTTAATCATTCTTCTAACCATTTCTCCACCGATAGATCCTGCTTCACGGCTTGTAAGGTCTCCGTTATAGCCTTCCTTTAAGTTAACACCTAATTCAGCAGCTACTTCTGTTTTAAAACGATCCATTGCAGCCTTTGCTTCAGGAACTTCCATAGATTTACTTTTGTTTGTCATAGTATACCTCCATTGAAAAAAGAATTTTTATTTACAGAGATAAGTGCTGTGTCAGTCAATCTCTGCAAATAAAAAAATCATTGCCTGATTGTCTTTCACATTACTTATCTTGGTATTATTTTGTGCAGCTTTAGAAATAATATGTAGGAAAAAATATCCATTTTATAAAAAAATACTGGAAATCAAAATGGTTCTATGCTATACTTGTGGGGCAATTGTGGGCAGTGAAGTGCCTGCAGATAAGAAATTTCACCGAAATTTAAGCGGAAGAAATAAGAAATTAAGAAAGAAGAATGCAGACCGGAAAAAATGAGGAGGAAATAGGTCAAATGAGTTTACAGGTAGAAAAATTAGAGAACAATATGGCAAAGCTTACTATTGAGGTAAGTGCAGAAGAATTAGAAAAAGCAATTGATAAAGTATTTCAGAAACAGAAAAAGAATATTAATATTCCCGGCTTCAGAAAGGGAAAAGTGCCTCGTCAGATGGTAGAAAAAATGTATGGAAAAGAAGTATTCTATGAAGATGCGGCAAATGAACTGATTCCTGCAGCCTACGAGAAAGCATACGATGAATGTGAAGAAGAAATTGTTTCTTCTCCTAAGATTGCCATCGTTCAGTTAGAGGCAGGAAAGCCTTTCATCTTTACAGCAGAGGTTGCTTTAAAGCCTGAGGTAGAGCTTGGCGACTACAAGGGAATTAAGGTAGACAAGGTGGAAGCTGTTGTTACAGAAGAAGAACTGGCAGCAGAATTAGAAAAAGAAAGAGAACGTAATGCCAGAAATATTTCCGTTACTGACAGAGCTGTAAAAGAAGGAGATCAGACAGTAATCGATTTTGAAGGCTTCAAGGATGGCGTTGCATTTGAAGGCGGAAAGGGAGAAAATTATCCTTTAACCATCGGTTCCGGAGCATTTATTCCCGGTTTTGAAGATCAGTTGATTGGTAAGAATATCGGTGAGGAAGTAGAAGTAAATGTAACCTTCCCTGAAAACTATCAGGCAGAGCATTTGGCAGGTCAGCCTGTGGTATTTAAGGTACAGATTAAAGAGATTAAGGAAAAACAGCTTCCTGAGTTAGATGATGAGTTTGCAGCAGAAGTATCTGAATTTGATACCTTGGAAGAATATAAGGCAGATGTAAAAGCTCAGCTTTTGACAAAAAGAGAGGCTGATGTAAGAAATGCAAAAGAAGATGCTGTAATTACAGCTATTATTCAGAATGCTAAGATGGACATTCCTGAAGCTATGATTGAAACACAGCAGAGACAGATGGTAGATGAGTTTGCACAGAGATTACAGTCTCAGGGTCTGTCTGTGGAACAATACTTCCAGTTTACCGGTCTGTCCATGGAAAAAATGATTGAACAGGTAAGACCTCAGGCTGAGGATAAGATTAAATCCCGCCTTGTATTAGAAGCTGTTGTAAAAGCTGAAAATATTGTTCCTACTGAGGAAGAATATGATGCTGAGCTGACAAAGATGGCTGAATCCTATCGTATGGATGTTGAAAAAGTAAGAGAAATGTTTGGCGAGGAAGCTAAAAAGCAGATTATGGATGATATTGCAGTTCGTAAAGCAGCAGATTTCGTAGTAGATAATGCAAAGGAAGTAAAGCCCAGAGCAAAGAAAGCAAAAGCAGAAGAAACTGAAGCAGCAGAATAAAAGTTAAAATTATATAAAATAGTTTTAAAACTGTTGCAAAGTACAAAAGATACGATTACATTAAGAAGGGGCTGCCCGTTATGGTAGCCCCTGATATTATCTTATAGATAATTTTGGTGTTCAATATAAAAAAGAGACAGAGTAAGCAATGAAAGCTTGAAATGGAGGAAAAATGAGTTTAGTACCAGTTGTGGTTGAACAGACCAGTAGAGGAGAACGTTCTTACGATATTTATTCCAGATTGCTGAAGGAAAGAATTATTTTTCTGGGAGAGGAAGTAAATGATGTAACTGCCTCTTTAGTAGTTGCTCAGCTGTTGTTCCTGGAAGCAGAGGATCCGGAGAAGGATATTCATTTATATATTAACAGTCCCGGTGGCTCAGTAACAGCAGGTATGGCAATTTATGATACAATGAATTTTATTAAATGTGATGTGTCAACTGTATGTATCGGTATGGCAGCCAGTATGGGAGCTTTCCTTTTGGCAGGCGGTGCCAAAGGAAAGCGTTATGCTCTTCCCAATGCAGAAATTATGATTCATCAGCCTTTGGGAGGTGCCAGAGGTCAGGCCACTGAAATCGAAATTGCTGCAAAGCATATTTTGAAAACAAAAGAAAAATTGAACCGTATCCTGGCTGAAAACACAGGAAAAGATATTGAAGTAATTGCAGCGGATACTGAGAGAGATAATTGGAAGAGTGCAGAAGAGGCAAAGGAATATGGTCTGATCGATGCTATTTTTACTTCCCACAGTGAAATTACTGCAAAATAAGGAAGTGAAGGGTAACAGTTCAGCCATGACCAATCACATTGCTGATTGGTCATAGGAGAAAGAGTAAAATGGTGAAGGAGTTAATATGGCGAAAAATTCTGAGATAAGATGCTCCTTTTGTAATAAAACCCAGGAGCAGGTAAGAAAGCTGATTGCAGGACCTTCCGGGGTATATATCTGTGACGAGTGTGTAGAGATTTGTGCGGATATTATTGAAGAGGAGTATGAAGAAGAGGAAGATTTTAACAACGAAGATATCAATCTTTTAAAGCCGGTAGAGATTAAGGAGCATTTAGATGCTTATGTCATTGGACAGGAAGCTGCAAAGAAGGTGTTAGCTGTTTCCGTATATAATCACTATAAAAGGATTATGGCCGGTAAAGATGATGATGATA
This sequence comes from Lachnospiraceae bacterium, assembly GCA_017558205.1. GTDB lineage: Bacteria > Bacillota > Clostridia > Lachnospirales > Lachnospiraceae > SFDP01. The sequence goes on along the minus strand of JAFYWD010000015.1, from coordinate 10,183 downwards.
TTGAATTACAAAAAAGTAATATTATTATGATTGGACCTACCGGATCCGGTAAAACCTATTTGGCTCAAACTTTGGCAAAGATTATTAATGTCCCCTTTGCCATTGCAGATGCTACGACACTGACAGAGGCCGGATATGTAGGAGAGGATGTAGAGAATATTCTGCTGAAGCTTTTGCAGAATTCTGATTATAATATTGAAAGAGCCCAAAAGGGAATTATCTATATTGATGAAATTGATAAGATTACCAAAAAAAGTGAAAATGTTTCCATTACCCGAGATGTATCCGGAGAAGGAGTACAGCAGGCACTTTTGAAAATTATTGAGGGAACCATTGCCAGTGTTCCACCTCAGGGAGGCAGAAAGCATCCCCACCAGGAACTGATTCAGATCGATACGTCCAATATTTTATTTATCTGTGGTGGGGCCTTCGATGGTTTGGAAAAAATTGTAGAGGCAAGACTGGATCGTAAATCTATTGGTTTTAATACAGAGGTGGCATCTAAAAATACCAAGGAAATCGGAGAACTGCTGAAGGAGGTAACCCCTCAGGATTTGGTAAAATTCGGATTGATTCCCGAGTTTATAGGCCGTGTTCCTATTAATGTAGCTTTGGAAGGCCTGGATAAGGAAGCTCTGGTACGTATTTTAACGGAGCCCAAGAATGCTTTGGTAAAGCAATATCGTAAATTGTTTGCTTATGATGATGTGGCATTAAGCTTTGATGAGGATGCCATCACTACCATAGCAGAGATGGCAGTAGAGAGAAAGACAGGAGCCAGAGGTCTCCGTTCTATTATGGAAAATGTTATGATGGATGTGATGTACCAAATTCCTTCTGATGAAACCATCAGAGAATGTAAAGTAACAAAGGAATCTGTAGAAGGAACCAGCCAGCCCGTTGTATTACGTTATTAGAATAAGGAAGAAAAGATAGGGCTGTTATAAGATAACAGTCCTATTACTGTTTTGATGAAAAAAGGAGTATTATGGAAAATAAGGAAATTAGAATGTGGGAGGTAATGCCGGCAGTAGCACTTAGAGGGCTTACCATATTTCCCCGTATGATTATACATTTTGATTTAAGCAGACAAAAATCAATTATCGCTGTAGAACAGGCAATGATGCAGGAACAAAAGCTTTTTGTGGTAACACAAAGAGACAGCAGTGTGGAAGCACCGGGAAAGGAAGAGCTTTACCGGGTAGGTACCGTTGCGGCCATTAAGCAGGTGAGTAAGTTGCCCGGCGGTCTTGTACGTGTTTTGGTAGAGGGGATTAGCAGGGGAAAGCTGATGGAATTGGAAAGTCTTAGTCTGAATCTGCCGGAGGACGAGTTTTTACAGGCTCATGTTCAGACGATAGAGGAAGCACCTGTTCGTGAAATGTTGGAAGAAATACCGATAGAAGAAGAGGCCATGCTTCGTCAGATTAAGGATATGGTGGCCCAATACAGCCTTTTACATCCTAAAATCGGAAAAGGGCTGTCTTCCCAGACAGACAGAAGCAATCAGCTTCCCCAGCTGTTAGATCAGCTGGCAGTAAATATGCCGCTTTCCTATGATAAAAAGCAGATGATTTTAGAAAGTCTGGATTTAGAAGACAGATATGAAGAAATGGTTCGTATTCTGGCCAAGGAAATAGAAGTTGGTAAGTTAAAGAATAAATTGTCAGAAGTGGTAAAAGGAAAGGTAGAAGAAAATCAAAAAGAGTTTCTTCTCAGAGAACAGCTGAAATTTATCAGAAAAGAACTGGGTGAGGATGGAGAAGCCTCAGAGATAGAGCAGTTTGAAGCTGCTGTGGAAAAACTGGAGGCCACAGAAGAGGTAAAGGAAAAAATCAAAAAGGAGATCCAGAGATTTAAAAAGCTTTCCTCCCACAGCTCTGAATATGCAGTAGAAAGAGGAGTAATTGAAACCCTGTTGGATCTGCCCTGGGATAAGATAGGAGAAGATAACCTGGATTTGGAGGCGGCAGAAGAACAGTTAAATCGTGATCACTACGGCTTAGAACAGGTAAAGGAAAGAATTCTGGAATTTCTGGCAGTAAGAGCATTATTGGGAAAAGGCAGCTCTTCCATTCTTTGTCTGGTAGGCCCTCCCGGTACGGGAAAAACCTCCATTGCCAGAAGTGTGGCAGAGGCCTTGAATAAAAAATATGTGAGAATCTGTCTTGGCGGAGTACGTGATGAAGCGGAAATTCGTGGACACAGAAGGACCTATGTAGGAGCCATGCCCGGAAGAATTGCCCAGGGGCTGCGTCATGCAGGGGTGAAAAATCCTCTCATGCTGTTAGATGAGATTGATAAGGTAAGTAATGATTATAAGGGAGATACCTTTTCTGCCCTGCTGGAGGTTTTAGACAGCGAGCAAAACAGTCACTTCAGGGATCATTATGTGGAAATTCCCATTGATCTGTCCCAGGTATTTTTTATTTGTACAGCCAATACCACCAATACCATTCCACGTCCTTTACTGGATCGTATGGAGGTAATAGAGGTAACCAGCTATACTTCTAATGAAAAGTTCCACATTGCCAAAAAGCATTTGGTGGAAAAACAGTTAAAGGCCAACGGGATGAAAGAAGGGCAGCTCATTTTCAGTGACGGCGCCATTAAGGATATTATCCGTTTTTATACAAGAGAAGCGGGAGTTAGAACCTTGGAGAGAACCATTGGAAGTGTATGTAGAAAGGCAGCCAGGGAAATCTTAAAGGAACAGGATCAAACAATCAGTATTGGCAGCGGAAACCTGGGAAAATACCTGGGCAAGAAAAAATATACCCAGGATAAGATCAATAAGAAAAACGAAGTAGGGATTGTCAGAGGACTGGCCTGGACCAGTGTGGGAGGAGATACCCTTCAGATAGAAGTCAATATGATGCCCGGAAAAGGAAAGATTGAATTAACGGGACAGCTGGGAGATGTTATGAAGGAATCTGCCCATACTGCCGTTAGTTATGTCAGAAGTATCAGTAAGGAATATGAGGTAGAGCCTAAGATATTTACAGAAAATGATTTTCATATTCATATCCCTCAGGGAGCAGTTCCCAAGGATGGTCCTTCGGCAGGAATTACCATGGCAACAGCCCTGCTGTCTGCAGTAATCGGGCATAAGGTAAGGGCGGATGTGGCAATGACGGGAGAGGTTACCTTAAGAGGAAGAGTACTGCCTATCGGAGGTTTAAAGGAGAAAATTTTGGCGGCCAAGGTGGCAGGAGTAAAAACTGTTCTCGTACCAAAGGAAAACAGAAAAGATGTGGAAGAGATCACAAAGGAAATTAAGTCCGGTTTAGAGATTATTTTTGTGGAACACATGAAGGAAGTATTAGAGCATGCGTTAGTAAAAGGATAAGGACGAGTTCGGGAAGAAAAGAGGAGAAGAATGGTAATTAAAAATGTAAATTTAGAAACTGTCTGTGGGATTACCAGTGTATTACCACGAAATGAATATATGGAGGTGGCTTTTGCGGGAAAAAGTAATGTGGGCAAATCCTCTCTGATTAATGCACTGATGAACCGGAAATCCCTGGCCAGAACCAGTTCCCAGCCGGGAAAAACACAGACCATTAATTTTTACAATATTAATAATGAATTATATTTTGTGGATCTTCCCGGTTATGGCTATGCCAAGGTAAGTCTGGCAGAAAAAGAAAAATGGGGAAAGATGATCGAACGCTACCTCCATAAGTCAGAGAAGCTGAGACTTGTATTTTTATTGATAGATATTCGTCATGATCCCGGGGCCAACGACAGACAAATGTATCAGTGGATTTTAAATCAGGGATATGAGCCGGTAATAATTGCTACAAAATTGGATAAGATAAATAGAAGTCAGATTCAAAAGCACCTGAAGATGATACGTACAGGTCTTCAGGTAGTACCGGGGACCCAAATTATCCCTTTTTCCGCTCAGACAAAGCAGGGAAAAGAAGAAATCTACCAGCTGCTGGACAGCTACCTGGAACAGGAAAAAGCAGGGAAACCCGAACAGTAGAAAAAAGGGGGAAGGCTTGTGGGGGCGAAAAAGGCATGGTGTAATCTGGGGGCTATATTGCTTTTGATTTTATTTTGTATTTATTTATTACCATCCCTTTTATCCCTGTTTATGCCTTTTATTACCGGCTGGTTCCTGACTCTCTTTATGGAGCCGGGAGTAAAATTTTTAGAAAAAAAACTAAAAATCAACAGGAAAGCAGGGGCAGTCATTATTCTGCTTCTGGTCTTGGTGGGAATATTGCTTCTCTTTGGTTTTCTGTTGGAATGGTTACTGGAGGAGGCAGGAGAACTGTTTCGTCTGTTACCCCAAAGATGGGAAACAGCACAAGAGGAGTTAGGGATAATTACTGCTAAATGGGAAAGTGTTACGGAATATTTACCGAAGGATATGGTGGGTGAGATAGAAGCTGCCGGAAGCACCCTGCAAAAAGAGGTAGGAAGCTTTGTGGGAAAGCTGAGCGTTCCTACCGCAGGAGCAGTAGGAAATTTTGCACAAAAATTACCGGGAAGCATATTTTCCTGCCTGATTGCTCTGTTATCAGCCTATTTTTTTCTGGTAGAAAAAGAGCAGGTAGCTAAAACAATTACAGGATTTTTATCGCCTTCCCGTAGAAAACAATACAGAGTATTAAAGCAGACTACTGTTGATGTTCTGGCAGGTTATATAAAAGCCCAGTTTAAGATTGAAATTTGGATTTATCTGTTATTAGCAGTGGGACTCTTTGTCTTTGGGGTTAGTCGCGGCTATCTTTGGGCATTACCTGTTGCTATCTTAGATCTTCTGCCCTTATTTGGTACGGGAACCATCCTGATACCCTGGGCAATTTTTCAATTATTAAAGGGGGAGTATCTGGTGGCTCTGGGCTTGGTAATGCTTTGGGCACTGAGTCTTTTGCTCAGACAGATTATTCAGCCTAAGGTGTTGGGAGAGACTATGGGAATATCAGCAATTCCTACTTTGATTCTTCTTTATCTTGGATATCGTCTGGCCGGAATTTGGGGAATAATTTTTTCGGTTCCCTTAGGCCTGCTTGTTTCCACTATGGACAAAGCAGGATTTTTTAAGAATTGTAAGCTGAGTCTTAGAATTTTGTGGAAACAATTTGAAAGCTGTCGAAGGTTTACCAAAGAGGAAGAGGGAAATATTTTAGGAGAAGAATATGAAAAAGAACTATAGAGCCATTCTGCAGTATGAAGGGACTTCTTATCAGGGCTGGCAAAAACAAACCTCCACAGATAACACCATTCAGGGAAAATTGGAAAAGCTTTTATCTACTCTGGAAGGAAAGCCTGTGGAGGTCCATTCCAGCGGAAGAACGGATGCCGGTGTTCATGCCTATGGGCAGGTAATCAGCTTTCTTCTGGAATGTGATAAAACAGAAAAAGAGATCATGGATTATATGAATCAATATCTGCCCATGGATATTGGTGTGATTTCTCTTGTTCAGGCAGGAGACCGTTTTCATGCAAGACTGAATGCAACGGGAAAAATTTACCGGTACCGGGTATTGAATTCTTCCATTCCACATATATTTGACAGAAGGTATGTTCATCAAATAGAAGAGCCCCTGGACAAAGAGGCAATGAAAAAGGCCATGGGTTATTTGGAAGGAACCCATGATTTTAAAGCCTTTACATCAAAAAAGAATTCAAAAAAATCAACGATTAGAACTATACATCAGATCGAAATGGAGGAAAAGGGAGAGGAATTAATTTTTACCTTTTACGGAGATGGTTTTTTATATCATATGGTTAGAATTTTAATGGGAACAATTTTGGAAGTGGGGCTTCATCAGAGAGAAGCGGAGAGTATTCCTTTATTATTAGAAGAAAAAGAACGCTCTCTGGCAGGCTTTTTAGCACCTGCCAAGGGGCTGGCACTTATGAAGGTATTTTATGATTAGAAAATAGAAGCAAAGGATTAGAAAATGAATATTCCTAAATCGAAGAATAACAGAGTATGGAAAATATGCTTCTTTCTTTATCTTATTTTAATTATAAGGTTTATTATTTTTAAATATCCTATGGAACAATTACTTGAAATAGCTAAGGGCTGGAAAAAGGAGGTTATCTTAGAAGGACTGAATACTGCTAATTTTACTTTAGGAAAGAGTATTAAAATGTATATCCGGTATTTCCATAGATTTCCTTTTTGGAATGGGATGGCAAATCTCTTCGGAAATTTTTTTGCCTTTATCCCACTGGGGATTTTATTCCCCCTATGCTATGACATAAAACATATCAAAAGAGTAACCTTTTTGTTTTCTTTTCTCTTTATTATCTCCATTGAAATGTTCCAGTTATTCAGCGCTTTCGGAGTATTTGATGTGGATGATATTTTGTTAAATGTATTGGGAAGTATGATAGGCGGTCTGCTTTATGAAGCAGCCATAAGAAAAGAAAAATGAAGCTAATATATTAAGAGTTGCCCGACAAATGGGTATTGGGATTACAGTCATAAGTGTAAAATATATAATTCAACATCGGGACGTTTTTAGAACCCCTCTTTATGAATTATATATTTTGCACAATGAGACTGTCCAAATTACCCATTTGTCGGACAATTTATTTCTCCACTTTTACTTGTATTCTCCACACCAATCAGCCAGTGATTGGTGTGGGCATGAACGGTAACACTCATTTCATATTATTCTGATAAAGTATAGCAATAATTATTGCTAAACAGCTGATTTTCATGCTATCATTGTGTCTGTAAACCATATTTTTCTAAAAGATTATTTTTCTGCTATTTTTAATAAAATATTGAGTGGAAAATATAAATTTTTTAGTAAATATACTTATGGGAATTTGGCAATGAAAAATTGTCAGCAGAAAAAAATGAAAGGGTGTACAAAAGAAATGAAAAAACACAGATTTCTAAGCTTGTTGTTAAGTCTGGCTCTGTTTATGGGCAGCTTTTCAACAGCAGGCATGCAAAGCTATGCCAATGAAGTAGTATCACCCTCTTTACAGGAGGAGACAACAGAGATTTCAGAAGAAGCTCTCTTGCATAATCTTCCTATGAGTGAAGAGGGAACGGTATCAGGAAATGTATCGGGTAATGATACCGCATCAGGTAACGGTACCGCATCAGGTAACGGTACCACATCAGGTAACGGTACAGCCTCAGGCAATGATACAGCCTCAGGTAATGGTACAGCCTCAGGCAATGATACAGTATCAGAGAATGAGACCATTACTTCTTCTAATTTATTGCCTGGAAAACCGGTAAGAGTTTCCTCCGTAGAGGCAGCAGCGGCAGGGAATACGGGAGACAAGGCCATTGATGGTGATAATAACAGTAGATGGTCTACCACCGGTATGAAGAATAATAGTACTACTGAAAATGACTCCCAGACACCTCAGTGGCTGGAAGTGGACCTTCAGGCAGAAAGTACAGAAGTAACCTCTCTTACGGTTGCCTTTTATCAGAAGGTTTGGGCCACCAAATATCGGGTGGAAACGGCAGAGACCAATGGAGAGGGTACCCAGTGGACCACAGTAGCCTCCATAGAGAGAGCCAGTGATAATACAGATGCTAATACGAATATTATAGATACTCTTACAGTGACGCAGCCCTTAAAACGGTATGTAAGATTTTATTTTGAAAAAATTAATGTACATGCCGGAGGACACGGAGTTTCCGTAAGAGAAATTACCTTGGCAGGAACCTCCAGAGGAATTATTGAAGTAGAGGATGAGGTAATCGAGGAAGACACCGAAGCTACTTATCATAGAATTTTCAACAGTACAGATACTCAGGGAATCCAGGTGCTGTACGGAAGCGGAGCCACGGCAACAGGAAGTGCCGAAGGACTTTTATTAACCTATGGTACTACAAGAGCAGGTATTGTAGATACTTCCATGGGGCAGTATGCCAACGGTGTATTTGAAGCCACCCTCGTTCCTAAACAGAACGGAGCCAGATTTGGCTTGATTTTAAGAGCCACAGGTTCGGATCAGAAACTGTTAATCGGTACGGAAAATAATAATAATCAGTGGATCTGGGAATACTGGAATAATGGAAATAACCAGTGGTCCTCCAGATTTAACGGACCTGCCCTGACTGTGGATCAGCAGGTGAAAATCAAGGTAGAGTTAATGGGGAACCAGGCTACTCTCTGGGTAAACGACACCCAGGTATTTTCTGCCTCCTTACCTGCAAATGCGCCTACGGGAAAAGGATATTTTGGCTTTGATAAATGCAATTCCGCCGGTTCTTATTTGATTAAGGAGATTAAATTTACAGAAAAAGAATCTGCGGCCACAATATTATATGATATCCAACAGCTTCCCCAGCTGTCTGTTTCTGATAATCAGGTAAAGCTTCCCCAGGTACCGGAGGGTTACAGAATAGAAGTGGTAGGAAGTGATAAAGAAGGTGTAATTACCAATGATGGCAAGATTACCAGTGCCAACATCGATGACACAGAGGTTACCTTATTGGTAAGAGTGACCAATACAGAGAAGGAAGAGGAAACGGCAAGAAAAAGCTTTCAGGTTACCGTACCTTCTAAGAAAGAGTTGTATCAGGGAGTATTCCCGGAAGTAAATACACCCAATGAAAAGCCCGTTATCATTCCTTCCATTCAGGAATGGTATGGCTATGAAGGTGATTTTACTTTAAATGCAGATACAAAAATTGTGATCAAGGATACAAAAAACCTGGATCTTCAGGCAGTGGCAAAGAGCATGCAGGAGGATCTGAAGGAAATTACAGGCTTAGAGCTTGCAATCAGTACAGGAGAGCATACTCCCAACAGTATTTACATAGAATCCCTGCCGGAGGACAGCTATGGAACCGGTAAGGAAGGATATTTTATGGTGACAGATGCTTCCGGTATCAGAATTTATTCCCATACCTATACCGGAGCACTTTATGGAACCGTAACCGTAGAACAGATTTTATGGAGAGAGGATAGTAATCTTAAGGTACCCTGTGGTGTTATGAGGGATTATCCTGATTATGAAATCCGTGGAGTAATGTTTGACGTAGGAAGAATTCCTCATCGTATGCAGTATCTGGAGGATTATACCAAGATTTTGAAATGGTATAAGATGAATGAATTCCACCTCCACTTAAATGATGACTTTAAATATAATTCCGAAGGAAAAACGAACCAGGCGACCTGGAGCGAATGGTCCGGTATGCACAGACTGGAAAGTGATGTATATCCAAGTCTGACTAACAGACAGGTATATCCTAATAATAAATACTTTAACGAAGAATATTCTGATCCGGTTTATTCCAAGGAGGAATACCGTAGGCTGGAGCAGCTGGCAAACAGCAGAGGAATGAGTCTGTTAGCAGAAATAGATTCCCCCTCTCATGCAACAGCATATATTGAATATGTGAATGCCAATCCGGATGAAATTGACTGGTTGGAGCCTATCAATACTACCAATAACGGTTCCAACAGCTTTGGACCCTTTAAGAATCATATGCTGGCATTAGATGTTAATTCTGCAGATGAAGCAGAAAAACAGAATGCCATCAATGCCAGAACCTTTATCGGTAAATTATATGAGGATTATCTGGCAGGAGAAAATCCTACCATTACCAATGATACCGTACATATTGGTGTAGATGAGTATTGGGATAATACAGACAGGGAGCCCTTCCGCGAGTATATTAATTATCTGGCAGAAGTAATGGGACAATACGGTAAAACAGTACGTATGTGGGGATCTCTTAAGAAGTTTGCAGGTACCACTCCCATTGATACAGATAAGGTAGTAATTGATGTATGGAATGTAGGTACGGAAGAAGATCCCATGGCCAGACTGGCAGAAGGCTTCAGACTGGTAAATGTTCCCCAGCCTTTCCTTTATACCACACCCGGTAGAGATCATAAGGACATGGTAGGGGAGGAATACCTGTATAAGAAGTGGAATCCTTTGATGTTTAGTGACAGCATCAAAGCAGAAGCAGGAGAACCCCTGTTACTGGGAGCAAAAGCGGCTTTATGGGGAGATGAGTTCCGAGAGGGAATTACGGAAGCAGATCTTCATGAAAGAATGCTGCGTGCAGTTGCCATTACAGCTGAAAAAACCTGGGGTGCCCAGACAGAGGAGGATAGCTATATTGATTATCAGATGGCCTTTGAAGAGCTGAAGGAAGGCCCCGGTACTGAAATTGGCTATCATATTGAAAGTCTTACAGATACTGTAGTAAGCTATGATCTTACCC
>JAFYWD010000158.1 GCA_017558205.1 Lachnospiraceae bacterium | reverse complement strand
TGAACTGTTACAATTTGGAAGCATAGGAAGTAATTTTCTGAATCTAAGGAGGAAAACTATGATAGCATTAGGATGTGACCACGGCGGGTTCGCCCTGAAGGAAGCAATAATTGAATATTTTAAGGAACAGGGAATTGAATATAAGGATTTTGGATGTTATGATACCTCATCCTGCGATTACCCTAATTTTGGAAAGCCGGCTGCCATGGCGGTGGCAAGCGGAGAATGTGACAGAGGAATTGTAATTTGTACTACAGGAATCGGTATCTCCATTGTAGCTAATAAAGTAAAAGGGGTAAGATGTGCTCTTTGTAACGATCCCTTTGCAGCAAAAATGACAAGACTTCATAATGATGCCAATATGCTGGCTCTTGGTGCCGGAATGATTGGAAAAAATATGGCAATTGAAATTATTGAAACCTTTTTAAATACAGAATTTTCCCAGGGAGAAAATCACTGCAGAAGAATCTGTCTGATTGAAGAGTAAAAGCAAATTCTCAGCCACTAAGCTTTTGAATAAAAATGCAAAAGAGAAGGGGCAAAATGGGAATTAGCATTTGAGAATATATTATCCGGGAGAAACAGTTCCTGTAAGGAGATAATGAAAACAACACATAAGAAAGGAGCTAATTATGGCAAAAGTAATGGTAATGGATCATCCCCTGGTTCAGCATAAAATCGGACATATCAGAAAAATTGAAACCGGAACCATGGATTTTAGAAATACAATTTCAGAAATAGCAGGTCTTATCTGCTATGAAGCAACAAGAGATCTTCCTTTAGAGGAGGTAGAAATCGAAACCCCTATCTGTAAAACCATGGTAAAACAGTTAAAGGGAAGAAAAATGGCGATAGTACCTATTTTAAGAGCAGGTTTGGGAATGGTTGATGGTATTTTAAATCTGATTCCGGCAGCAAAAATCGGACATATCGGCTTATACCGTGACCCTGAAAGTCTTCAGCCGGTGGAATATTACTGTAAGCTTCCGGCGGACTGTGCAGAAAGAGAAGTATTTGTAGTGGATCCCATGCTGGCTACCGGAGGTTCTTCCGTAGCAGCCATTCAGATGTTAAAGGACAGAGGATGTAAGAAGATTCATTTTATGTGTATTTTAGCAGCACCGGAAGGTGTAAAAGCAATGGAAGCAGCACATCCTGATGTAGATATGTATATTGGTGCTTTAGATGAAAGATTAAATGATCATGGCTATATCGTTCCCGGGCTGGGGGATGCAGGAGACCGTATTTTCGGTACAAAATAATCAGTTCAATCAAGGAAGGCTGAAGAACCTTATGATGTGGAGATAATCATGCAACGGTACATAAGGGTCTGAAGTAAAGGAGATATTTTGTGAAAAGAAAAGATTACATCAGCTGGGATGAATACTTTATGGGAGTTTCCTATCTTTCAGGGATGAGATCCAAGGATCCCAATACTCAGGTGGGGGCCTGTATTGTCAGCGACGATAATAAGATTTTATCTATGGGCTACAATGGTTTTCCCATGGGGTGCTCTGATGAAGATTTTCCCTGGGAAAGAGAAGGAGAATTTGCGGAAGTAAAATATTCCTATGTTACCCACAGTGAATTAAATGCTATTTTAAATTACAGAGGAGGAAGTCTGAAGGGAGCAAAGCTGTATGTCACCCTGTTTCCCTGTAATGAATGTGCAAAGGCCATTATTCAAAGCGGAATCACTACCGTAATTTACGGAGACGATAAGTATTCCGGAACACCCTCGGATATTGCTGCCAAAAGAATGTTTGATGCAGCAGGAGTTACTTATTATAAGTACACATCTACAGGGCGACAGATTAGTATGAAATTATAGTAACAGGCGAAGCGTTAAGAAGGAGTATGAGCACTTATTGCGAATACCGTAAGAAGGGATTAATAACAGAAAGCTGAACTGTTAAGAAGCTTACGTTACACAGAATAAAGAGAGGTACTACATGAAGGCAGAAGTAAGAGGATGGCTGATTGGGCTTTTTACCATTGCAATTATAATGGCAATACCTG
>JAFYWD010000157.1 GCA_017558205.1 Lachnospiraceae bacterium | reverse complement strand
GATCGGTGGTTTAACACCAAGTACAGAGTATACTGACTATCAGGTAGTGGCAGTAGATTTGGCAGGAAACATCTCTTTGGCAGCAACTGTGTCCTTTACAACGGAAGCTTCTTCGGCATTCATTGAAGGACCTTCCAACCTGAAAGTAACAGTGAGTGAAAATACTGCTACTGTATCCTTTGATCCTGCAGTAGGAACAGAAATAGAAGAGCCTATCGAATATACCATTGTTGTTACAAAGAATGAGGATTCTTCTGTAGTCTTCAAAAAAGAGCATATTACAAAGACAGAATATCGTGTAACAGGTCTGGAGTACGGAAAAGAATATACCGTAACAGTAACAGCAAAGGATATTGCCGGTGTAACAGGTACGGAACAAAGCTATTCCTTTAAGACTCCTACCTCATTAGAGGATGATTCTGCCTGGGGAGATGTTCTTCCTCAAGACCGCGTAGGACTTACCGAAGTTCCTAACGGAATCTGGACAGCCGGTATGGAAGTATTATATTATACCGGTGCAAAGCAGACGCAGGAATTCCGTGTATATGACGGAAATGTAATGTTAAAGGAAGGAACAGATTACACGGTTTCTTACAAAAATAATATCAATGCAGGTGCAGCAAGCGGTACCGACTTTGATAAGACAAAGCCTTATGTAACAGTTAAAATGAAGGGTAACTACACCGGTTCCCAGAATATTAACTTTGTAATTAAGCCTCAGCCTTTAAAGGATGATAATGGTGTACCGGTAGTAACAGCAGAAGCGATTACCACAGTAAAAGGAGCTAAGGTTCCCAATCCTGTAGTTTACTGGAATGGAAAAGCCTTGAAGGTGAAGAAAGACTTTACCTTTACTCCCAACTATAGTGAAGGTGCAAGTAAGGATGTACCGGGAGAATATACCATTACCATCAAGGGTGAAAACAACTTCTCAGGTGAAATCACCATTGATTATGTAGTAAGTGAGACTTTAGTTTCCTTAAATAAAGCCAGCATTAAACTTGCCAAAGATGCCAAGAAGGTACCTTGGAATGAAAATGGTGCTGAGATTACCAAGGATCAGCTGACAGTTAAGGTGGGTAAGGATACTCTGACAAAGGATGACTATGATGTTACCTTTGATAATAATGACAAGGTAGGAACAGCCTATGTAATTGTTACCGGAAAAGGTAAGTTCAGCGGAAGTAAGAGAGCAGCCTTCAGCGTAACCGGAGTTGCCATGAAGGATGTTACTGTAACAGTTCCCGGAAGCGTAACCTACGGCGGAGAAGCTATTGAACTTGAAGATTTGGAAAACGTAAATATTACTTACGGCGGAGAAAAGCTTGTAGAAGATGAAGACTTTACAGCAACCTACAAGAATAATAATAAGCAGGGAACTGCTACCATTACTCTTACAGGAAAAGCAGAAGCAGGCTTTACCGGAAGCAAGAAGGTAACCTTCAGCATTGCAAAAGCAAAATTAAGCAATGATATGTTACTGAAAGTAGGAGATACTGTGCTTTCCAGCTTTGAAGAAGAACTGTCAGTTCCTTTCACACAGGGAGGAACTAAACCGGCAGTAATAGTTGAAACTGCAGATGGAAGAGAGCTGGTAGCCGGTACAGACTATACAGTATCCTACAAAAACAACACCAAGGTTTACAGCGAAAATAATACAAAGCCGGCTGAAATCATTATTAAAGCCAAAGGTAACTATGACGGACAGATTGTAAAAACCTTCAAGATTGTTGCTAATGATGCTGCTGACGGAGAATTATCCGTAGTAGTAAACGATAAGGCAGTTAAGGCAAAACGCAAGAAAAAAGACTGGATGTCTACCTTTAAGGTAATGGATATTTCAGGAAAAGCCTTAAGTAAAAAGGATTATAATGCAGTAGCTGAATATACTGTAAAAAAATCTGTAGATGAAAAATATCCTGAAGGTTATAAGATTGAGGATGCAGATACTATTCCTGTAGGTACTAAGGTTCAGGTAAAGGTTACCTTAAAAGATCCGAACTACACAGGAGTAGTGACCGGCGAGTATACAATCCTTGCTGACAATTACGATATCAGTAAAGCAAAAATCAAGATTGAACCTCAGAAGTATACAGGTGGGGATATCGAATTAGAAGATAAGGACATTACCATTGCTGTTGCAAAACTTGGAAAAACTGATCTTGAATTAGATAAGGATTATGAAATTGTTGCTTATAGCAATAATGTAAACAAAGGTACAGCCAAGGTAACACTTCGCGGTAAGGAAGACTTTGGTGGAGAAAAGACAGTAACCTTTAAGATTGTACAGCGTGATGCTAACACAAACTGGTTAATAAATTTATTGCTAAACTTACAGAAGTAATGAGCTTTTGAAAGAATAATTCTTGAAAAAAGGTTACAACTTTAAAATAAGCTTGCAATAAGTAAATGAAAAGGAGCTGTTGCTTCTATGATGAATAATCGTAGAAGCAGCAGCTTTTTCCTTATGCTATCTTAAATAGGGCTTTGATATCTGAATGGAATCTTAAAAAGTATCTGGAGGAAAAAAAGCAAGATCTGAGACCCAAGCAAGCCAGAGAAAAGTATCTGGAGGAAGAAAAGCAAGATCTGAGACCCAAGCAAGCAAGTGATTACTTGTGGGATGAACTGTTACTTAGATTCTATAAAAAAACCACAAAAATTTGACAAAAATCAGGAAAAATTATACTATTTTTGTCAAAATATGTTATAATCTAGTATAACTCACTCCAATTGCGAGAATGTTTGACACAGGATAAATTTTCATTCTGCAAGGCGGAGGAAGTCAGCAATGTGTACCCATTGCTGACTGACGACAACACAGCAGACGGAAATTTAGACAAGTAAAACAGCTTGTTAATTGGTGCGAGTCATACTAAGTGTATATAAAATTTCTACTATTAGGAGGAGGATAAAATGAAACACTTACCATTAGAAGTTAGAGTACCCATTGAGGAAAATAATCCCAGTATTATGCGTTGGGAAGAAAAATGTATTAAGTGTGGAATGTGTAAGGAAGTATGTACCAAGGATATTGGGGTTCATGGTACCTATACTTTAGAGCAAACAGCAGGAGAAGCCGTATGTATTCATTGCGGACAGTGTGCCAACGTTTGTCCGGTAGACAGTATTACGGAAAAATATGAATACATGGATGTGAAAGCTGCAATAGCGGATCCTGAAAAGATTGTAGTTGTAAGTACCTCACCTTCTGTTCGAGTAGCTTTAGGGGAAGAATTTGGTATGAATGACGGTAGCCTTGTACAGGGAAAAATGGTTGCCCTGCTGAGAAAACTGGGTGTAAATTTTGTTCTGGACACCTGCTTTGCAGCAGACCTTACTATTGTGGAGGAAGCAAGTGAATTAATAGAGAGAGTTGCTAATCAAAAAGCTCCTCTTCCTCAGTTTACCAGTTGCTGTCCTGCCTGGGTAAAATATGTAGAAACATATTATCCTGAGATGATCCCAAATCTTTCCACAGCGAAAAGTCCTATCGGAATGCAGGGACCTACCATTAAAACATATTTTGCTAAGCAAAAAGGCATTGATCCTAAGAAAATTGTAAATGTGGCACTTACTCCCTGTACAGCAAAGAAGTTTGAGATTCGCAGAGATGAGATGAAAGCAGCCGGCCGTTATCACGGAATTGAAGATATGCGTGATATGGATCATGTAATTACAACCAGAGAACTGGCTAAATGGGCAAAAGAAGAGGGCATTGATTTTGCTTCCTTAGAAGACAGCAGCTATGATGACTTTATGGGAGATGCTTCCGGTGCAGGAATTATCTTCGGTAATACCGGTGGAGTTATGGAAGCGGCTGTTAGAACTGCTTATGAATTTATTACAAAAGAAAAATCTCCTGAGGAAATCTTGAACCTTACTCCGGTAAGAGGATATGAGGGAGTAAGGGAAGCTACCTTAAAGGTAGGAGATTTAGATATTAACATTGCTGTTATTTATGGAACTGCTAACGCAGCGAAAGTAATTGAAAGTATTAAGAAGGGTACAAAGCAGTACCATTTCATTGAAGTAATGACCTGTCCCGGCGGATGTATCGGAGGCGGCGGACAGCCTAAGGATATGATGAAAGATAAGGATGAGGTTCGTAAGGCAAGAATTGCAAGCTTATATTCTAAGGATGAAGCTTTGACCATCAGAAAGAGCCATGAGAATCCTGAAATTATAGCTCTTTATAAGGAATTCTATGATAAGCCATTAAGTGAGCTGGCAGAGAAGATGTTACATACCTCTTATGAAGATAGAAGTGAAATCTTAAAGAGAAAGGTAGAACCGGAAGTTAAGAAGAGCGTAAAATTTGTATGTTCCGTATGTGGTTATGTACATGAAGGTGAAACAGCTCCTGAAACATGTCCTCAGTGTAATGTACCTGCTGATAAGTTTGTAATTCAGGCAGGTAGCAGAGAGTGGGCAGCAGAACATATAGTAGGTGTTGCACAGGGCAGCAGTGAAGATATTATGGAAGATTTAAGAGCTAATTTCATGGGAGAATGTACAGAGGTAGGTATGTATCTTGCCATGGGAAGAGTTGCTCACAGAGAGGGATATCCCGAAATCGGATTATATTGGGAAAAAGCTGCCTGGGAAGAAGCAGAGCATGCAGCTAAATTTGCAGAATTATTAGGTGAAGTGCTGACTGATTCTACAAAGAAGAATCTTGAAATGAGAGTAGAAGCTGAAAACGGTGCTACTGCAGGTAAATTCGACCTTGCAAAACGTGCGAAAGCTGCTAACTTAGACGCTATCCATGACACAGTGCATGAAATGGCCAGAGATGAAGCCAGACATGGTAAAGCATTTGAGGGACTTCTTAAGAGATACTTCAACGCATAAGAAAACCGCATAGAATAAGGATTTATGGAGGGTAGTCAGATATTGGCTATCCTCTTTTTATACCCTTAAAAATCCTCAAAATTGACCTTTTTAAAAGTTGACCATTTTTACATGCCTATTGTACATCATTAAACAAGTATTTACAACCATGAGAACAACAGAACAACTCTGTACATCTCTTTAACTTTACTATCACTTAATGCCTTTATTCAACCTTCTGACTTCTGAATTTTTTTGAAAAATATTGAAATCGACTTTTTCTTATGCTATCATACAAATAGGCAAAAGAAGCTAGTGTCCATAATGGCACAAAACGAATCCCCACAAGTGGCAGCTTGTGGGGATTCTTGTTTTATTATTTTGAATGGCAAAATCAAACCATTAGGCTTGTTACCGTTTAATCTTTACTGTCAAGCCATTTGCATATGTAGTAGGCGACTACACTTGCCACAACAGAAAGAATAAAAGAAGCTAGTAATTCCATAATGACACCTCCCTCCTGTTGCCAGTATAGGAGACGGTAACAGACACATATTAACATACGTTTGTTCGATTGTATATTACAAATTTTCACAAGAATCACAACTGATTTCAAAGAGAAATCGTCATGCAAAACAGGCAGTTTTGTTTGTGTAGCTTCGGTGTAAATTAAAAAAGATGTAAGAATACTCAAAAGCAGAGAGCCATGAAAAGAGGTATTAGAGCTACTAAAAGAGAGATAGAAGCACAGAATACCATTGGCGGAGATACTACACAGCTGAAATCGAAATTAAGGTAGTAGGAAAAGAATTATCGTGATTTTAGTAAGGATG
>JAFYWD010000156.1 GCA_017558205.1 Lachnospiraceae bacterium | reverse complement strand
TACCTTTGTACAATATATACAATTCATAAAGAGGGTTTCTAAAAACGCCGGTCCTTATGTCCTGTCTTTTAGGACATTAGTACCGCTGCGTTTTTAGTTAAGTGAAAACGCCCCGATGTTGATTTGTATATATTGTACAACTACAGACTACTATATAGGCTTTTAAGCCCAGTATCACATTGTAATATAAATACCCATTTGTCGGGCAACTCATTCTATAGTTTTCAGCTTATATACAATATAGGGATTCTCCCCCGGACAGACTTCCTCTATTCGGTTAACCTCTATCTTTATCCCCTTATCCCGATAGAACTCTGTAAGAAAGCTGACATCCCGTTTTTCTTTAGCAACAAAATAAAAAGATTCCTCCAACAGCAGACTGTCAATACCGGTATCCTCCGGCATTTCTGCTTCCTCTTTCTCTTCCTTCAAGGAAGGGTAAAAACTCTCTTTTGCCTCCTCCTGCAGAGGGCTGTTGCAAATCCACCCTCCCGGATAGTCATAATTACGCATAGTATTATCAGTATCTCCAAACATTTGATCCGTAAAATCTACCATGGAGTAAATATCGATATAATAGTAGGAGGAAGGATGATCCTTCATATAAGCCTCCAGCCGTCTCTGATTCGTTAAAGTATTCTCTCTTGCTGTAAGCTCCTGTTCCAGTTTCCTTCCCGAAACAAACATACTTCCCAAAGACAACAGAAGAAAAATACCCAGAATGCCAATTCTCCCATAGTTCTTCCTGTCTTTCACCCTCATCCCTTCCATTTCCTTTAGTAAAAGGGGCAGTAAAATAAAAAACTCCAGTAAATATAAGGGGTGGGAAACTCTGATTACTACTCTTTCTGCCCAAATCAGATAGGACCAGCATACACAGCGGGCTGCTAACAGTAATCCTAATTTTTCTGCATATTCTAATTTTCTTTTTTTTAAAAATGCCAATACCATACAAAGACCATAGGCTGTCAGCACATAGATATTGTAGGGTGCTTCTTCTCTTGACAGGGGAAGCCTGATTAAATCTTTCACAGTAGTTTTCAGCTTTTCTGCCATGCCTCTGCTGTTTCTTCCCTTTTCATTATAGTCTGCTATAGTTAACAGGGTTTCTGTTGTAATCTCATCAGACAAGCCAAAATTATAATTATCGATTAATTGGTAATCAGAATAGCTGATTCCTTTTTCTTCATAAAAATCACTGGCTTTTTCGTATGCAGGATACCAGGTATAATCATATACCTTGGTTCTTGCATCAAAAAATTCACGAAAATCCTTCCAGTCTTTGCTGCTGTAAGCCAGAGAATCCCAAAACAGCAAACCTCCCATGGAAAGAAATAATACTGCCACAAAGGCTACATATTTTCCATATTTTTTTTGGAAGAAAATTTGGGGGAAGCCCGGCTGTCTCTCCTTTGTTTCCTGTCTTTCCCTTTTTACCTCTTCTGCCATGCAAAACAAACCGCTGACAGCTGCCAAAGGAAGACAAAGTGCTGCCATCTCAGGACGCAGCATAAAACCTAAAAGGTAAGAAATACCTGCCGGCAGGTTACTT
>JAFYWD010000155.1 GCA_017558205.1 Lachnospiraceae bacterium | reverse complement strand
CGGGAAGGAAGCCGGTATTTATGCATGACTGAAAACTGCCAGGGGAGATTATGTGGTTATGATGGACGCTGATTTACAGGATCCGCCCTATCTTCTTCCGGAAATGTTTGGTTACCTGAAGCAGGGCTATGATTCTGTGGCTACACGCAGGGTCAGCCGTAAGGGAGAACCCCCTATCCGTTCTTTTTTTGCCAGAATGTTCTACCGTATTATGAATAAAATTTCTGATACTGATATAGTAGATGGAGCCAGAGACTATCGCCTGATGACAAGAAGGGTAGTGGATTCTATTCTTTCCATGGGAGAATACAACCGTTTTTCCAAAGGAATCTTCGGCTGGGTAGGCTATGAAACAAAGTGGGTAGAATTTGAGAATGTGGAAAGAGTTCACGGAGAAACAAAGTGGAATTTTTGGAAGCTGTTTTTATATTCCATTGAAGGAATTACGGCCTTTTCCACGGCACCTCTGGCTTTTGCGGCTTTTAGCGGAGTATTCTTTTGTATTCTTGCTTTTATAGCAATTCTGTTTATTATTGCAAAAACATTGATTTTTGGAGATCCGGTTGGCGGCTGGCCTTCTCTTGTATGTATTATCTTTTTTGTAAGTGGCGTTCAGTTGTTCTGTCTGGGAATAGTGGGACAGTATTTGTCAAAGACCTATATGGAGGTGAAACACCGCCCCATTTATCTTGTGAAAGAAGAGTTTTAATATGATCAGTATCGTTGTACCGGTATATAATGCAGAAAATTATATCCGTGAAACCATGGAAATGGTAAGAAAACAAAGCTACCGGGATTGGGAGCTGCTATTGGTGGATGATGCTTCCTCAGATGGCAGTGTTCAGGTAATGGAAAAGTACCTGGAGGAATGTAAGGATGGAAGAATCCATATTATTAAAAAAGAGAAGAATGAAGGGGCGGCAGCTGCCAGAAATGAAGGAATCCGCCTGGCAAAGGGCAGATATCTGGCATTTCTTGATGCAGATGATATCTGGCTTTCAGATAAGCTGAGTCTTCAGCTGGAATTTATGGAAAAGAATCAGTCCTCCTTTGTATTTACAGCTTATGAATTCGGAGATGAGAAGGCAGTGGGAACAGGAAAAATTGTTCATGTACCATCTAAGCTTACCTACGAAGAGGCTCTTTCCAGAACGGTAATTTTTACCACCACTGTTTTGCTGGATACAGAAAAAATAGGTAAGGAATTAATTTATATGCCCCGGGTACCCAGTGAAGATAGTGCCACCTGGTGGCAGATTTTACGAAAAGGCCATGTGGCAGAGGGAATGGACCGGGTAACGGCAATTTACAGAAGGCCGGAAAAATCTTTGTCATCCAATAAATTTAAAGCAATGAAGAGAATCTGGTTTTTATACCGAAAGGTAGAGAAGCTGCCCCTTATAAAAAGCAGTTTTTTATTTGTAGGCTGGGCTTATCGGGCTACCAGACGAAGAATATAGAGTAAGTTATGTCCGCAGGAAAAGAACGGAGAGTAAGTTAACCCTGTGGAAGAAGAGTATTTGAGGAGGAAATTATGAAAAGAGGCGAATCATTTAAGCGCCTGGTGATTTTAGGTCTTTCTTTTTTAGGAATTATATTATCTACTTTATTTTATGCTTACACCTGGATAGAGCAATATCATCAGAGATATGTTTATAATGTTAAGCTATACTTTTGGGGGCATATTTTAATAGTATTTGTTTATTTTGTACTGCTATTTTTCTTTAACAGTACTTATGGGGGAATGAAGATAGGCTATCTGAAGCCTATGGATATTTTATTTTCCCAGATATTTTCATTGATTTGTGTAAATGTAATTACCTACATGCAGCTGTCCTTAATGGAGGTAAAGCTGGTATGGATGAATGGTCTGATCTGGATGACGGTGGCACAGTCAGTGTTTTCCGGAATCTGGACCTGGTTTTGTAATTTTGTTTACCGGAAGGCATTTCCGCCCAGAGATTTATTCTTAATTCACGGAGAACGATCCATCAAAGATATCAGCAGAAAGTTTGCGTCCCGACCGGACAAATATAAAATTGCGAAAACAGCAGACATCTGTCAGGGTGTGGAGCAGCTAAAGAAGGAGATTCTGGCACAGAAAATGGCAGTGGTTTTATGGGATATTCCTACCGTGGACAGAAATAAGTTGCTGAAGTTCTGTTACAGCAGATCTATCCGTGTTTACATGATGCCTAAGATTACAGACGTATTGATTCAGGGATCGGATCAGCTCCATCTGTTTGATACGCCCATACTTTTAAGCAGGGAATATTCTTTGAAAATAGAAGAAAGAATTGCCAAGAGAATCATAGACGTAGTCTGTTCCCTGATTTTACTGGTAGTTTCTGCGCCTATACAGCTGATAACAGCTGTTGTTATTAAATGTTATGATAAGGGACCTGTATTTTATAAACAGGTACGTTGTACTTTAGGCCAAAGAGAATTTGAAATTTTAAAATTCAGAAGTATGCGGGTGGATGCGGAAAAGGATGGGGTAGCAAGGCTGGCAACAAAAAATGATGACAGAATCACACCCATAGGAAAATTTATCAGAATGGTAAGAATTGATGAATTACCGCAGCTGTTTAATATTTTAAAGGGAGATATGTCCTTTATCGGACCCAGACCGGAAAGACCTGAAATTATTGCCCAGTATATGGAAGAGATGCCGGAATTTGCTCTGCGAATGAAGGTAAAGGCCGGATTGGCAGGCTATGCCCAGGTTTACGGAAAGTATAATACTACACCCTATGATAAATTAAAGTTGGATTTATCATATATTGAGAATTACAGTCTGTGGATGGATATTAAATTAATGCTGCTTACTTTGAAAATTCTTTTCAAACCGGAAAGTACGGAGGGAATTGAAGAAACCCAGATTACTGCCATGAAAGGGGAAGAATAACCTATAGACAGTTAAGAGGCATAAGGGGAAAGCCGACGGGAAAGGAAGGTGACGGGATTGGATGGTAAAGCCTATAGAGAGCAGGGAATAGATTTAAAGAGACTGACGCTGGTGCTTGCAGGAAAGCTGTGGATTCCGGTGGCCGCCTTGATATTGGGAGCACTTTTAGGAGCTGTCAGCTATCGGCTGATTACTTCCTATACTAACGGAAATACAGAATACCGGGTTTCCGCAGATTATTATATTACCTTTAATTTTGATGAATTTGAGCATGGAGATGATTATTATAATGCCTACACCTGGGACGGAATTTTAAAGGACGACCCCATTGTGGACTATGCCATGACAAAGCTTCCGAAAGATATTACCAAAGAAAAGGTAAGACAGTCTGTCAGCGGAGAAATGCTGGGAGATTACAGGATTTTGACAGTGCATATCACTACAGAAAGCAGGGAAATGTCAGAGCTTCTGGCCGATGCCTACGAAGCTTCTCTGGTGCAGTTTGGACAGGATATTGAATTATTGGAAAAGATTGAGAGGTGGAGCAGGGAAGAAGCTGCCATTTTGGAAAAAAATACAAAAACAGCCAATGCTGCTTTCTTAGGAGCAGTTCTTGCAGGGCTGTGTGCCATGCTTTCTCTTCTTTACTACTATATTTTAGAATATGCCTTTTATACTGAAAAGGATATAAGAGAAGGTCTGGCAATTCCTGTGTTCGGAATGAAGACAAAGAAGCAGGACAGCAGGGAAGAGGAAAGATTGTGTAATAACCTTAAGGTAATAGGAGAAGAATATGTTACCTGGGAGGCAGATAAAATTCCTGACTGCAAGGACTGGGAAAGTCTTGGGAAGAAGAAGGTGGTTCTGTTCGTTCCCTGGGGAAAAAATATAGGAAGAAAGACAGAAAGACTGCTGGAAGAAATGAGCCTCCATGCCTGTCAGCCTGCAGGGGCTGTTTTAGTAGAAGCAGAGGATCGTTTTATACATGCATACTATGGAGGAAGAAAATGAGACTGCAAACCCTGGTGTCTGCCGTAAGGCAGGAAGTAGGCTTACTGGCAGAAAAAATGAATCTTCAATCTGATGCCATTATTATTAATCAATGTGATGAAAACAGCTACCTGGAGTATGAATGGAAGGGACATAAGATTAAGGCTTACAGCTTTCAGGAAAGGGGAGTAGGACTGTCCCGGAATAACGCCCTCCTTCGTGCCGATTCTGAGATTCTTCTGTTTTCTGATGAAGATATTGTTTATGATGATGGATATAAAGAAAAAATTCTTCAGGCCTTTCGGGAAAGACCTAAAGCAGATATGTTGTTATTTAATGTGGAGGTAGAGGAAGGAAGAGCTACCTATCATATAGATAAGGAGCATAGAGTTCGTTTTTATAACAGCGGAAGATATCCTACCTACAGCTTTGCCGTAAGGAGGGAGAAGCTTCACAGTGCAAATATTACCTTTTCTCTGTTGTTTGGAGGAGGTGCCAGATACAGTAACGGAGAAGACAGCCTGTTTTTAATGGAGTGTCTAAAAAAGGGCTTTCGTATTTATGCCCTTCCTATTGCCATAGGAAAAGAGATACCGCGTCCTTCCACCTGGTTTTTTGGTTATAATGAAAAATTCTTTTTTGACAGAGGGGTGCTTTACCATTATCTTTACGGAAAACTGAAATATGTTATGAGTCTTAGATTTCTTCTGGCACACAGGAAAAAAATGTGTGGAGAAATTAAGGAAAAGGAAGCCTTTCGATTAATGCTTCAAGGAATCAAAGAAGCAAAAGAAAATAATTAGGGTAAAAAAATGATATTATATTTATTGATCGCAGCCCTTTCCATAGGAGTGGCCTGCCTGGTAAATAACAGAAGATTGGAACGGGAATTGATAGGAAGAAGCAGTACCATTACACGCAGACAGGGAATGAATTCCTTAAGTCTGCTTTCTGTTTTTCTGATTTTATTTCTTCCGGCAGCCCTTCGGCTGGAGGTAGGCAATGACTATGAATCCTATGTGGATACCATACATGAAATTTATGTAGGTGGCTATGTAGTAACAGAGCCATTATTTAATGCTATTGTGAAGCTTTTGTGTGAGCTCTCGGGAGGAGAAAATTATTTGCTGGTATTTGCCTTTTTTTCCTTTCTTACTCTTTGGATTTTTCTAAAGGTAATTTATGAGCAGACAGAAGAATTTGCCTTTAGCTTCTATTTGTTTAT
>JAFYWD010000014.1 GCA_017558205.1 Lachnospiraceae bacterium | reverse complement strand
TACCGTGGAGCGAAATGCCAGAGATCCCAAAAGAAAATTGGCCAAGTCAGAACGCCTGCTGGGACCTATCCGTCTGCTTCATAAATATAATGAAAGTGCCAAGGTTTTGGAAAAAACTGTGGCAGCGGCACTTAAGTACCATAACCCCAAAGAGGAGAATTGGGAAAAGCTACTATCGGAAAAAAGTGTAGAGGAGCTTCTTTTTGAAATTTGTGGATTAGAGCCGGAAGAAGAAATTTCAAAAAATATAATGAAATACTATAAGGAGTAAAAAAATAAGGGATAGTTCATGGTGTTATTGTAACATTATTGACATATCCCCTTTTTTTATAGCCATATCTATATTATAATAATTAAAAATAACTGTGGGAGTATGAAACAGTTAAAAAATAATACAATTTTGGAGGTAATTAGTATGTTAAAAGGTATTCCGAAAATTCTTTCACCTGAATTATTAAAGGTTTTAGCTGAGATGGGACACAGCGATCGTCTGGTAATTTCTGATGGAAATTTCCCTGCTCAGTCCATGGGTAAAAATTCCATTGTAATCCGTTGCGACGGACATGGTGTTCCTGAATTATTGGACGCAATTTTACAGGTATTTCCTCTGGATACTTATGTAGAAAAGCCGGTAAATCTGATGGAGGTAATGCCGGGAGATAAAGTAGAAACTCCTATTTGGGATACCTATAAAGAAATTATATCCAAATATGACAGCAGAGGAGCAGAAGCTGTAGGCAACATCGAAAGATTTAAGTTTTATGATGAGGCAAAGGAAGCTTATGCCATTATTGCCACAGGTGAAAGTGCTCTTTATGCTAATGTAATGCTTCAGAAGGGTGTTGTAGTAGACTAGATTTTCCGGGCATACATCAAAAAAGTAAAGGATAATAAAAAAGCAGATGTTAGAAAGAGTAGAGACCATATTTGACCATATGAGTCCCATGTTAAAAAAACTTAAGAAGAAGCAATATGAAGAAAATATGAAGGCCTTTCGCCAGGAATATAATCATTATTTTTTTGAAATGACGGATTATATGAAGGCCGAAAAAAAAGAAATTATGGCCAAAGAGATTGCTGCCGTGTTCGTAGAGGCAGTAAAAAGAAAATTTGAAGTAAAAGGAAAAATAAAAGGTTATTTGCAGATAGATCTTAATTTTTTTATGATTTATTATGTCTTTCCTGCTATTTTAATGACACAGCATGAGGATGCCATATTGGTTGCAGACGCCATTTGTGAGGCCTGGGGTAACAGCTTTAAGGACAGTAAGATACAATATGCAGATTATGATACCATTTCTAATTCCTTTAAGGAGAAAATTTTTGGTATATTTTAAAGCGAATGTTTAGTAACAGCTCAGCCATGACCAATCACAGGGCTGACCGGTCATGAGAGACTGTTACGATATTTATGGAAAAGGGGAAGAAAAATGAGTAAATATTTTTTGGCAATAGATATTGGGGCTTCCAGTGGAAGACATATTTTAGGAAGCTATGAAAATGGAAAAATTGCATTGGAAGAGGTTTATCGTTTCTGGAATGGAATGGATGATGTAAATGGTACTCTCTGCTGGGATACCAATCGGTTATTTGGTGAAATCATTACGGGAATGAAAAAATGTAAGGAAATGGGAAAGATACCTGTAAGTGTAGGTGTAGATACCTGGGGAGTGGATTTTGTTCTTTTGGATGAAGAGGAAAATATCCTGGGAAATACGGTAGGCTACAGAGACAGCAGAACTGAGGGAATGGATGAAGAAGTTTTCAAAATTATTCCGGAAGATGAATTGTATGCAAGAACAGGAATCCAGAAAGCTATTTATAACACCATTTATCAGTTAATGGCAGTGAAAAAGGGTCAGCCTGAAAATTTGGAAAAGGCAGCTGCCATGCTGATGATTCCTGACTTTTTCCATTATAAATTAAGCGGAAAAAAAGTGCAGGAATATACGGAAGCAACTACCAGCCAGCTGATCGATCCCAATACCAAGGATTGGGACTATGAATTAATTGACAGACTGGGCTTCCCAAGAAAAATCTTTCAGAAAATTCAGATGCCGGGAACAGCTATTGGTGATTTGACAAAAGAAGTGCAGGAGCTGGTAGGCTATAACTGCCAGGTAGTACTTCCACCTACTCATGATACGGCAGCAGCAGTAATGGCACTTCCTACAAATGCAGAAGACACCTGTTATATCAGTTCAGGAACCTGGTCCTTAATGGGGGTAGAAATGGCAGAACCTAACTGCACTCCTGCCAGTAAAGAAGAGAACTTTACCAACGAAGGCGGTTACGGCGGAAAAATCACCTATCTTGCAAACATTATGGGACTTTGGATGATTAACTCCGTAAGAGACCAGCAGGTGCCGGATATGTCATACGGAGAGCTTTGTGAAAAGGCATCTTACGAAACAATTTCTACTATCGTGGATTGCCAGGACGAAAGCTTCCTTGCGCCCAAGGATATGGCAGAAGCTGTAAGGGATTATTGCAGAAAAACTAATCAGGAGGTACCGGAAAGTGTACCTGCCATTGCCAGTGTAATTTACAACTCTCTGGCAAAATGCTATGCAGATAAATTAAAAGGAATTGAAAAGATTACCGGAGTAAAATACGACAGAATCAATGTCATCGGAGGAGGCTCCAACGCAGTATATCTAAATGAGCTGACAGCAAAATATACGGGAGTAGATGTACATGCAGGTCCCGGAGAGGCTACAGCTATCGGAAATATTCTGGCTCAGATGATGGGAGACAATCTCTTTGCAGATCTGAAAGAAGCAAGACAATGTGTGGCAGATTCCTTTGATATTAAAATTTATGAGGCAAAGTAACAGAATATGAAAGAACGTAAGACAAAAACAATCTGTTTTACCAATAATAAAGGAGGCAGTGGGAAATCCACTGCCTGTGCCAATTTAGCCTACGAGCTTTCTCAGGCAGGAAAAAAGGTTTTACTGGTAGACGGTGATATGCAATTGAATCTTTCCCTTTCTTTTTTTGATGAGGAAAAAGTACTGGAAATGGCAGAAAGTGAAAAGAATCTCTATTATGCCGTAAAAGGAAAAAAAGATTTAAAAGATTATGTGATAGCTACACCTTATGAAAACCTTGATTTAATTCCTTCCTCTACCTTGATGAGTCAGATTGAATATGAATTATTCACTATGATGCAAAGAGAGTATGTTCTGAAAAAATGTTTAAAAGGAATCTATGAAGAGGGAGAATATGATTATATTTTAATGGATGCTCCTCCCACCTTAGGAACCTGGGTAATCAATATTTTGTGTACTGCTGATTATGTTATTGTTCCGGTAGAGGCTTCTCCCTGGGGCTTGTTTGGATTGGCCAATATGTTTGATTTTTTACGGGGAATGGATGAAATGACAGAAGCTAAGGTAATGGGAGTTCTGATTACTAAGGTGGATGAGCGTAAAAACTATTATAAGCAGACTAGAGAAATTTTATCAGGATATGAGAGTATTCATGTTTTTGACTCCTCTATCCATGTAGACACCTCTATTGAATGGGCCCAGGATGCTTCCGTGCCTGTAGGTGTTTATAAAAAAAGTGCAAGAAGTGCCAGAGAATTCAAAGAACTGGCGAAGGAGGTAATAAAATATGGCAGTAGGTAAGGGAAGTATGGACAGAGCGTCCAGAGCTGTAAAAAAAGCAGAGCCAAAAATGGAAGAAGAGAAGAAAACTGTAAAGAAAACTGCTGTAAAGGAGGAAACGGAGGAGAAGAAAACTGTAAAGAAATCATCATCAAAGAAGGTTTCCGCTAAAAAAGATACATCAGCGATTAAAGAAACAGCCAAGGATAAAGAAGAAGTGAAAGCTACAGTAATTGCGTCTACTGATCAACAGGTGCTTGATTTAGTAGTTAAGACACAGGAAGAAAAAGAAGAAAAGAAAACAGGCGCCACCAATACTATTTGCGGTATCGGAGATGATATGCCGGTTTATTTTCTGTAAATAAAGAAAGATGCAGCCAACAGGAGACATAAGAAAATCTGTGACTGCATTTTTTATTTTTATACCTATTGATACAAAAGCCGGAAATCGGCTGCTCGGACTACAGAAATATTAAAATAATATTTTTTCCCAAAGCTGTTGATTACTGTTAATTACAAGTTCCTCGGGAAAGTCAATTTCTTCCAGTAAAGGAAAAATGTATTCCATATTTCCCACATTCTTTTTTCCGTGGCTATCGCTGGATAATAAAACGGGAAGCCGGATATCCTTGCAGATTTGTAATAAGATTCTGCAATTTTTTTGTCCTCCCACCCGATAGGCATTGGGCATGAGAGAACCGTTATTTATTTCCGGATAGATTCCCCGATCTTTCGCTGCCATTAACAGCTTTTCAAAATTAACAGGGAAACGGGCATCATCAATATGACCAAGAAAAGAAACCTTGGGGTGATTCATTGCTTTGATATAAGTCTCTGTCAGATCCAAATGTTCATAAGGTGTAAAAACAGGAGGATGAATACTGATAAAAGCATAGTCGAGATTTTCCAGAATGGAATCCTCCAGATCCACATTTCCTTCCTCATCTATAATATTTAATTCTGCACCATATAAAATTCTTACTCCCTCTTTATGACGGTCAGCATATTTTAATCCTCTGAAGTAAGACGGCGAAGCAGAACCGGAAGTAGCAGGACCATGATCTGAGATACCAAGAATCGTTAGTCTCCTGTCACGGGCGCTATGAACCAAATCTATAATTTTATCTGTGGATCCGTGACCGCTGCTGATAGTATGGGTATGAAGATCCAGATAAATAGGATAATTTTTATGAAATAAATCTGTGGTAAAGCTCATTCTAATTAAAAACTCTCTTTCTATGGCTTTGATATCATGGCTATTAACACCAGTATGTTAGTATTTAGAACAATTTTGTCTTAAAGATATTTACACTAAGGAGTCGTCCTTCTCTTAAATATCATACAGGCTTTAGAGAGAAACGTCAAATTTTCATAAGGAATAAAAATTAATTTAAGTAGACCCAAGGAAGTCGGTAGAAAGTATCTGGGAGAAGAAAAGCAAGAGTTGAGACCCAAGGAAGCTGCCTGAAAGTATCTGAGAGAGAAAAAGCAAGAGTTGAGACCCAGACGAGCCGGCTGTACAAGCCACCATGAAAAACTTAAGATAAATAGACAAATTATAATATTTACACCAGAAAAATATCTAAAAACTATGTTTAAATTACAAAAAATAATAGAAAAATAATAACAAAAAATACTTATTACACATCAAAAATGTGGCTTTCCCAAAGCTTGGGTTACAGAAACCAAACAAAAACCAACAAAAACCAAAATAAC
>JAFYWD010000154.1 GCA_017558205.1 Lachnospiraceae bacterium | reverse complement strand
TTATAGTAAAAATAAACTCCTAACAGACATATTACCATCAAATATAGGAGAAGATATTCATCTATTGCCTTTAACACCTTTAAGCCTCTGCTGATATAAGCAGCCAATCCCTGATAAGTTTCTTCTGCCTTAACCAGCTCTCCTCTCACCTTATTTCCCGGAGCCAGCAGCAAAAAGAGAAAGCCGGACATACAGGAAACCAGACTGCCTGCCACTTTTAGATTAATTTTCCTGTTTTTTCTATAATGATCCAGCACCAATAAACCGGCAATTAAAATAGCTCCTCCGGAAGTATTTTCATTTCCCCAGCCGGCAAGAAAGGCAAGCAGATATAAGGCTGCAAGCAAAAGAGCCCCCTGTATTCCTTCTGTTTTTCCATACAGCATTTTTCTAAACAGGGTAAGAAAGCCTAACACAATAACCATTCCCCACAAATAATTACAGGCACCGCTCATCCATAATACCGTCTGTGAAAAATCCACACTGAAATTCCACAAACAAAGCTGAATCAAGAGGTAGGTAATCACATCATACTTTTTAGAACCTTTTACATTATTGTAAATAAGAAGGGATAAGCCGGTAAAAAATATACTGTTTGCCAAAAAGAAAAAGCTTTTTGGCATTAAAGCAGTGGTCCTTAACAACAGCTGGAGAACAGATCGCCCCGTCCAGTTCATGTATTGCCAGTACTCTCTTGCCAAAACCTCCTTAAAGGTAGGATAGAGACTTTTATCCAGCATCAAATCATCTGACATAATAGGGGTTAACACATTATAAATATATATCATGGCAAAGCTGATAATAACTATTGCCACAAATAATATTTTGTTATAAGGCAGCTCTTTTCCTCTTTTTTCACTTCTTATATTGTTTGGGTTCCCCATGGCTTCTCCCTCTTGATTTTTCTTTATTTTTTTTCAGTTTAGCTTTTCACTGTTGAAATGTCAACCAAATCGACGCCTGCCTGTGAACGTAACGGAATCTGCCCATTTAAAAACCGCTTTCAGCGGTGGGCAGATTCTGTGCCACTTTTATTTGCATTCTCCACACCAATCAGCCAGTGATTGATGTGGGTGTGAAAAGTAACGTAACAGTTCAGCCTCCCGTTACCAATTTGTGAGCTTATTTAGATAAAATATTAAAAACATCCAAATTTATAATAAAAATAATATAATTTGAAATTTTAAAACTCAAATTTGGATGTTATAAAAAAAAGCTTTAAAAAAGCTCCGGAAAAATCAATTAAATTTGGAGCTTTACTAAGAATAGGACATGATTTGCTCCAATTTCTCTTCATAAGCCATAATTGTACCAAAATATTTTACAATCTTGAAAAGATAGTTGGATGTATTTCTTTGAATTATAAAATTAACATCCAAAAGTTTAGGAGTTATAGAAAGCACTTTAGCCTCTGGGAATATTCGTAACAGGAATCCGAAAGCTGAACTATTACAAAATTTTCTTAAGATTTCCTAAAATATATTGATAGAAGGAATAATCTGTGATAGTCTAGCTTCAGATTATAGCGGTTTCATAAGAAGAGAGTCTTATGATTTTGATGCTGTCTTTACTGCCGTAAGGTTAAGGCTTTTAAGGCAAAGAATTACTTCATCATACAGAATGACAGTATTATTTGCTGTGAAAAGAAAAGTAAAAGAGTGGCTGAAATATGTATAAAAAGTCGGGCCTTTAATTCC
This sequence comes from Lachnospiraceae bacterium, assembly GCA_017558205.1. GTDB lineage: Bacteria > Bacillota > Clostridia > Lachnospirales > Lachnospiraceae > SFDP01. Next base: position 4,976 of record JAFYWD010000154.1, on the reverse strand, counting down.
CGATGTTGTTTTTGTACATTTTTCACACTCTTTTTTTATTTGTGAGGATGAAATAATGTTTACAACTTCTTTTTTTCTTATCTATTTAATAATTGTAATACTCCTATATTTTCTTGTGAGAAGGGAATGGCGTGTCCATCTCTTATCCGTTTCAGGTATCTTATATTGTTTTTATCTTGATACTTATGCAGGTATTGTTTTAATACTTTCCTCTCTTTTTACCTATCTTGCAGGACATGAACTAGCTAAATTCAGGGAAAAAAATAAGCTGACAGCCTGCAAGCTTCTTACCGGACTTTCAGTTTTCATTCATTCTTTTACGATTTTTTTCTATAAATTCGTCTTATATTTATGGGAACGTATGGGACTTGTTTCGGAGTCCCCGCCTTCATTTTTAGAATTTTTTGTCATTCCTATAGGGCTATCCTTTTATACCTTCCAGGCCATATCCTATATACTTGATATCTATCACCAAAAATATACACCAAAAGAAAGTCTCTCTGAATTTTTATTATATATGAGCTTCTTTCCCAAATTCATCAGCGGACCTATTGAAAGACCATCAGAGTTTTTCTCTCAATTAAAAAGTCTTCAGAACATCATCTTCTGGCAAACAGGCCGTCTGTCAACTTCCTTTACCTATATTCTGTATGGTTACTTTTTAAAAATTGTAATTGCAGACAGAGTAAGTGTAACTGTTAACAGATTGTTTGAATATCCTCAAGGCTATGACAGCTTTTGGCTTAGCTTGGGTATTATTTTATATACTATCCAGATTTATACTGATTTTGCTGGCTACTCCTACATCGCTTACGGCATATCCGGTATTTTTGGTATTAAGCTGCATCCTAATTTTAAAACCCCTTATTTCGCCCTTTCCATCTCTGATTTTTGGAGAAGGTGGCATATTTCTTTAAGTAGCTGGCTTCGTGATTACTTCTATATCCCTCTTGGTGGAAATCGTAAGGGAAAAACGCGGAAAAGCTTTAATACCCTGCTGGTATTTCTGGTCTGCGGCCTTTGGCACGGTACCGGTCTGTCCTTTGTAATCTGGGGTCTGCTACATGGGTTCTACTCCATTGCAGAAACCCTGTTTTTACATAAAATCAAAAATCAGATTATCAAAAGAAGCTTAACCTTAGTGCAGGTTTCCGTTGCCTGGGTCTTTTTCCGGGCAACCTCTGCCGGTGCTGCCATCAATTATTTTAAACAAACACTATTGCAGGGAACCAGTATTCTGCGAATCTGTAAAAATTTTGAAAAGCTTGATTTAAATACTGTAGAACTGTGGGTTATTCTTTTAAGCATCTTAATTATGTTTTGGGCAGACAGCTACGGATACAGGAATAACAGTGTATTTCCCAAGGTTCTTCAAAATAAGTCCCAGCTTATCAGGTACTGCCTTTTCTATCTGTTCCTGATTATTATATTTATTTTTGGAATATATGGTCCTGGATATCATTCAGAAAATTTTATTTATATGCAATTTTAAAATTGGAGTTTTTATGAAAAAGAATTTAACAAGAATTATTTTTATCCTGCTTTTATTTTTTTCTCTTATTACTATAGAGCAGGTATTAAAAATCAAATCAGGCCATGGTATCAATCAAAAGGAGGGACTCTATGCTCAACCTAAAAACAGTATTGATGTTGCTTTTATGGGTACCAGTCATGTACATTGCGGTATCAATACGGCCTTACTTTGGGAGGAATACGGTATTGCAGGCTATGATTACAGCGGTGCAGAGCAGCCTTTGTGGATGACCTATTATTATTTGAAAGAATTATTAAAATATCAAAATCCCCAAATGATCGTTCTTGATTTATACGGACCTGCCAGATTTAAAGATGATTATCAATACGAGTGGATTTCCGAAAATATTTATGGAATGAAATTCTCTCTCAATAAATTAGAAATGTTGTCAGCAAGTGTGGAATCTCATAAGTTCTTTGATTATTTTCCGGATTTCTCCTCCTATCACAGCAGATATGACGAATTAAATGACGAGGATTTTAAATACCTTTTTAAATCCAAAGAGGAATCCGCTGCCTTCAAAGGCTATACTCCTTATATAAAAACCTTTAAAATGAAGGAGCCTGCAATTTCTACAAATGAAAGAAGAGGACTTACAGAAAAATCCGAAAAATATTTAAGAAAAATTATACAGTATACAAAAGAAAGGGATATTACCTTAGTCTTGATTGTAGTTCCCTACCTGATTACTGCGGAAGATAAAGAAACCTACAATCAGATTATGGATATTGCTAAGGAAGAGGAACTGATCTTTATTGATTACAATGAATACTATAAACAAATAGATCTTGATTTTTCAACTGATTTTAATGATGATTCCCACCTGAACCATTTGGGAAGCACTAAGTTCAGCCGTTATTTAGGTATCTTTTTATCAGGAAGCGATATTCCGGACAAAAGAGAAACTCCCGGTTATGAATCCTGGGATGAACATGTGGCAGTTATTAATGAATATATTGGCAAATCCCATACCGGCAGTCAACCATAAAAACAGAAGAAAATCAATACTTTACTTAAATATAACCTTGAAAAAGGGCTTATTCAGTAATATAATTATTGTGCATAATTGTTGTAACTTGGTATTTATTTATAATCAATCACTATTGATTTTTTGATAACCACAGAAAGGAGGCTGCTTATGGGAGATACTGTTATGACTTCTGTTTATAATCATTATATGAGCGCTTATTCTCCCAGGAAAAGTGATGCCAGACTGGAAAGTCATCCGACAAGCGAACTGAAGAATATCTATCATGATATTATTGAAATGAATAAAGAAGCACCTCTCTACCTATTGGATCGAAGTGATGCTACCAAGGCCTTTGCTATTCATCTGAAAGAGGATGCCAGACGTTTACAGCATACCATTTTAAATTCCACGGGACAGACCCGTCAGGATTTATTTCAGGGAAAGGTGGCCTTCAGTAACAATGAAGACCTTGTGCTTGTAAAATATATTGGTAATAATGACATACGAAGTGAGGAGATTCCTTTTTACGAATTAGAAATCCAAAAACTGGCAGCTCCTCAGATTAATATTAGTAATTTTCTTCCCTGTGGTGATCAGAAATTATCTCCCGGGAATTACTCCTTTGATGTAAATATTAATGATCAGGGCTATGAATTTCAATTTACAGTAAATCAGGATGATATGAATGTTGATGTGCAGACTAAGCTGATTCGCTTATTTAACCACAGTAATATCGGCATTTCTGCCTCTTTAATCGACGGCGTCAACGATACTGCCGCCATTCGTCTGGTATCTGCCAAAACCGGGAATAAGGGCAAAGAAGGCTCCCCGATTTTCACTGTTTCCGAACACAGACAGGGGGATTCTCATACCTCCGTTAATTATCTTGGTTTAAATTATACTACGGTATTACCTGAAAATGCCCGTATTATGGCAAACGGAAAGGAAATTTCTTCTCCTGAAAACCATCTGATTTTGGATAATTTTTACGAATTAGATCTTCTTGGTGTCAGCGGTCAGGATCAGCCTCCCGTTACTATCGGAATCAAGACAAATACAGATGCTGTTAAGGATAATATCCGTAACCTTGTAGGTGGTTATAATACTTTCCTTCAGTCCGTTGGTGAATATCAAGAGTTAAAGGCTAATAAAGGAAAGCTGTCCCATGAATTATTAAGTGTGGTTCGTCTTTATTATAATGAATTGGATGCCATCGGGATTAATACCACTGAAACCGGAAGTCTTACAGTGGATGAAAATTTGCTGGAGGAATCCACACAATCCGAGGATGCCCTTCGACTCCTCTCACCCCTAAAGGATTTTTCTTCCTCCCTTTACGATAAGGGGGAGCAGATTTCCAGAGACCCTTTAAATTATACTCACAAAAAAATAGTGGCCTATAAGAATCCGGGAAAAAATTTTACTACCCCTTATCTTACAAGCCATTATAGTGGATTTCTTTTTAATTATTACTGTTAGAAACTTTATTACATAAAAATAATAAAATAAAAAATCTGCCCTTTTGACGGCAGATTTTTTATTTTATTGTTCCTTATATTTTTCAATTTCAGTGTAATCTCTCATAATTTCCATAATTTTTCTTCGTCCCTCAGGATTCAAAACCACATAATACTGCATTACTCTGTTCTCTAACAACTGCTCACTAACGGAAGTATCTCTCTCAAGAGATGTAAAGTCAATAGGGTTCAGCTTTAATTTATCACACATACGAATTACTGTCCCATAGGCCATACCTTCAATGCCTCTTTCCAACGCTGTTACTAATGTACTATAGGGAATCTCCATCTCAATGGCAAACTGTCTCAGACTCCTATACTGTGTCAAAATCTCTTTTTTTAATATTTCCGCTTTTGTCATACTGTCTACTCCTTTGCTGTTAAGTGAAATTCATTTCCAAAGAGTAACTATTCAGTACCTTCGCAGCTCCGAAGAAGGTATCCCCGGTAAGGCTCATGCCTGCACTGAACAGTTATTTAAAAATTAATATTCCCATTTCTATATACCTTATAGTTCTCTGTTTCCCCCACTAATTCCACATTAAAATTTTTAAGGTTACCGATAATTTCTTTATCCCTTTTTAATATAATATAATGGCAATTAGCTTTATTTGCAAGGGTTACCACCCGAAAGGCCTGAATTTTTTCCCTATTCATAGCTTCTCTCAGCGGATGATCGCCATATTTCCAATCAGGTGCCAGATAATCCCTTCCATATGCCATCTGAATAGAGGTAGTGTATTGACGTACAAAATGGATTAGTTCATCAGGAAAAACACCGGTTACCCTTTCTTCTCCCTCCCCCGGAAGAATCATATCACATACTTCAATCACCTCATCAGGAATATGATAGGAATTTTCTGCCACTGTGATATATTCACTATTATACACATAATTTCCACACAACACAATCATCAATACTCCCAGACCAAGGCTTCCTGCCGGATATTTAGAT
>JAFYWD010000153.1 GCA_017558205.1 Lachnospiraceae bacterium | reverse complement strand
CCTTCCATTCCGTAATCCTTGGCAGCCTTATCTAAATTACGGAAAATATTTACCATAATCTGCTGTAATTTTCCATCAACCTCTTCAAAGGTCCAGCTAAGTCTTTCAGAGTTCTGGCTCATTTCTAAAGCAGAGGTTGCTACACCACCTGCATTAGCTGCTTTTCCCGGAACAAACCAAACACCGTTACTCTGCAGATATTCGGTAGCGTCCATGGTAGTAGGCATATTTGCCCCTTCAGCCACTGCAATACATCCGTTAGCAACTAACTGTTTTGCATCCTCTAAGTGTAATTCATTCTGTGTTGCACAAGGAAGAGCAATATCTACTTTAACACTCCATACTCCTTTTCCTTCGTGGTACTCTGCACTGGGTCTTGCAGCAGCATATTCTGTAAGTCTTGCACGTTTTACTTCTTTTACTTCCTTTAATAATGCTACATCAATTCCTTCCGGATCATAAATCCAGCCGGTAGAATCAGAACAGGTTACAGGCTTTCCGCCTAACTGCTGAGCTTTTTCAATAGCGTAAATAGCAACATTTCCTGAACCGGAAACAGCAATAGTCTTACCTTCCAAAGAAGTACCGTTAGATTTTAACATTTCAGCAGTAATATATAACAGTCCGTATCCGGTAGCCTCTTTTCTTGCAAGAGATCCGCCGTAAGTTAAACCTTTTCCTGTAAGAACACCTTCATAAAGCCCTGTTAATCTCTTATACTGTCCGTACATATAGCCGATTTCTCTGGCTCCTGTACCGATATCTCCTGCAGGTACGTCAGTATCTGCTCCAATATATTTATAAAGCTCTGTAATAAAACTCTGACAAAATGCCATAACTTCACGATCTGATTTTCCTTTAGGATCAAAGTCAGATCCACCTTTTCCTCCACCAATGGGAAGCCCTGTTAATGAGTTTTTAAAAATCTGTTCAAATCCCAAAAACTTAATGATTCCTAAGTTTACGGAAGGATGTAAACGGATTACACCCTTGTAAGGTCCGATAGCACTGTTAAACTGAACACGATAAGCAGTATTTACCTGAACCTGTCCCTTATCATCTACCCAGGGCACACGAAAAATAATCTGTCTTTCCGGATTAATCATTCTTTCCAATAAGGCATCTCTGCGGTACTTTTCCTCATTAGCCTCTACTACTACTCTAAGAGATTCCATAACCTCTTTTACTGCCTGATGGAATTCCGGCTGGGCAGGGTTTTTCTCTACTACAAGATCAATAATCTCATCAACATATGACATAAAATATATCCTCCTATTTATCAAATACAAACTTAATTACGAACTCATTTTATTATACTTTGTTTTTCAATGCAATACTTTTCTACATTAAATTGTAAAATTTTTTGTATACAATAATACTTGGATATATCGCCTGTGCTTTCCTATAAATATTTCTTATACTCTTCTAAATTATATTTTTCCATTTCCAATAATTCTTCTACTATTTCCTTTGCCTCCTTAGATGCTTCACCATGGTGATTTAAGGTTTTATTTAAATCCGTAATCCCCATATTGCTTCCCTTAATCATAAGCTCTGCTAAATGGCCGGTAGAGGTATTTAATAATGTATTTCCGGTGATTCCGCCTACCAGCATCATATTTTCCATGGTACTTGATTTTTCAGGCTGTATTTTTTCTTCTACCATTTTTGAAACAACCTTATTATGCAGTAACGCATATCTTTTATTTGTATCTGCTAACAAGAGAGCCAGATTTTTTTCCTGAACCTTGGGCTCAACGGTTTCAATAGCCTTCATGGCCATTTCAATATTTTTTTGTACATTTTTTAAAACTGCTGCATCATCTTTATTCATTATTATCCTCCAAACTCTAAAATCTTATATGATATAAGAAATAATACCTTACGAAGTCTTTTTTATCGTATGGAAATAACTTTTCTGTACGATAAAAAACCTGTCATCAGTTAGTTTTCCAACTGATCACAGGTTTTATACCTTTAATTTCAGAAAGCTTTTATTCCACGTAATCGGATTTTACAAAAGCCTCTCCATCATTATATTTAATTTTCGTCCATCCGTCTGCTTGTTTTTCTATAATATCTACGCTGGTTCCCTTGGCTAACTGACCTAATTTTTCACCTGTGGTACTGGCTGTTTTCCTGATATTTACGGTATCTGTCACCTTACCCTTTGTTGTTTTTATTTCTGAAGCAGTCTGGATACCGGAAGCTTCCTCTGTTCCATTATCAGAGACCTGAGGATTGGCAACTGTCTGAGTTTCTTCCGGCTCTAAAAACTCTGATTTAATATAGCCTTCTTTACCGTCAAATTTAACCTTAGACCAACCGTTTACCTTTTCTTCCAGCAATTCCAATACCTGTCCCGTAGAAGTCTGTCCCAGTCTGTCAGCTTCAATACTATCAGAGGAACGTACATTTACCACTTCCTTAGCCTTGACCTTAGTAACAACTACCACTTCCGCAGGTACTTCCTCTTCTTCCTCTTCCTTCATGGCTTCTTCTAACGCAACTTGTTCTGCAATAGTCTCACTTACGGATTCTGCCAGTAAAATAGGAAGCTCATCTAAAAAGCCACCCAGATTTTCATCTCCTGTTTTTACCTCGTTATAAGCCACCTGAACAGCATTAAATAACTCCAATACATCATTTTGCAGGGAAACAGTCTTCAGATATTCTACTACATCTTCCTGTAAATCATCGGAATTAATATAATAATTACCGGCATCATCCATACAAATATAAAGTGTATTTAAACCGGGAGCTGTTTTTTCATAATCGTAGAACTTAACTTCATAATGAACATAGGCAATATAGGAATTCTCTTCCGGTCCTTTTTTCGTATACACAGTAAGAGACGGATAACCTTCGATAAACTCGCTTTTCTTAACGATCTTCATCTGCTCTTCTTCATCAGTGAAGCTTTTAATCTTGGAGATTGTTTCCATATCTCCGTCCACTAAAGCCTGGTAATACTGTTTCACCAGATTATTAACCTCAGGATAAGCATCCTTTTCCAAGACCTCTTCCGTAACTACCAGCTCTTCCTCTTCACCTTCGACTGCTGCTTCTGTGGAAGTTTCCGCTATCGCAACCACTTCCTCTTGCTTTTCCTTGGTATTTAATAATGCTACTGCCAAAAGTACAACTACAATAAATGCTACTATAACTACAGAAACTGTTTTGTTTTCCTTAAAGAGATGGAGTAAATTTCCGCTTTGGACTTTCACATTTTCCCCAAATTTTTGGCATTTTTCTTTCCAATTTGGATAATCCATATAATCTCCTTTCCTATTAAACTCTGTATTTTCTATCCTCCAAAAGAACAGAAAATACAGATAAAAAATGCACCCGACAGGAATCGAACCTGCATTAAAGGCGTCGGAGGCCTCCGTTCTATCCGTTAGACTACGGGTGCTAATACATCGAGCTGTAAAATATTACAATTTTGTTACAACTCGATGTTCATATTATCATATCTATGGTTTTATGTCAACGTTTACCTTATACCACAGACTGCAGCTGCCGGGTCTGACGACAGTACAAATAGGCATGATCTCCCAGCCATTCCTCCTCTTCTACCTGAGTTTGATTAACATCTACTATCATATCATTTAATACCGAGGGACAAATATCCTCTTTCTTTTCCAAAATAATCAATTCATGTACAGAGCTTGGAATAACGTAATAATCATTATCTAATAATTCCGCTATTTCTTCCATAACATCATTGTAAAACAGAGAGGCTGCACCGTAGTATCTCCTGCTATTGGTAATAACATACATGGGAAGCTGCCCTTCCTCCATTTCCTGTACCATCTGATCTAACGTTTTTTCCAGCAATTCCTCTTTTTCCTGAGGATATTCATCGCAAATTTCGTTCACCTTCTTTTCTACTGTCTCTGTTAAAATTTCTTTCACCAGTGTACTCATTTTATGAACTTTACAGGGTTCTAGTCTGGGACTGTTTTTTGAAGCATCTGCAAATAATTGCTCCTCATCAATTTTCCAGCTTTTTAAATGGTGGTGATGAATCAGAATTGAACCTGTTCCAATTTCCTCATTTTCTATCAGACAATGGCAGACAAGTGCCAGATCCTGTAATTGTCTGTAGGGTACCTTCTTTAAAAGTTCTCTGTTTCTTTCCTTATTAATTACTCTGTATACCAGGTAATTCTTTAAATTGTCATAATTTAGAAAAAATCCTACATTAAAACTGTTTTTCAGCTGATTTTCATCTATCAGTCTGCAAATTTGCTTAATGATATCTTCCATTGCTTTTCCTTCCTCGTATTCTCTATAAAAATCATTGAGATAAATGGTCGGTGCAATATTTTTTTCCTTTAATAATACGCAGATTCCCTCCAAAAGTATTCCGTTATTTTTATAGACCTGATGATGCTCTACCTTTGCGTCCGGCCCATAATGTTCTTCCAGTATTTCCTGAATATTTTCTATAAAAAATTGTATATCCATTATAACCTCCTTGGTAGCAGGAGTATGTCTTTTCCTATTAACAGCTCAAGACTTCTCATCACACTGATCACAGAATTACTTACACAAAAAAGACAACAGTTACTAACTGTTGTCTTTAGGCTTTCTATTTCAGCGATTCACTATACTCTGGACAAATATTCTCCGGAACGTGTATCTATCTTAATCTTGTCACCAAGTTCTACGAATAAAGGTACATAAACAGTTGCTCCGGTTTCTACTACCGCAGGCTTTGTAGCTCCGGTTGCTGTATCTCCCTTAAATCCGGGCTCTGTTTCTGTAATCTCTAATTCTACGAATAAGGGGGGCTCAATTGCAAAAACACTTCCATTATGGGAGCATACTTTACAAATGTCATTCTCCTTCACAAACTTAAGAGCATCTCCAACAGATTCTTCATTTAACGCAATCTGTTCAAATGTTTCCTGATCCATGAAGTGATATAAATCACCATCACAATACAGGTACTGCATGTCCTGTCTGTCAATACGTGCCTGAGGACATTTTTCTGTAGGACGGAAGGTTTTTTCTACTACACCGCCACTCTTGATATTCTTAAGCTTTGTTCTAACAAAGGCTGCACCTTTCCCCGGTTTTACATGCTGAAATTCGATAATCTGAAAAATATTACCATCTATCTCAATGGTAATACCGTTTCTGAAATCACCTGCTGAAATCATTCTTATTCTCCTCCTAAAATGGTCGCATTACAATTCTATTGTATTTTATACCATAAATAGGGCTTTTGCAAGCAATACTTGTATTTTATTGTAATAAATAATCAATTGCTTCCAGATATCCCTGGATTCCTTTTCCGTAAATCTGCTTATCACATACCTCTTTTGTTACTGAAATTTTTCTGAATTCTTCTCTTTTTGTAATGTCAGAAATATGAATCTCTACCTTAGGAATCTCCACACTGGCAAGGGCATCTCTGATGGCATAGCTATAATGGGTAAAAGCACCGGGATTAATTACAATTCCATCTGTTTTGTCAAAATAAGCCTCTTGAATACGGTCAATAATCGCACCCTCATGATTACTCTGAAAAACAATGACCTCATTTCCTGTCTCTTTTCCCTTTTCCTCCAATAACTGTACTAAACCTTCATAATTCATAGTACCATAGATACCTTTTTCCCTGATTCCCAAAAAATTCAGGTTGGGACCATTTATTACCAATATTTTCATAGCTTACTACCTTTCCTTCTTCATAACTATTCTGTATCATCATAGTTATCTTCTTCAATCTAATAACATGGGAATCTCACTAATCAGCTGATCCACACTTTTTTCTTCCACACTAAGTACAATATGAGAGGCCTGCTGATAAAAGGGCTCCCTTTCTTCCATCATAGTTCTTATTCTTTCTTTTGGATTTTCAGTCTGCAACAGTGGTCTGTTGGTATCTTCCTTTACTCTCTCATAAATGGTTTCCGGTGTTGCCTTCAGATAAATTACAGTTCCCAGCTGCTTTAACAATTCTCTGTTTTCTTCTCTCACCGGAAGTCCGCCGCCTACAGAGATTACTTTTCCTTTCTCTTCCTTTAAAAGCCTTCGGATACATTCTGTCTCCAAACAGCGGAAATATTCTTCACCTTCTTTGGCAAAAATTTCAGGAATACTCCTATTTTCCTGTTTCTCAATCCATTGATCCGTATCAATAAATTCATATGCTCTAACCTTGGCCAGTTTTTTTCCTACCGTACTTTTTCCGGCACCCATGTAGCCAATCAGAATAATATTATTCTTCAATCCCCATCTCACCTTTCATCTTTTCATAAATTGTATTACACAGGCTTTCTTCCACCCTACATTCATTCCAAATTTCATAAGCCTCTATTCCCTGATAAAGAAGCATTTTCAATCCATGGAAGGCCCGTCCTCCCTGTGCCTTCACCAGCTGCATAAAACGGGTATTGGCAGGACGATAAATTAAATCATAACCGGTATGAATCCTTTCATAAAAACTCTGATTTTCTATCACTACCCGTTCCTCACAAGGTGCAAGACCTACACTGGTAGCCTGAATACATAACATTTTTTCCTTGGGAAGCTGATCAAACTCCTCTAATGCCATAGGAAACACCAGGGGCTCTTCCTGTAATGCATTGATCTCTTCTGCTACCAGCTTAGCCTTTTCCACATTCCTGTTTAAGATAAAAATTTGGGCTGCCTTATAATGACTGCACAGGCACGCCACAGATCTGGCCGCCCCGCCGGCTCCTAAAATAATTACCTTTTCTCCCTGAATTTTAATTCCTTCAGAACAAAAGGCCCGATATAAGCCGGTCATATCCGTATTATATCCCACATAACCTCCCTCTGTTTTACAAAGAGTATTCACAGCCCCAATTTGCCCTGCTAAGGGATCTATCTCTTTTAGAAGATCCACTACCTTTTCTTTATAAGGTACCGTAATATTTAATCCCCGGATATTTAAGGCATAGGCACCTTCTACTGCACTTTTTAAATCCTCTTCCACCAAAAATGGTACATATACCATATTTTTTCCCAAAATTTCTGATAAGGTATTATGAATCAAAGGAGACATAGTATGCTCTACCGGTTTACCGATCAAACCGCATAACTTGGATTTTCCATCTATTTTCATCTGTCTCTTTTTTCCTTTCTTTCCAAATCTTTATGATAAAAATATAACACTATTTTTTCCAGATATCTTTTCAGTACAATCTGTATTTCTTCCTTGGGATGAATAGGCTGTACCAGTATGGAATAAATCCCCACTCTTTTTGCTCCCCACACATCCGTAAACAGCTGGTCTCCTATAAAAAGTGTATTCTTTTCATTGGTTCCCATCTGCTGCATCGCTTTATAATAATTTGCTTTTCCCGGCTTTCCTGCTTTAAAAATATAACCGGTTTGAATTTTCTCATTAAACTTTTTTACTCTGGCTTCTTTATTATTAGACAGCAGCATGGTCTGAAAGCCCAGTTTTTTCAAGTCTTTAAAAAGTGCCACACTTCTTTCATCTGCCTTAGCACCATGAGGTACCAGAGTATTATCTATATCAAAAATAATTCCACGATAGCCTTCCTTGTAAAATTTTTCAAAATCCAGATGATAGGTAGATTCGCTTTGTCTGTCCGGATAAAAACATTTTAAAACACCCACAATTCTTCCTCTTATTTTCCTATTTTCAAAACTTCTAAATGATTTCACATTATACTCTATCCTTGATTTCTTGCCAAGGCAACTGCATAAAGTTTTGTATCTTTATAAAAGTGCCTTTATGACACGAAGATATTTTTTCTTATGTGAAAACCATTAAGACTCAACCTTTCCTATGAAAAAATAACTGCAAAAAACAAATAGTCTGGATAATTTCTTAAATTGACAGAAAATTTATTTTTAGATATAATATTCTCATAAAAACTAATTACTAAATTTTCATATTAACATTTGGAGGTTCCTATGAAGTGCCCATTTTGCAGTCATGATAATACCCGTGTAATCGACTCCCGTCCTGCTGATGAAAATAATTCCATTCGCAGAAGAAGAGTTTGTGACGAATGCGGAAAACGTTTTACCACCTATGAAAAAGTAGAAACCATTCCCTTAATCGTAATCAAAAAGGATAATAACAGAGAAACCTATGACCGTTCTAAAATTGAGGCCGGTGTTCTTCGTGCCTGTCATAAAAGACCCATTAGTGTAGACCAGATTAACCGCCTGGTTGATTCTGTGGAAACCTCCATTTTTAACCGTGAAGATAAAGAGGTTTCCAGTGGAATGATCGGAGAAATGGTAATGAACAAGCTAAAGGATCTGGATACGGTAGCTTATGTACGGTTTGCTTCTGTCTACCGTGAATTTAAAGATATTAACACCTTTATGGATGAGCTGAAAAAGGTTATGACTCACTCCTGAATAATTTTATAAAGACTTGTAAAAAAGGTTTGGGAAAAGCAACTGCCTTCCCAAACCTCTTTTTTTAACAAATATCTACTACTATAATATCCGGACCAATTTGTTTTATTTCCTGATAACAAATGGTATAATCCGGTTCCCCACAGAATACTCTGCAGCACTGGGGCAGATACCGGTAGCATTTACATTTACAAAAATCTGATACTTTAATCTTTTTAATGCATCCGTTTTTTTCATCTATTTCCAGGTCAACGATCTTACCAAGTTTTCTGCAGTCCCTTCTGTTAATAACCTCTTTTTTACGCAGTTCACTATACAGCATAATTTTACATCCTTTTTCTTTATTCTATGCTGTAACAGTGCAGGATGTACTGGCATCCATAATATCATTAAAGAACGTAGCTTGCTGCTCCGTAAATTCCTGCATCATTTCCCAGAGCTGCCAACACAAATACCTTATCTCTGCAGCCCGGCCACACATACTGCTTATAGTATTTTTTTACAACCTCAAGCAGGGGTTCTCCCGCTTTTGATACCCCACCGCCAATAATAAAGGCTTCCGGATCTATTACTGCTGCCGTTGCTGCCAAGGTATATCCCAAATAATGTCCAAATTTTTCAACTACCTGTACTGCCAAAGCATCTCCTTCTTTATAAGCATCAAACACTGCCTTGGCGTCTACTTCTTTTTCTCTCAGCACAGAAGGAGTATCACATTTTTCCAACAATTCCACTGCCATTCTCTTCAGACCGGTAGCAGAAGCATATTGCTCAGTACAACCAATACCACCACAGCCACAGCTTCTTGTTTCTTCCATATCTACCTTAATATGTCCGATTTCACCTGAGGCTCCCATGGCACCTAAAATTACTTTTCCCTCTACAATGATGGCTGCTCCAACTCCGGTACCAAGAGTAAGAAAAACTGCATTCTCAAATTCTGCTGCACTTCCTCTCCACATTTCTCCCAAACCGGCTGTTTTTACATCATTACCGCCCATGCACTTAAGTCCGGTTAATTCTCCCAATTCCTTGGCAACCATCTTATCCTTCCAGCCAAGATTGGCATTCATTTTCACAATACCTTCTCTTGTAACCGGGCCCGGAACACCAAAACCAACTCCTGCCACCTGATCCTTGGTAATATTTTTTTCTTCCAGCTTAAGATCAATCTGTTTCGCAATATCCGGCAAAACGTTTTCAGAGTTATTCTCTCTTCTTGTAGGAATCTCCCATTTTTCCAGCAGTTCCCCTTCTACTGTAAAAAATCCCATTTTAATTGTGGTTCCGCCTACGTCCACACCAAATACATATTTGCTCATCATGTTCCTCCTTAGGTACCTTCTTTATATTTTTGTAACTATCCACTACCTTCATAGCTACAATCCTCTCATCCTATTTTACTAAAGAATTCAGAAAATTTCTATTCTTTTTTATATTTTTCTCTTTATAAAAGTAATTTTTTATTATATTTATTTATATAAGAAAATTTTTCATGGTATGCAGGGCATTTTTCTCTAATCTGCTGACCTGTGCCTGGGAAATACCGATAAGCTCAGCTACCTCCATTTGTGTTTTTCCTTCAAAAAATCTCAAACTGATAATTTCATGTTCCCTGCTGTTTAACTGCTTCATGGCTTCATTTAAGGAAAGATGCTCTATCCATTTTTCCTCCTTATTCTTTTTATCACTGATCTGATCCATAACAAAAAGGGCGTCTCCTCCTTCTGTATAAACAGGCTCATATAGGCTCATGGGATTTTGAATGGCATCTAAGGCATATACGATTTCCTCCTTAGAAACTCCTACCTCCTTGGCAACCTCAGCCAATGTAGGCTCCTTACAGCTTTTTTTCATCATGGCCTCCTTGGCATAGATAGCCTTATAGGCAGTATCCTTAATAGATCTGCTAACCCGAATTGTGCTGTTGTCTCTCAAAAACCTGCGCACCTCTCCCTGGATCATGGGCACAGCATAGGTACTGAAGCGTACGTTCAAATTAGTATCGAAATTATCAATAGCCTTCATTAATCCGATACAGCCAATTTGAAATAAATCATCCACATTCTCATTAGAGGCCGAAAACCTTTTAATTACACTTAATACCAATCTTAAATTTCCTTTGATAAATTCCTCTCTTGCCTTTTCATCCCCTTTTTTTATTCTTACAAACAACTCCTCCTTCTCCTGCTGCTTTAACACCGGAAGCTTTGCCGTATTTACACCACAGATTTCTACCTTCCCCTGTACCATCCTTCAATCCTCCTAAGCAATTCTCATGCTTAAAGGATTGGTAAATATGAGGAAAATTATTCATGGTTAGAGGGTATTGATTTTTGTTTCGTTTTAAACTTACCTTTCTGTAAGAATAATGTTATGATTTGTTGCGTTTACATTCTTTAACCTAACCACTCAACCCCTTGTTTATTTCTATATTCTCCTTTTATTTAGTTCTTAGAAAAAGGAGCCAGCTTCACATGGAAATCAAATTCTTCTTCATTAAACTCATAATATTCCATCACCTTAGGACCACAGCTATTGGATCCAATTCCATTTTGTGCATAATCCAAACAGAGAACAGAATACTCTGATTTCTCTAATTCAAAATTATGTGCTTTTGTTTCCAGCTCTTCCTGGGTATAAGCAGAAGCATTAAAGGAGAAGGATTTCTCTCCTACTGCTGCAAGACCATAAGCTTGGTTAAATATTGTCAAATAATCACAATCATAATGACTTCCATTTTCCTGAGGGCGAATATAATCCTCATGCATATCCTCAATATTACACGTATAAAGTCCATGGCTGGAGGCTCTGCATTTGTCACGATAGCTTTCTTCCGGTCCCATTCCAAAATAAGATACCCGGTTTAAAGATTTATTTAAAAACATACGAAGTCCAAATCTTGGCAAGCTGGGAAATTCTGCATTCTTCTTCACGTGCATTACTATATCAACCATACCATTATTGTCTATATACCATGTTACATCCATTGTCAGTATTCTTTGTACGACTTCTGCAACCATACCCATTTGTACATTAATAGAGATTCCGGATTTATCCTGTTTAACTACAGTATGATACGTTCTGGAATAAGCATGATTGTAACCAGCTCTCAACCATTCTTTTTTCAGATACATATCATTATCTGTAGGTGCTCTCCAGATATTAACTTCCATCGGTCGCTGCAGATACTGCTTTCCATCATAGCACATAGTTTCCGGCATGCCTGTCAGTTTATTGAAGGAGTAGGTAAAATCTAATCCTTGGATCAGAACTCGTTCCTCATTTTCTTGTATTTTAATGGCTGAAGTACCCGGCTTTCGATCCCACCACTGTAATGCACTTTGGTTTCTGCTATCTTCATTTTCAATCAAAATTTCATCAAATCCAAAGCAATGTCCCAAGGAAAACATGTGATCATAGGTTGCAAGACTATAATAAAACTTAAGATATACTTTACCTGTCTCAGGAAATACAGTATTAATCTTTATTTTAAATTGCTCACCCGGCTTAATGGGTAGGTGTTCTTCTGTATCCCAAATTATTTCTGTGCTATTTTTAACTTTGATCCCATCTTTTTCTATTTCATAATGAATGCTGATCCTATCCTGCAGCTCTGTATAATCAAAACAATTTTCAAAAACTGCTTCCTGGGTTTTCTTATCAAAACTCACAAGGCGAACAGGCCGATAAACATTTTTATATTCCTTTAATGCCGTATGAGGTGTTCGATCCGGATATACCAAACCATCCATACAGAAATTACTGTCATGCACTGTCTCTTCATGATCGCCTCCATAGAAATACTTTTCTTTTCCATCTTCTGTTTTTCCCTGATAGATTGCATGATCACACCATTCCCATACAAAACCGCCACACATAATATCATGCTTCATAAATAATTGATAATAGTCCTCTAAATCTCCGGGTCCATTTCCCATAGCATGACAATATTCACATAAAAGAAATGGTTTATCAGGATTTGAATTCAGATATTTATAAATATCTTCAAAAGAAGGATACATCCTGCTATATAAATCTAAATTTGAAAAATCATATTTTTTAGAGGGATTTCTATATAAAGCACTTTCATAGTGCGTTAAGCGGGTATTATCTCTGCTCTTGGTCCATGCTAAAGCTTTTTCAAAATTACATCCATAAGCACTTTCATTTCCCATTGACCAAATCAATACACAGGGTCTATTCTTATCTCTTTCCACACAAAGCTGTACTCTGTCAAGAATGGAAGCTTCCCATTCCGGATTGTCTGCAATTGCTTCATTCCAACGTGCAAATTTATTTTCATCTGTATTATCCTGATAATAGAATTCCATAGGACCATGACTTTCAATATCTGCTTCATCAATCACCATAAAACCATACTTATCACATAACTGATAAAATATTGGTGCATTCGGATAATGACTTGTTCTGATGGCATTGATATTATGTTGTTTCATTAAGGCAAGATCCTTCATCATCTGACTCACACTAATGGTAAATCCTGTTTGAGGATCTGAATCATGTCTGTTTACACCATGGAATTTTATCTTTTTTCCATTTAGATAAACTACTTTATCTATAATCTTAATTTCTCTAATCCCTAACTGTTCTGTAATGACTTCGTTATTACTTTCTAAATACAGACTATATAAATAATGGGTTTCTGCATTCCATAAAATTGGATTTTCTATTATGAGCTTTACTGTAATGCTATCTTTTTGTTCATCTCCTTCAACCCTTTTTCTTGTAACCTCTGTTCCATCTCGATTTAAGATAACAATATCAGTATCTGCTATATTTTCAAAATAAGAAATTTCTATGCTTACTTCTGCTGTTTCTCCTAAAATATTCGTTTTAATATAATAATCCCGAATTCCATTTATCGGTCTTTTCAAGAGATAAACATCTCTAAAAATCCCACTCATTCTAAATTTATCCTGATCTTCTAAATAGCTGCCATCACACCATTTGATTACCAAAACTGCCAATCTGTTCTTTCCTACCTTCAAACTATCCGAAACATCAAATTCAGTAGTAGCGTGCGATACCTGACTGTATCCAATATAATTCCCGTTTAACCATACATAAAAACAGGAATCTACACCTTCAAAATTAAGATAAGATTTTGGTGCTTCTATATCTTTTTCGTAGTAAAAATCATAAATATAAGCTCCACATGGATTTTTCTGTGGTACATAAGGGGGATCAAACGGAAAGGGATATTTGATATTAGTATACTGATGTGTATCATACCCATACATCTGCCAAACACCGGGAACCGGAATTTCTCCAAACTCCCAGGCATCAAATTCTTCTCCATAGAATGCATCTTTTACATCATAAATGCTGCTGTAATATTTGAATTTCCAGGTATCATTTAACATCTGAATCCGATCAGAAGATTCACGTTTCTCAACCACATGACGATTTCTCGTTGATGCAGGAATATAGTACGCTCTTGCAGGCATAGTATTTTCATGTAATACTCTTAAATTTTCATAATGTCTTGGAACTATCATAAGATTTCCTCCCATAGGTAACAGATTACTTTTTATATCCTATCTGTATGAACAATTTTGTTTTTCTGTCGTCACATACTCTAAAACAGTTCATATGTTTTTTATTTTTGAATGCATTCATTTCCTTACTATTTACAATTTTATTATAGTTAATACCTTCTTTTTTTTCCATGACATTTATTAGACAAAACATACACAAAATGATACAATATTTGAAAACCATTTTTTCTCTGTTTCAATATAACTCTCATAAAAGGAGGACTCCATGTATACAAATAGCGCCTATCTGAATAATTCACTCCTGGACTTTGTTGATAAAAGCCAACCTTTAGTTATAGGAAGCTGTGGTACCTATCATTTGTTTACAAAAGAACGTCTCCCCACCTACCGTCCAAAAGGCCGTTTAGACTATCAGCTTCTTTATATTGCCTCAGGACAGGCTCATTTTTACTTTGAAAAAGATAAGGAAACTATTGTTACTGCAGGCCATATGGTAATTTATTGTCCGAAAGAAATGCAGAAATATGTTTATTACAATACTGATCAAACAGAAGTATACTGGGTACATTTTACAGGAAGTGATGTGCGAAAAATTCTCCAAAAATATAATATTTTAGAGCAAAAACATGTAATCTATTCAGGAACTTCCTTAGAATATACACGACTATTCAAACAAATGATCTATGAGTTACAGTTGTGCCAAGCCGGATATAAGGAATTATTATCTATGTTATTGGAAACAATTTTCATTCTGTTACACAGACAATCACTCAAAGATAAAATTCCTAAAAACAGATATTTAGAGTCAGAAATGGAACTGGCAACACAGTACTTTAATGAAAATTATAATACGGACATCAGTATAGAAGACTATGCTTCCTCACGAGGTATGAGTATCAGCTGGTTTATCCGCAGTTACAAACACTATACCAATATTACTCCCATGCAATATATCCTTTCCTTAAGAATCACTAATGCCCAATTGCTATTAGAAACAACCAACTATAGTATTTCTGAAATCAGTGCTATTGTGGGATATGATAACCCTCTTTACTTTAGCCGTATTTTTCACAAACAGCATGGGATATCTCCTCGACAGTATAGAAATAATATTTTAGCTGAGCAAGAGGGTATCTGATAAGAGATTCTGTTTTTATTGTTTAATAGATTCATAGTAAAATTTAATCTTAGGTTCTGTTCCGGAGGGACGTATAATCAACGTAGATTTATCTTCAAAATAAATTTTTAAAACATCAGATTTAGGCAGATTTGAATCAGCTTTCCTATAGTCTGTATAATAACTAATTGGACCATATTCGTTTCCTATCTGCCTATTTTTACAAATATTTTCTCTTATTTCCTCCATATACTTATCTGCCTTAACTCTATCAATATTTTGTGTTTTAGAGACAGATTCATAATAACCATATTTTTGGTATAACTCCTGTAATTGATCCCACAAGGTCTTCCCCTGCTTTTTGCAAAGATCCGCCATCTCACAAAGAAGCATAATGGCACCGATAGCATCTTTATCCCTTACATAGGTTCCTATTAAGTAGCCGCAGCTTTCTTCTACACCAAAAACAAATCTTTCTATCTCACCTTTTTGCTCTAATTCACCGATTTGCTCTCCTATATATTTAAATCCGGTTAACGTTTCTATTACTTCTGCCCCATACTCTTTCGCAATCTTTTTTACCATTTCAGTAGTCACAATTGTTTTGATAATCACCGGATTTTCAGGTAAATTTCCTTTTTCTTTTCTTGTTTTTAACAGATAATCCAACAAAAGAATTCCTACCTGGTTCCCATTGAGTTTCTGATATCCTCTTCCTTTTTTTGCCACCACTCCCACGCGGTCACTGTCCGGGTCTGTTGCCAAAAAAATATCTGCATCAATTTTTTTACTTAATTGTACACCTAATTCCATGGCTTTATCATCCTCCGGATTGGGATAGGGACAAGTGGGAAAGTTTCCATCCGGTTCGCTTTGTTCCTCTACCTGATGAATATTTTGAAAACCTTTTTCTCTTAGCACATTCATTACACAAGTTTTACCAGCTCCATTCAAAGGTGAATACACAATCTTTAAATCAGAGCCGTCATTTTCATGAAAGCCCAACCTTAAAATTTCCCCGCAAAATTTTTCTATCATTACCTCCGGAATATATTTAATTTTGCCACACTTATGATACTCCTCAAAAGAAACCTCCTCATAGAAATCTGTCTTTTTTACTTTTCTAATTTCCTCTTGAATATCTTTTGCGGCATTCTTTGTAATTTGACATCCATCTTTTCCATATACCTTATATCCGTTATACTCTTTTGCATTGTGGCTGGCTGTAATGCATACACCCATATCACATTTCAATTCTCTTACAACATAGGACAGAAACGGTGTTGGCATTAATGTCCTTCCAATAAAAACCTCACATCCTTTTAAGGCAAAAATTTCGGCTGCTTCTTTTGCAAATTCCCATGACTGATTTCGACTGTCATAGCAGATGCAGATATTGGGTTGACTGATTTCTTTCTTTATATAAGACGCCACTCCCAGGGTAGCTTCTTTTATTGTTTCTATATTAAGGCTGTCAGGACCTTCTCCCATGACAGCTCTTAATCCGCCTGTACCAAATTTTAAATTCATACTTTTCTCCCTTCTTACAATTATACGATTAGAAATATTATCTCTATAAATCTTTTAATACCTTTGCTGTTCTCTTATGATGCCTCACTTAATAAAAACTTTACCTTCCCACAAACTTCGTACTCTCCTGCCTCTTTCGGAATATAAATACTGTCACCTTTCTTTAATTCCATTGTCATATTTCTGCAATTCAATAGGCCTTCGCCCTCCAATATGAGAAGTGATTGCTGTGCCTTTGTACTCTCTTTTTTCCATTGAATTTCTACTTCTATTCGTTTTACCTGAAAATAAGGGCAATGTACCAGAAGTGTTTTATAATTTCCATTTTCCTCTTTTCTAGTTCCCATGGGACGATGTCCTTGTAAAGGAGGCGTAAAGCCGGCTACTTCTTCCGCCTGCTTAATATGCAAAGGTCTGAAATTCTGTTTTTCATCCCGTCTATGATAATCATATACACGATAAGTGATATTGGAATTTTGCTGTACTTCTGCCACTGTGACTCCCTTTCCTATGGCATGAATCATTCCTGCCGGAATATAAAAGACATCTCCTTTTTTGACCTGTATCTTCTGACATACCTCTAAAATAGAATCATTTTTGATCCTTTTAATAAATTCATCTGTCGTAATTTTATGCTTTAACCCATAATATAAATAAGCATCCGGTTCACAAGCCAGTACATACCACATTTCTGTTTTTCCAAGACTATGCTCATTTTCCCAGGCATATTCATTTCCCGGATGTACTTGTATGGATAAATGATCTTCTGCTGTAATGATTTTTATTAACATTTGAGAATCCCCTACTCCTTCATGCAAGTCTGACAGCATCCATTCTTCTTTTCCCCAAATATATTTCTTTAATATTGGCTGTAGCTTTATAGGCATTATTTGACTCATTTTTCGTTATAATCTCCTGCTTCATACTTTTCACAAAACCAACGATAAGTGTCCTTCAATCCGGTTTCCAAAGCGATTTCAGGTTTCCAACCCAAAGATTTTATTCTGCTGATATCTGTTAACTTTCTCATAGTCCCATCCGGTTTGGAGGTATCCAATATAATTTCACCTTCAAAACCTACTGTCTTTTTTATCATTTCTGCCAATTCTCTAATAGAAATTTCTTCTCCATACCCTACATTAAAGAACTGATTGCCCTGATAGCAATCCATTAAAAAAATACAGGCATTTGTCAGATCATCAACATTTAAAAATTCCCGTAAAGGTTTTCCGCTTCCCCAAACGGTAACAGCTCTTTCTCCTCTTTTTTTTGCCTCATGAAATTTACGCATTAAGGCCGGTAGTACATGGGAATTTTCCGGAGAAAAATTATCATTAATACCATATAAGTTACAAGGCATCACACTAATATAATCTGTACCGTATTGCCTATTGTAATAAGAACACATCTTAAGTCCTGCTATTTTGGCTAAAGCATAGGCTTCATTGGTTTTCTCCAGATAATCACTCAATAAATATTCTTCCTTAATAGGCTGCTGACAATCTCTCGGATAAATACAGGAGCTTCCTAAAAATAATAATTTTTTCACCTGATTTTTATAGGATGAATCTATTACATTACACTCTATCTGCAGATTTTCCATAATAAAATCTGCAGGATAAGTATCATTAGCATGTATTCCCCCTACTTTAGCCGCCGCTAGTATTACATATTCCGGTTTTTCTTCTTCAAAAAATGCTTCTACCTCTGCCTGTCTTGTTAAATCCAACTCCTCATGGGTTCTGGTAATAATATTGGTAAAGCCTTCCTTTTTTAATTTTCTTATCAAGGCAGAACCTACCAATCCTTTATGTCCTGCTACATATATTTTTTTATTTCTGTCCAATGGTTGCATATAATATTCTCCTATTCTAAAATACCGGCTATATCTGAATTTCTGACCAATTCAATATCATGCTCTGTCATAATTTTTACCAATTCTTCAAAAGAAGTCTTTCTCGGATTCCATCCCAATTCTATTTTTGCCTTTGTAGGATCCCCTAATAACAAATCTACTTCTGCCGGACGGAAATATTCCGGTGATACCTTTACTAATACTTTTCCGTTAGCTTTATCAATCCCTTTTTCGTCAATCCCTTCTCCTTCCCAGCATATTTCTATCCCTGCGGTTTTAAAGGATGCTGTTACAAATTCACGGACTGTACGTGTTTCTCCTGTTGCAATAACAAAATCATCCGGTGTATCCTGTTGCAGCATCAGCCACATACATTCCACATAGTCTTTGGCATATCCCCAATCTCTCTTAGCATTCAGATTTCCAAGATATAATGTCTCCTGTTTTCCTGCCAAAATCTTGGCTACCCCTAAGGTAATCTTTCTGGTAACAAAGGTTTCCCCTCTGCGTTCAGATTCATGATTAAATAAAATACCGTTTACTGCATACATTCCATAAGCTTCCCGATAATGCTTTGTTATCCAGTATCCATATAATTTAGCAACTGCATAGGGGGAGCGCGGATGGAAAGGTGTAGTTTCACGCTGTGGAATCTCTTCTGCTTTTCCATATAATTCAGAAGTAGATGCCTGGTAAATACGTGTCTTCTTACTCAATCCTGCAATCTTTACTGCCTCTAAAACTCTTAAAACGCCGATGCCATCAGCATTAGCAGTATATTCCGGTTCTTCAAAAGATACAGCTACATGTGACTGTGCTGCCAGATTGTAGATTTCATCCGGATGAATTTCCAGCATCAGACGCACCAGATTCATCGAATCCGTCATATCTCCATATACCAGCTTTAAATTTTTATTTTCATCGGCCTTTTCTTCCAGTAAATGTGCAATTCTTACTGCGGTATTCGTTGAGCCTCTTCGAAATAATCCATATACTAAATAACCTTTTTCTAATAATAATTCTGCAAGATAAGAGCCATCCTGTCCTGTAATTCCGGTAATCAGTGCTGTTTTTTTCATTTTCTTCTTCCTCTTTCTATTTTTTCATTCCAAGGCGGAGTTTTAATACTTTTTTATTTTACATGGAGCTTTACAAAATATTTGCCATTTCTATTTCATCCCAGCGAAAAGTAATTCGATTAATATCTTCATTCCCAATACTTTGCCCTATATGCATTTCAATATATTCAAAATCACTAAAGGCTTTCACAGCATGTTTTTGATTTTTACGAATACAAATTGCTTTTCCCGCCTCCAATGCAATCTTACTCCCTTCTAAAATCAATTCTCCCCTGCCGCCTAATACCGTCCATATTTCATCTCTTTCTCTATGATAATGATAACTGGAACTCATTCCTTCATATATTTTTATTTTTCTGGTAAGCGTACGTACACCATTACTTTGTGACTGGTGCAAGGTTTCTAAAGTTCCCCATCTTCGTTCTTCATACTTTGACTGATAATTAATTTTTCCGGCAACTTCCTTCACCTGTTCCACCTGCCCTTTATCTGCCACTAAAATACCATCTCTTGATGCTATTACCACCATGTTTTTGGCACCCATAACAGCTACCGGCATTTCCAATTCATTTATAACCTGCGTATCCATACAGGTAGAATCCATTACAACATTTCCTTTTGTATCGGTATTCATCTGTTCTGCCATAGCATCCCAGGTTCCCAAGTCCTTCCAAAAACCTTCAAATTTAACTGCAATAAGTTTCTTCGCTTTTTGCAGTACCTCATAATCAAAACTGATTTTAGGGAATTTTTGATACTGTCTGTAGACCTCTTCATAACAGGGTTGTATCTGATACTCTTCTATCTTCTTTAGCATATCCCCGACCTTTAGACAAAACACTCCACAATTCCACAATGCATTTTGATTTAAAAGTTCTTCTGCTTTTTCTTCCCCGGGCTTTTCTACAAATCCTCTTACCTCTATATAACCTTCTTTTTCTTCTTTTGGTAAAATATATCCGTATTTAGAAGCCGGATATTTCGGTATTGCCCCCAGCAAGCCTACCTCTGCTTTACTATGTTTTATCACCTTTTCCAGCTGTTGGATTCTTTGAAAATATTTTTGTTCTGTATAAGGATCTACCGGAAGAAATGCAACATACTCTTCAGCATCTGCACCCATTTCGCTTTTTAGATAAGCACAAGAGAGCAATACAGCCGGGAAAGTATCTCTTGCCTCCGGCTCTTCCACAATACCTGTTGGCTTAATCTGGCATTCTATCATTTCCTTTTGTTCCCGACAGGCTGTTATTACTGTTTTTTGTGCTATATCTGCTTCTTCCAGCTGTTCCCAGACTCTTTGCAACATGGAACAGGCATCCATAGAGTTATTTTCTTTATTAACCAGCTTTAAATACTGTTTTGGTCTGGCATCTCCTGAAAGAGGCCATAATCTTTTTCCACTTCCTCCGGATAATAATACATAGTACATAACTTACTTACCCTTTCTTTTCCTTACATATGCTTTTCATTTCTCGATATTTTTTATATTAAAAGTATTTTTTTGTTGTTGCTTTTCATAATATATTACTGTATATTCAAATCAACAAGTTAGTATATTGACTTTAACAGGTATTATATTGCTATTATATATGAGGTATTTATGAAAAATATTTTTGATGTATTCCCGGATTCTTATATTGAAAGCTCCAAACGAATCATTCAAACTCCCAGCCCTGTTGCCCGCTCCACCTTTTTTTATGTACAGGAAACAGGGTATTTAAAGCTTCGTGAAAGCCATAGAGCCTCCCGTAAAAATTTGGACTCCTACCTGATCGTTTTAGTTCTTTCCGGAAGCGGAACTTTAATGTATGAAAATAAAACATTCTCCTTACAACAAGGTTCCTGCTTTTTTATTGACTGTATGACTCCTTATTATCATCAAAGTAACCCCGAGGATCCCTGGGAATTAATTTGGGTACATTTTCAAGGTGCCACCACTTCGGAATACTATCGTTTCTTTTCCAGTCTCTCTACACCTGTTTTATGCCCCCTTGCTTTTGCCGAACTTCACGAAAAATTTAAAAATCTTTTAGTTGTAAATAAGGACTCCAATTTATCTGCTGAAATCGCCTCCTCTCGGCTGATTGTCGATATTCTTTCTATTTTGATGCAGGAGATTATCCTCCCTCAAAAAGCTTCTACACCTCATAAAACTAATTTAGAAAATGTACGTAATTATCTGGACGAGCACTATACCGAAAAATTTTCTTTGGATCAATTAGCAGAAATTTTTTTCATAAGCAAGTATTATCTGTGTCGGGAATTCAAAAATTTGTATGGTATTACACTCAATCATTATGTAATAGCCAAAAGGATAACCTTTGCCAAAAAACTACTTCGATTTACTTCTTATACCTTAGAAGAAATTGCCTTAAAATCCGGTTTTTATGATGCCAGTTATTTTAATAAGCAATTTAAAAAATCAGAAGGAATCAGTGCCTCTGATTTTAGAAAAAAATGGGTAAATTAGTTCTGTATTTTTTGCATAAAAAAACAGAGGAGTAATATTTCCTCTGTTTTTAATAGCCCGATTTAAATAAAATTATAAATCCCGAAAGTTTTGAATCACTTTCGTCACCCCCGGTAAGGTCTTATATTCTTCTGCTTTATTGGAAGAGTCCACGACAGCAATATTTCTGCAGCCTGCTTTATAAGCACTGCAAATTCCACTGAAAGAATCCTCCACAATCATACATTCTTTAATATCTGTTTTTAGTTTAATGGCTGCATCCAAAAACATTGCAACTTTATTTTCATAGTTCCCATCATCGTAAATAATATCATCAGGAGACATCCATCTTTCCAGCTCAAATTCTTTAACAAAAAAATCGATATTTTCTTTAATGGAAGCACTGGCAATAGTAAAAGGCACTTTCTTTTCTTTTAAATATTCAAAAAAGTCCACCGCTCCTTCCACTAAATGAAAGCTTTTACCATCTTCCAGACAAAATTTACGATAGAATTCTTCCTTCAATTTAGAAAATTGTTCCAGTTCCTCCTTTGTGCCCTCTCTCTCTAATAAATAAGTAACAATCTTATGATTTGGAACTCCGTTAAAATGTTCCAGCAGCTCTTCTTCTGTAATTCCCCGTCCACGAAGTATTTTTGAGATTTCCCCCCAGGCTAAAATATGTTTATCATTATCAAAAAATAATGTACCATTAAAATCAAATATTACTCCCTTATAAGTTTCACTCATTTTCTTTTCTCCATTCACTTAATACGAATCCAATAACCTTCTGCCTTTTCAACACAATTTTTCAACCTATCTTTCGGATTTTTTTACGTATCATGAATATATTTGTTACTTCAATTTTCTTCCATAAATTGCATTATTTTTTGTTTGTCAGCATAATTCCCTGTATTAATACGAGCAAAAGGAACCCTGACATTTGTTCTGATCTTTACAAAAAAAACATATTTTGTAAGTGTAGATTTTAAATTAAATCGATCTCCCTGCTCTGTTATTAATTCTACGGTTCCTTCGCATTTATCAACTATCTCAAAAAATTTATCAATATTATTTATATTTGTAAATGTCATGATGCAAGCTCCTTTCATTTATTATTTCGTTCTTGATTACAGCTTTATTATATTGTTGCTTCTCACCAATTACCATTTCATATATGAGATAAATTATGCACAAAATGAGACATTTACAAATAACACTCAAGATACTTTTTTAATATCTATTCAAACTTTTAATTCTTTCCATAAGTCTCCACTCCATTTATCACTTCTTCCACAATACTCGTTACTCCTAGTAGAACATAGCTAAGTTAGTTATTTGCTTTTTCATACACTCATTTCCTCCACATATTACTCTTAATATCAATTATTCGACACTGCCGTACTGGCGCCGGCACCAGCTTCCTGTTCGTCTCCACAAAAAAACATAGTAACGAGGTAAAAAACTCCAAATCTCCTGCTTAATAAAAGCTACTTCTCTGCCAACGCTATCATATACATGAAGCTTTTTTCCAAAGGATAACACTTCTCCCTGAACTAAATATTTGTCATTCCCGTGCTCATCCTTGACTGTGAATTTATCTCCCCAAGAAAAAACTTTTTCTTTTATGTATAATTTCATTGCATTCCCTCCTACAAATTATACTTGATGCATATACCTGTTAAGATCATTACCACTACACCTAACTAACTTACAATTCACGCTACTGTAGCCCCATAATAAACATTAACATAGCCATAATTACCATACCTGTCCAGCCTATATACCTTCCTGCAATTTGCCAGTCTGATGGTTCTGCATTTTCTACATTACGAATTTGAAATGCCAAATTCCAAAGAAACAGTTCATCCACAAACAGAATTGAAAGTAAATTAAGAATACAAATAAATACTCCGCCAAACCAAGCCTGCATTACTCCCTTATGTGTTAATTTTGGACCATTTACCAGTTCATATATAGTTACGGCAGAAGGTTCCATTCTATCAACTACATTTCCGTTATCATCATATTCTACACCATAAGTTGTATAAACAGAAATACCCATATTATCTAATGTTCCATCCTCATTATATAACCAGCAAAAATCTCCGGAATCCCAAATACCACCACGAAATAAAAGCTCATTGTTTTTATATATTTCCACACCTATCATTTGCTCTGATTGTTCATCTTCTTTCGGAATTGCTGTAGGGTCTTCTTTCATTATGTAAGTTCCATATATCTTATTTCCATATTTAAACACAACAGATTTATCTTCTGCTACTATAAACTTTGCCTGTTTACCCTGAATTTTTCCTTTATATATTGTTTGACCGGTTTCCTGTATTGGAACCAGAATTGCATCATGATATCTGTACCCTACTGTTGAAATCGTTTTGACATAAATTACTGCAAATATCAATGTCATAAATGTCATAAAAATTAAAACACCTTTTTGATAGCTATTTAAATTTTTGATTCTTTCCATGTTCTTCGTCCTTCGTTATTGTCAAGCAATTCTTCTAATTAAACTATTACTGATAATGTTCTTTTGGATTCATCCAATTCCATTTTTCACTATTGCTTATCATTTATGCTTCTATTGTTACATCCACCTAAACCAATTATACAAACTAAAGTTAAAACTAAGGTTATTAACTTTTTCATCCAATCATACTCCTGCTTAATTTTATTTAATATTTCTTCAGCAGAAATTCCATATAATTTTGCAAGTGCAATCAAATTTGATGTACTGGGATCTGATGTATCATTTTCCCATTTTGAAACTGCTTGTCTACTTACACCAAGACTTGCTGCAACAAATTCCTGTGTCATTTTATACTTTGTTATATATGCCTTTAAAGCTTCACCTAAAGATACTTTCGTTTCTTTTTTTTCTTTTCTTACACCGGATGATTTGATATATTTCTTCAATCCCTTAACCAAAAGAAAAAATAAATAGATAATCTCGGTTACATCTGTAAAAATCACTTATTACTGTCTTAATAACTCAAATATAGTCCATTCATTATTGAATAATACCAACATCATACTTAATAAAAGCATAATTACCATATGTACTACTATTTTATTGAAAGTAAAAT
>JAFYWD010000152.1 GCA_017558205.1 Lachnospiraceae bacterium | reverse complement strand
GTACTACATATCCTGAAGGTAAAGTTGATTTCGTACAATACGAGGGTAACAAAGCATATCTTTCTATCAACGGAACTCTGTATTCTATTGATGATTTAGACAGTGTTGCAGATGTTAATTATCTTAATGCAGTGAAAACAGCTGAGGCTTTTGTGACAGAAATGTATAAGCTTCCTCAGCCACAGTATGTAGCTCAGACAGATTTGGAGAAAATCGGAGATTTAATTACAATATATGAAACTATGACTTCATATGAAAAAGAGTTCTTAGGAAATGAAAATACGTCCCTCTATAAGCAATATGCTAATAAGTATAAAGAGCTGGCTGTTGATCCGGTTTCGGGTTTTATAACAGATTTGGGCAAATTACCACCAATGGAAGAAGCCACTGCTGATAATATTGGAGCTATGCATGCCTTAATTAAGAAATATGATAATTTCAGTGATTATTTAAAGAGTTTAATTCATCCTGACAGCATGAATGCATATAATGCCATGGTTGAAAAATACAATGAACTTATGAATGCTTAGTGAATAGAAAGGAAAGGTAAAATGAAACTTCAAGGGAGTAGATTCCTTTCTATCAATGAGGTTCAGGAACAGTATCTCCAAAAAGCATCAAAACCTACACCTGTAAGAGATTCAGAAGGTTTAAGCTTTAAGGATATCTGGGAAAAGAAGACAGCAGATGCATGTGAGGAATTACATTTTTCAAAGCATGCAGCCAATCGTTTGGCAGATCGAAGTATAACACTTTCGGACAATCAGCTGAATCGCCTGACAGAGGGTGCAAAAAAAGCAGGAGAGAAAGGAATTCGAGAGTCGTTGGTAATGGTAGATCAGCTTGCATTTATTATTAATGTACCGAATAATACAGTAATAACTGCAATGGACCAAAGAGAAACCAATGAAAATATTTTTACTAATATTGACGGAGCTGTAATTATGTAGCCGGACCTTACAAGGGGGCTTAGGTTTCAGAATGACGGAAGAAACCATTACAGCTTAAAAAGATAGGAGGTCATATCACTATGATGAGATCAATGTATGCTGGTGTGGCAGGTTTAAAAACACATCAGACAAGAATGGACGTTATCGGTAATAATATTGCTAACGTAAATACAGTAGCTTATAAATCACAAAGTATGACATTTGCAGAATTAATGTACCAGACAACACAGAGGGCATCCGGACCTAATGCAACTACAGGTACCGGTGGTATTAATGCCAGACAGATCGGTCTTGGTGTAAAAACTTCTGCAATCAATACTAATATTGCAGGTCAGGGAGCTGCCCAGACTACTAACAATCCTTTTGATATTATGATCACAGGAGATGCTTTCTTTATTGTAAGCAATGGTAGTGAGAACTTCTTTACAAGAGACGGTTCCTTCTACGTAGATGCAGTTGGTAACCTGGCTATGACCAGTAACGGTTACAATGTTATGGGCTGGCAGGTAGATAAGGAAACCATGACAATCAAAGAGGATACGGTAAGTCCTTTAAGGATTATGAGTCCGGAAAATATGGAAAATCCTCCGGAAGCAACCACACTTGGTTATTTATCTGGTATCCTTGATAAAAATGACACCAATGTAACAAGTACCAGCGGGAAAAATATTAATTTCCAGTTTTATGACAGCTTAGGCTATAGCTATACAGCAAGGCTGAATCTGAAATCTACTGACACTGAAGGTGTATATGCCCTGGAATTAGGTGCAGTTTTAGATGAGAATAACGAAAAAATTGATATTTCTGCGGTAGAATTCGGTACCAGAGAGACAGTAGAACGCCAGGGAAGTGTAAGAATTAAGGAAGGC
>JAFYWD010000151.1 GCA_017558205.1 Lachnospiraceae bacterium | reverse complement strand
TCTGCCTTTCTGAATATCTTTGGAAATCCTTATCTTTCCCTAAGAGGTATTTCATGGCTGGCTTGTATAACAAATCTGCTTTTACTCTATGTATTGTGCAATAAATTTACAGGACGTCTTTTAAGCCTTGGCTGCACCGCCTTTTATGCCGGACTTTATCTGGTAAATTCTCTTTCCATCCAGGGACGAGGCTATACTCTGGCCATTACCTTTTACCTGATTTCTTTGCTGATGCTGTATGAAATCTGTGTAAACAGAAAAAATCATGTAATCTATTATGCCCTTTTCTCTTTATCCCTTACCTGGGGACTTTACACTATTACCAGCAATCTTTACTGGGTACTTCCTACCTGCTTCGTAGGAGGCTTTTATCTTTTATTTCAAAAGGACTTTCCTCGTCTGATAAGGCTGATTATCAGCAGTGTGATTGCTGCTCTTCATACCTTTGGCCTTTATACCCTGATTTGGCTGGCCATCGGCTCCAATCTGTTAAGCAAGACGGCAGACAGCGGTTTCTACGGTATTTATCAGGTGACCATAATTTTGAAGGCTCCTTTGAAAGCCTTCCTTACCGGTATGAATTATATGCTGGCATCTCCTTATGTGCAAAGTATGGATCGGGAAATTGTAATCCGTGATTTTTTTCCCTGGCTTACCGGGCTGTTAGATCAATTTGTTATCAGTAGTGGAAAATTAACTCTGTATTTGTTGTTTTTCTTTCTCCTGCTCCACTTATTTCTTGCTGTCCTTGCCCTTTTAAGAAAGAACCGGATTGCTCTCTTTTTTCACAGTTATGCAAGTATAACCCTGATCATGGTTCCCATGATACTGATTATCCAAAGTGTACAGCCCTATCACCGGGTCTTTACCTTCTTTGGTATTACCATGGCAATTACCTTCTTTACTCCCATACTATGGAAAGGGGAAAAACCTACAGGCTTCTCTTGTGAAGCTGCCAAGGACGGTAATTTTTCCCTTCCTAAGTTAGGAAACCTTATCCTATGCCTGCTTTTTTTGGGCTTTTGCTGCTTCAATCTTTTCTCCTCCTACTACCGGGCTCCCTATGCAGATCGTGAAAGTAAGATTAAGGAAATTTTACAACAATCAGAAATGGCAGAAGAAATTGATAAGATTTGTTTTTTAGACGACTATCAGAAGTATGTTCTTCAATTCTATTATGATATCAGACCTACCGAAGCTTCTCTTCCTGAGGCTGACTTTCTTCTTGTTCCCACGGAGATATTACAGCCGGATTATACTGCCAAGGTCTGGCCTATTCTTTATACGTATGAAGAAATAGATTGGGAAGCTTTAAAAAATTATCAGGCAGTTACTGAAACAGAAGATTATATTTTTTATCGTAAAAAATAAGGGTTCGGCCACAGGCCGAACCCTTACCTTTTATTCTTTTATTTTTACATAAATAATCTTTAAAAGCTCGTTTTTAGGATTAGGTACCGTATTGGTTTCCAAAAACTTGTAGCTGGTAATTAACTGACTTAATTTAGAATATTTATAATTTCGAGGGTCAAAACCGGGGACACGTTTTGATAACATAACTCCGATTTCTGACTGATTTACCCAGCCGTTATCATCAGAAACCTGATGTATAATGGACTTGATTTCTTCTCCGATTTTTTCCTTGGTGGGAATGGAAAAAGCCTCTGATACGGAAACTTCCGCTTCTTCTCTTTTTTCTTCCTCTCCTAAAGCTTTTCCGGAATTCTCGTTCTTATTCTTATCACCGTTTTTCTTTGTCGGCTGAATCTCCTGCTGAATCTTCTTATTCTCTTCTTCTTCCGTCTCCTCTTCCTTTAACAACAAATCCAAATATTTAAAGTGCTCACAGGCCGCCACCAAAGAACCGGGAGTTTTTTGTTCCCCCATACCTACTACCAGCATTCCTGCTTCTCTCAATCGGTTGGCCAACCTTGTAAAATCACTGTCAGAGGTTACCAGACAAAAACCGTTTACATTTCCGGAATATAAAATATCCATGGCATCAATAATCATAGCGGAATCTGAGGAATTTTTTCCCTTGGTATATCCGTATTGTAAAATCGGTGTCAGAGCATAGGTCCTTAATACATCCTTCCAGGCTGCTACTCCGGAGCTGGTAAAATCTCCGTAGATACGCTTGTAAGTAGGAATACCAAACTCATTTAGCTCATCCATAATTAATTTGATATATTTTCTGGAGATATTCTCTGCATCAATCAATAAGGCAAATCTATCTTGTTTTTTCATATTATCACCTGAATTTTACGATTTATTATAGTCTCCAATAAGAGAACTCTTCATTATCATATTCTTTTCTGTCCAATAAGCCCTTAATATCAGCTAAAACCTTTATTTTGTTGGAAGGCAGGAAGAAATCTCTGATCTGTTCCTTGGTCAGCTTCAGGAATTCATCATGAGCAACCGCAATGATGACTGCATCCATATTTTTAACATCTTCCATGGATGCAAAAGTAATTCCGTACAGATGCTTTGCTTCCTCTACGTCTGCAGTAGGGTCCACTACCATAGGGGTAATTCCGTACTCCCCTAATTCATTGTAGATATCTATAATTTTCGTATTTCTTGTATCAGGACAATTTTCCTTAAAGGTAAAGCCTAAAATTGCTACCTTGGCATTATTTACCGGTAAATCAGCCTTGATAATATTCTTTACTACACTTTCTGCCACATATTTTCCCATATCATCATTAATACGGCGACCGGATAAAATAATCTGGGAATGATAGCCCAGCTGTTCTGCCTTATAAGTCAGGTAATAAGGGTCTACGCCAATACAATGACCTCCTACCAGACCGGGGAAAAATTTCAGGAAGTTCCATTTTGTTCCCGCAGCCTCCAATACTGCCTTGGTATCGATTCCCATTTTATTAAAAATAATAGAAAGCTCATTCATAAAGGCAATGTTAATATCTCGCTGGCTGTTTTCAATTACCTTGGCAGCCTCTGCCACCTTAATGGATTCTGCCCTGTGTACTCCGGCCTCTACTACCAGCTCATATACCTTTGCCACCTGATCCAAAGTTTCTTCATCCATTCCGGATACAATCTTTGTAATGGTTTCTAAACGATGAACCTTATCTCCCGGATTAATTCTTTCCGGAGAATAACCGATTTTAAAGTCTACTCCACACTTTAAGCCTGACTCCTTTTCCAAAATAGGAACACAGATTTCCTCTGTTACTCCCGGATATACTGTGGATTCAAATACTACAATAGAGTCCTTGGTAAGATTCTGCCCCAGTAATCTGCTGGCTCCCTCTACCGGCGTTAAATCAGGGGTATGATCATCGTTCACCGGTGTGGGCACTGCCACAATATGAAACTTCGCTTCCTTCAGCTTGGTAGGGTCAGCAGTAAATTCTACTGTTGTTTCTTTAATGACATCATCTCCCACCTCTCTTGTGGGGTCTACCCCAGACTGATAAAGCTTGATCTTTGCTTCATTCAAATCAAAGCCTACCACCTTCACCTTTCTGGCAAAGGCCACTGCAATAGGCATACCTACATATCCTAAACCTACCAGGGAAATTTTCTCTTCTCCGGCTACAATTTTTTCATATAAACTCATATTAACCTCCATCTTCTGGTGACTATTTACTACTTTTATAGTTAAAGCCTTTAACACCTATATAAAATGAAATCGGGAGCAAAAGCCCTTTCATTAAATCATCTTTGTACAATATATACAATTCATAAAGAGGGTTTCTAAAAACGCCGGTTGTTATGTCCTGTATTTTAGGACATTAGAACCGTTGCGTTTTTAGTTAAGTGAAAACGTCCCGATGTTGATTTGTATATATTGTACAACTAAATGTTACTACAAAGGCTTTTGTCCCTTATATCATATCATTTCAAAAATCTCCTCTAAGGAATGAATCCTATAATCCTCTTTAATATCTTCCCGATATTCTTTTTCTTCATAAACACCCTTTTCCCTGATAATTCTTACGGTAGTAATGGGAATTTCTTTTTTAACGTAAAAATCCTTCTGGGGATTATCCCCTACATACATCATTTCCTCATAGCTTATTTTAAAATAATCCTTCATTAACTGAAAGGAATATTTATGAGGCTTCCAATATTCTCTTCCTAAGCTTTCCGTAAAAATTATTTTATCTGCCAAAGTATCCAGTCCCAGTACCTCGGCCTTTCTTGTCTGGGTTTCCAGATAGCCGTCAGAAATAATACCTATGGATATTCCCTCTTCCTTCAGCTTTTTCAAGCAAGCTTCTACCTCAGGATAAAAGGAAATTTCCGGAATATGGTTCCGATAAACAGCTACCAGCTCCAAAATATCCTTTTTTTCATAAGCTATGGAATAATTGTCCAAAAATTCGTTAAATACCCTGTTGCTTTGTTTCTCATATAGACGGTACAGCTGACGGGAAACCTCAGTCCTATTCCAATTTTTTCCCGCTCCATCCCTGTATTTTTCACAGAGAAATTCCGCCACTGCCTGATAACCGCTTTTGATATAATCATCTTCACTAATCAGGGTATCATCTACATCAAAAACTACTGCTTTGATCATCTTATCACAACCT
>JAFYWD010000150.1 GCA_017558205.1 Lachnospiraceae bacterium | reverse complement strand
GGAACGGTAATTGCTTCCGGCTGTTTTACCTGGGTAATATCAGCTGCGGCAATTTTAAAGGTTTTCTTTACACTTCCCTGATAGTAGGAGCCTTCCTTTGCCGTGATGGTCATAGCAGCTGTTCCTACCTTATCATTCTTGGTGTAGGAAACGGTATAATCAGTTCCCTCTGTTAAAGGTTTTCCTTCATATTTAACTATCAGATCCTACTGAGTAAGAGCTTCTCCTGTAAAGGTAAGGTTTCCAAAGTTTTCAAAGGTCAGTTTGGAAGCGGCAAGGGCTTTTCCTGTCAGTTTGAAGGTTACTGTTTTGGTACCTTTATAGTTACCCATTCCCTTGACAACAAAAGAGGTGGTACCTACTTTTATTTGCGTATCTGCAAATGAAATCATATAATCTGTTCCATTTACCAGTAGAGTTCTTCCCATTTTTACTTCAACCGCTTCTGCCATCATCTTGTTAGTGTACTCGTTATTAAAAGCTTCAATATCTATGGATTTAAACTCTTTTTTCAAGGTTATGGCAGCATTCTTTATCAGCTCTGTTTTTTCTGCTACTGAGACAAGGTAAGTTACTGCACCATGATAATTCCCTTCAAATTTTATCGTCATAGAAAAGTTTCCTTTAGCGCCTGCAGGAACTTTATAATCATCCAAATATCCTTCCAGAGGCAGTCCCTGACTGTCTGTAGCATTCATAACAAACAGCTTAAGAGTATAATCCTGTCCCTCCTTTAAGGTTTTTCCAAAGGAAACACTCTTAAGAGGTGCCACTGCTTTTTTCGTATTTACTACCAGCTGTTCAGCAATATTAACTTTTAATCTGGAATCAATAACATCCTTTTCATCTCTAATTTCTATAGGAAGGATATTAAAGTTTACCTGTAAGGTTCCGGAGTAGTTTCCTTTTCCGGTAATGATTACATAGGGAAGATTTTCATTAAATTCTTCTCCTGCCTGCACTGCTCCTACATTGGCATTCACATTATTCTTATAAGTAACCTTATAATCCTTATTTAACTGAAGCAGCTTTTCACCGTCATATACCTGAACTGCAGGCTTTAAGGCTTTTCCGGTATATACCAGGTCTTCTATCGGTGCAACTCTGATAGCTTTGCTTTCAGGAAGTACGGGATCTTCGGGTTCCGGAGTAGTTTTTCTTTCCAGTTTACTAATGGCATCTTCTATTGCTGCAGCTTTAGATTTCTGCTCCTCTAAATTATTAGCTCCTGCCATTGCTTCTTTTCCAGCCGCAATGGCTGCAGTAAATGCCTGGTAAGTATCTTCTGTATATTCTTCCGCTGAATAAAGAGTTTCTTTTGCCAGGGCATCTGACAGGGCTTTACTCTTCAGGTTATCTTTCGCAGTTCTTACTTCTCCCATTAACGCAGTTAGGATATCTCTACCCGCTTCCTGGCCCTTTATTACTTCCTGCTCTAATTCAGTGGCCTTGCCATCTAAGACATTATAACTTTCAGTTGTATACTCAGCTACTTTGCTTTCTAAAGCTTCTACTTCTTCCAGTAAAGCTGCTGCCTGCTGTAATAATACTTCCAGTTCTTCATCTTTTCCAGGTTCTTCAGGTTCCGGATTAGACTTAGGTTCCAGCTTGCTGATAGCATCTTCAATAGCAGCTGCCTTAGTTTTTTGCTCCTCTAAATTATCAGTTCCTGCCATTGCTTCTTTTCCGGCTTCAATAGCCGCTGCAAATGCCTGATAAGTATCTTCTGTATATTCTTCTGCAGAATATAGGTTTTCTTTTGCCAGGGCATCTGACAGGGCTTTACTCTTCAAAGCTTCTTGAGCTTCTTCCACTGCTTCCATAAGACTTGTCAAAGAAGATTTATTAGCAGATTCACCTTTGTTTACTTCCTGCTCTAACTGGGTAATTTTTGCAACTAAAGCACTATAACTGGTTGCGGTATATTCGCTTTCCTTTGCTGTTACAGCTTCCAGCTCTTCCAATAAGGATTCTGCCTGCTGTAAAAGATTTTGTAATTCTTCATCTACTGTAG
>JAFYWD010000149.1 GCA_017558205.1 Lachnospiraceae bacterium | reverse complement strand
TACCATTCTTAACTTAGGTTTAAATGACGAAGTAGTTGAAGGCTTAGCAAAATTAACGGGAAATCCTCGTTTTGCTTATGACAGCTATCGTCGTTTCGTTCAGATGTTCTCTGATGTAGTTATGGAAATGTCCAAAACTTACTTTGATAATATCATTGAGGAAATGAAGGAAGCTAAAGGTGTTAAGCTGGATGTAGAATTAGACGCCGATGATTTAAAATCATTAGTAGTTAAATTCAAATCCTTATACAAAGAAAAAATGGGAAGCGATTTCCCCACCGATCCTAAGGTTCAGTTAATTGAAGCTGTAAAAGCCGTATTCCGTTCCTGGGATAATCCCCGTGCCAACGTATACCGTCGTATGAATGAAATCCCTTATGACTGGGGTACTGCCGTTAATGTTCAGTCCATGGTATTTGGTAACTCCGGTGACAATTCCGGTACCGGTGTAGCCTTTACCCGTGATCCTTCTACCGGTGAAAATAAATTAATGGGTGAGTACCTGATTAATGCTCAGGGTGAAGACGTAGTTGCGGGTATCCGTACTCCTTCCCCTATCAGTCATTTAAAAGATCAGATGCCTGAGGTTTATGAGCAGTTCATTGAGATTGCAGGTAAGCTTGAAAAGCATTATCGTGATATGCAGGATATGGAATTTACTATTGAAAACGGTAAGCTTTACATGTTACAGACACGTAACGGAAAGCGTACTGCACAGGCAGCCTTAAAAATTGCCGTTGATTTAGTAGATGAAGGTATGATCACCGAAAAAGAAGCTGTTCTTCGTGTAGAACCTCAGCAGTTAGATTCTCTCTTACATCCTCAGTTTGATGCTGCTGCCTTAAAGGCTGCTTCCGTAATCGGAAAAGGTCTTCCTGCTTCTCCCGGTGCCGCTTGCGGACAGGTAGTATTTACTGCTGAAGAAGCAAAGGAAGCTGTTGAAAGCGGAACAATGCCTAAGGTGGTATTAGTTCGTCTGGAAACCAGCCCTGAAGATATTGAAGGAATGGTTGCCGCTCAAGGTATCCTTACCGTACGTGGCGGTATGACAAGCCATGCAGCTGTAGTTGCCCGTGGTATGGGAACCTGCTGTGTATCCGGATGCGGAGAAATTTCCGTAGATTATGAAGGAAAATGCTTTACCTTAGCAGGTAAAACCTATAAAGAAGGAGACTGGATTTCCTTAGATGGTTCTACCGGTAATATTTACGGAGAAGCCATTCCCACTGTTGCTGCCTCTATTTCCGGTGATTTCGGTCGTTTCATGGCCTGGGCTGATGAAGCACGTACCTTAAAGGTATTAGCTAACGCTGATAACCCAAGAGATGCACAACAGGGTGTTGACTTTGGCTGTGAAGGTATCGGTTTATGCCGTACAGAGCATATGTTCTTTGAAGCTGACAGAATCAAAGCTGTTCGTGAAATGATTGTTGCTACTTCTGTAGAGGCACGTAAAGCTGCTTTAGCTAAGATTGAACCTTACCAGCAGGGAGACTTTGAAGCAATGTATCGTATCATGGGAGACAATCCTATGACAATCCGTTACTTAGATCCCCCGTTACATGAATTCTTACCTACAAAGGAAGAAGATATCGTAGAATTGGCTGCTGAATTGAATATGTCAGTAGAAGCCTTAAAGGAAGTTATTGAAAGCCTACACGAATTCAACCCTATGATGGGACACCGTGGATGCCGTCTTGCAGTTTCTTATCCTGAAATTGCAGAAATGCAGACAAACGCAGTTATTAAGGCTGCTCTTAACGTTTCTAAGGAAACAGGAAAGAATATCGTTCCTCATATTATGATTCCATTAGTAGGTGAATTAAAGGAATTAAAATTCGTAAAAGATGTGGTAGTAAAAACAGCGGATGCTTTAATTGCTGCTGCAGGTTCTGATATGAAATATGAAGTAGGTACCATGATTGAAATTCCCCGTGCTGCTCTTACAGCAGGTGAAATTGCTAAGAATGCTGATTTCTTCAGCTTTGGTACCAATGACTTAACACAGATGACCTTCGGTTTCAGCCGTGATGATGCCGGTAAATTCTTATCTTACTACTATGACCAGAAGATTTATGAAAGCGATCCTTTTGCTCACTTAGATCAGACAGGTGTAGGTAGATTAGTGAAATTAGCTTCCGAAGACGGACGTGCTGCTAATCCTTCCTTAGGACTTGGTATCTGTGGTGAACACGGTGGAGATCCTACTTCCGTAGAATTCTGCCACAACGTTGGTTTAGATTATGTATCCTGTTCACCTTTCCGTGTACCTATTGCACGTTTGGCTGCTGCACAGGCTGCAATTAAAGGTAATAAATAATTCAGAGTTTTCTGACATAAAAAGGCTGTCACTCTCGTGACAGCCTTTTTCTATTATAGTTATCATTCCTTTATCCTAAAACCACATCCAGAACCATCATTACGGAAAAACCAATAGCAAAGGCAATGGTTCCCACATTAGAATGAGGCTCCTCAGACATTTCCGGGATTAATTCCTCCACCACTACATAAATCATGGCGCCTGCTGCAAAACTGAGCAAATAAGGTAAGATCGGCAAAATATAGGTAGCCAGTAATAAAGTAACTACTGCTGCAATAGGCTCTACTATTCCCGACAAGACTCCAAAAGAAAAAGACTTTCCTTTACTCTCTCCTCTGCTGCGAAGAGGCAGGGAAATAATTGCCCCTTCTGGAAAATTCTGAATGGCTATTCCCAGAGCCAGGGTAAGGGCTGCTGTGGCTGCAATTTCTATCTCGCCGCTAAGCCATCCGGCTAATACTACACCTACTGCCATCCCCTC
Organism: Lachnospiraceae bacterium; assembly: GCA_017558205.1. Taxonomy (GTDB): domain Bacteria; phylum Bacillota; class Clostridia; order Lachnospirales; family Lachnospiraceae; genus SFDP01. The sequence goes on along the minus strand of JAFYWD010000149.1, from coordinate 829 downwards.
CGGAATATTATGTAAAGTAACCGCAAATAGCAGCATAGCAGAGTTTGAAAAATTGCTTTCTTTTCCTTCCGGCTTTTCATCATGCAAATGCAGATGAGGTACATAAGTATCTAAGGCCAGGAGAAAAAAGATTCCCAATATAAATCCGGCTACCGCGGGAACGAAAGCCCATTTCCCCATATATTCCGCATGATTCATGGAGGGAATCAAAAGACTCCACACGGAGGCTGCTACCATTACACCTGCAGCAAAGCCGGTCAAAACTCTCTGGACTTCCTTTCCGATCTCTTTTTTCATTATAAATACTGAGGCTGCCCCCAGAGATGTGCCCACAAAAGGTAATAAAACACCTGATAAAATACTAAAATTCATACAATCACCTCTTAATTATCTCTACTTTTCTTCAATAGCTAATTATACCCTTAAATGAAAAAATCCGCAAACGGTTCTTATAATTGAATAGGAATGACAGGAGTCAAAGAACCAGGCTTGCGGATAATCCATTTTGAAAATGTATGTTTGTTTGTGTTTGTAAGTTAGTTATTCCTAACTTGTTATTATAATATCATTCCGTCTATGGTTTGTCAATACTAATTTTTCTAAAAATTCTCTATAAGTAACCGTTCAGCCTCTTATTTAAAAAATGTAGTCCGAACTATCTGGAATCTATCCAATCAAAGTACAAAATACTTTTTTCTCAACTCTCCTCTAAAAATTTGTAAAATATCTCTATCTATGTTATGATACTGATTAGAAACCATAGAAAGGAGTTACGAAATTTATTTCGTGTGAATGCCATGAATGTAAACGAATCTGCCGAAAACTATCT
>JAFYWD010000148.1 GCA_017558205.1 Lachnospiraceae bacterium | reverse complement strand
AAGTGGATTTTGCAACAGAGAACGCTTCTGTATACCGTTTTGTATATCAGCCTGATAATGATGAAATTTATCCGGAGGAAGAATATACAGAGGAGACGGTATTACAGGTTTATGAAGATAAGAATATTATTTTCGGTGTAAGATATGGTTTCGACTATGTTTTAGAATCTGTTACTGCAGGTGAGGATAACGAAGAATTAGAGAGCATCCATACCTATAAGGATGATGAGGCTAATTATGCCGTGTACAGATATCAGCCTTCGTCAGATACTACGATTGCGGTTAAGGCAGTATCAAGAGGAAAATATAATGTTACTCTGGATTGTGAAAATGTAACAGCATATAACGTATATCAGGAAGAAGGTGCTTATCGTGTTTCCGAACCATGGGAAGACCGTGCTGTATATGCAGGAAATAAAGTAACATTTGCAATCAGCTGCGCCAATACTCATAAATTGGAAAAAGTCAGTCTGGTTGGCAGTGAAGAAAATGCTGTAAAATTTATTGAATCATATACAGAGGATGGAGAGTCTTATTACTATATTTACACTTTCCAGCCCACAGCAGACAGTACCATAGAAGCAAAGGCGATTCCCAAAGAAAACTACACCTTGAAGTTTGAGCAGGGAAGTTATTACATCTCGGGAGAATATTTTGATACCTCTTCCGGAGAGATGGAATTTGAATTGATAGAAGGTGTATATTCCTTTGGTGTGGTTCTGAACGAAGAGGGACATAGAATTAAAATGGTAACCACATCAGGTGATACACAGAATCCTGAAAGTGGTAAATTATCCAGCTATTATAATGGAGAGTCTTACCATTACAAAGTAAATTTAACCCAGGATACAACAATAACTGTATTGACAGAAGAGATTCCTCAACGTACGGTGCAGATAAGCGGAGCAGGTGCGATTGTAGAAAATGTGGAAGCAAACGGAGATCCTGTAGAGGAGACAGAGAATGGTTATGTAGTAACTGACAGAAATACCTTGTCCTTCCGGGTAAGAGAGGAAGAGGGCTATAGAATTGAAAGGGTAAGTGTGGCCGGAGAGAATGATTATACTTTATGGCCTATTAAAGCAGAAGAGGGAAATAATTACTCTGTTCTTGTAGGTAGTGATCTGGTTATTCAGGTGGAAGCAGTAGAGAAAACTACCGGTACGGTAACTGTGGAGACTTCTAATGCAAGTATCACTACTGATGCTGTGGAAGACGGGGAAGGTAATTATACTGTCTACAAGGAAGAAAACTTTGTATTCAGAGTAGAAGCTGAAGAGGGTTATGTTGTAGAATCCGTGTCAGCTAACGGTGAAAAATTACAGCCGCAATATGATCCTTATGGGGACAGTACTTATTATCAAATAATGGTAGAGGAAGATGTAGAGCTTTCTGTTGTAGCAGAGACTCCGGAAGAGAATGAAGTTCATTTTAAAGGAAACGGATATAATGAAGAGTCTCTGGCTATCTGGAGTGCAAGTGAGAGCTATTCACCGGTAGATGGTACGATAGAAGTAACAAGCAGTGAAGAAATTTGGTTTGATCTGCCGGATAATATCCATCAGATTGCCAAGGTAACTTGTACAGATATAAACGGAGAAAGCAAAACGCTGTACAGAACCTATTATCATGGAAATGAAGGCTATTATCTGGGAAATATCGCAGAAGAAATAGAGATTGAAATTACAAGAGGTACAACATACCAGCTTACCTTTAGTGGTAATAATGATGAAAAGTTTATGCCTTTGGAAGGCTTGGGAATTTTTCCGGAGACAGTATATGTGCCTGTCAATGAAGCGTTAGACTTTAAAGTTGTTGCTTCTGCAGGAAATATTTTAACCGGAATCAGTTGTAAGGGCGCATCCCTTAAGGGATCCTTAAAAACAGGTATTTATCAAATGATACCTAAAAAGAGCAGTGATTTATTGGTTCAGGTATCTTCGGGAAGTGCATGGCATCAGCGCTGTGTATTTGATCATCAGCCGGAAGATGTGGCGGTTTCCTGTTTCATAAACGGAGAAGAAGCTTCTTTGGTTAATAATGCTGTTGTAATACCAAGTACCGAAAGCTTTGTATTAAAAGTAAAACCGTTAAATGGGAAAAAGGTACTGTTAAGTTATGACGATAGTGAGACCATAGAAGTAACGGAAGTAGAAGAAGATGGAACTTATGTATATGAATTAAATGCTTCGAAAATCAGTGGTGATCATTTAAAAATTGATACCTATAAAGCGAATGTTGTAGAGTTTTCAGGAAGTAACCTGCAGATTTGGGTAGGTGAATTCAATGAAGATGGTTATTTAAGCTGGACAGAAGCAGGGAACAGTATTTCTGTGAAGGAAAATAAAACCTTATTGTTCCGTGTGATTGCTGAAGGTGGCTATAAAGTTTCCGATGTTACGGTAGAAGATAAAACGGCAGGAGAGCTGGCAACCAAAAATTATTATGATGAATATACGGGTATGACAGTTTCCTACTACAGCATAAAGCCTGAAAAGGATACGACTATCAATGTTATTACAGAAGAAATACCTGCCCATAATTACCAATTTATATTTGATGAGTCAAAGGTAGAGTTATATATTGGAACCTATTCTTATTACTACGATGAGTGGGATTATGACTTTGAGTGGGAAGAAGGAGGTAAAGAATACCGGAAACAGGTAGTAAACGGAAAATATAATGATGTGTTATTCCGAGTGGTACCAAAAGAAGGATATAAGGTATCTCTGGTAAGTACCACAGAAGATGAAAGCGGAAAATTATCTGTTGTACGAGATGAAGGGCGTGATGTAAGTTATTATGTTTTACAGAATATAGGAGACGCCACCATTACAATTGTGGCAGAGGAGATTGTTGATTACAATGTAACCTTTGAATGGGATGAAGGAATCCGTTTTGTAGAAATCAGTAATAGAGGAGAAATCCAAAATCATGAAACGATTTCTGTTTCCAATACAGAACTGATTCGTATTTTTACGGCACCAAAGCGTATGGAATTGCCAAGCTCAGAAGAAGTGGATATGTATCATCTTGTATCTGCAACGGCTAACGGAAAAGTGTTGGAGAAATTTTACGACGCAGATGAGTCGGGTTACTATTATTACAAATTATCTAATTTAAAGGAAGATACTACAGTTGTTATTGAAACAGAATATAATCCTGATGTAATCAATAGATTATACTTTACCACAGGGGAAGAGGAAACCTTATATAATGCCTTCTATTATAAAGAGACAGAAGACGAGGAAGGTAATGTAGACAGTGAAAAAGTATATCTTGATTTAGAGGATACCTTCCCTGTGTTTGGAAGAAATCAGCTGATTGGCATTGAACCGGAAGACGGCTATGGAATTATTAAGGTTGAATTTTACCGTAACGGAAAAGCAACTACCTTATCACCAAATGAAGATGGACTTTATAATATTTTCTATCCTTTCAGCATGGGAATGGAAGGCACTATCGTAGTATCTACATTTAAACTGAAAACCATGGCGGAAAATGTAGTAGTAGAGAATGTTGCAAACGGAAAACTTACCCAGTATGCAGATACGGTAAAAGATTATCATCTGGTATTTACACCGGAGGATGCTGATATTACTCAAATGGGTGTAGAAGTAATTGCAGCAGAAGGACAGCAGGCAGATGTCGTAAGCGCAGAAATCGTAGACAGAAAATTACGAGTAACGACAAAGGCTGTGACCAATAAAGAAGAGGCTGCCACTGTTAAATTCTATGATATTGATGCTAAAACAGGAGAAAAAGTATATGTAGACGGCGGTACATTTACTGTAAGTACAGCAAAACAGGCTATTTTTGCAGAAGGAGCCGTAAAGGCAGAGGTGAAAAAAGCTGATGATGCAACTCTTACCATGGAGCTTACAGCGCCGGAAGGATTGGCAGAACTGAATGAAGGTGCCTATTACTACAAAGTGGTAGTAACACCTCAGGCAGGTGAAGGACAAGAAATACCGGAAGAAATTAGAAATGCTACTGAGAATCCATTTTATATTGCAGTGGAAGAAGAGGCACAGGAAGTGCAGCTCTTGTTAAATGCAAATGGTGTTGGTAAAGGACAGGCATGGACCTACGATATTGCGGTTGCGTTGGTACAGACAAAGAATAGAGATGGACTTGACTATATAACAGCAACAGAGAAGGTTATTTTTGAAAGTCCGTTACATACATTGGAACCTGTAACAACCAAAAATCCCTATTATCAGGATAAGGTTGTGTTACAGGATCAGGTAAAACAGATGTATACTGTACAGGGAGAACTTGCAGTTGCGAAGGTAGTATTTGATGAAAATAACAGTGATCCGAGAGTTTCTCAGGTAACGGATATTACAGAGTTAGACGGAAAAGGCAGTGCTTTAACAGTATGGGAAGAAAACGGTATTATTTATGCCAATGCCGGTACAGATACCCTGATTGGCAAACACACCATCGAAGTAACTCTGGCCGCACCGGAATACATGAACAAAACAAAGGGTACTTTTGTTGTAACTGTAATCAAGGGAATTGAAAATATGACAGTTACAGTGCCCTCTGCAGAGATTTACAAAGAAAGCAAGAAGACAGCGAGTGTGAAGGCTGAGATTACCTATAATGAAGGTACGGAAGCACCGAAAACTAAAAAAGTAATCTGGGAGGTTGTAAAACCTAACGGAGAAGCTTTTGCAGCAGGGGATGCTCTCTATGGAGTTCTTTCAATGAGTAACGGTAAGGTTACCGTAAATAAATCCTTT
>JAFYWD010000147.1 GCA_017558205.1 Lachnospiraceae bacterium | reverse complement strand
TTTCATAGGATAGTAGGTATTGCTGACATCCTTTACCATTTCTTTTGTTATGACAGTGGGCAGTTCCTCGTAAATAGGACCGAATTCACTGATGGTACCATCCTCATGATAAGCTACCTGATAAAACATAGGCACATACATACCGGGAATTAAGGCTGCTTTTCGTAAAAATTCTTCTCTTGTAGTACCATTTTCTTTGCATTCCAAATAGAGGTCTAAGACCTCACGATATCTGGTTTCACCTTCCCCGATATAAAAAATATCGAAAAAATCAGCAATAGGCTCAGGATTATAGGTACAGGGACCACCGCCCATGACAATAGGGTGCTCCCAAGTTCTCTCCTTATTTCTAAAGGGAATAGCTGCCAAATCCAGAATCTGTAAAATATTGGTATAACACATTTCATATTGAATGGTAATTCCCAAAAAATCAAATTCCTTAATAGGTTGTTGAGATTCCAGCGCAAAAAGAGGGATCTTCTCTTCCCTCATAATTTTATCTAAATCTACCCAGGGGGAAAATACTCTTTCACACCATACATCTTCCCACTGATTCAGCATATCGTACAAAATTTTCATTCCCAAATGAGACATTCCGATTTCGTACACATCAGGAAAACACATGGCATAACGAATTTTTACATTTTCATCCCCTGTTTTGACTATGGAGTTTACTTCGTTTCCTATGTATCTTGCAGGCTTTTCTACCTTCATTAATATTTCATCGCTTAAAGCAAGTTGATATTCCTTCATTCTTACCTCTGTTCTTATAAATTTATTTATATTTTATTGTTACACTGCTTTCTCCGTTGTTACACTTTCTCTCATGACAAATCAGCAAGGTGACTGGTCATGGCTGAACTGTTACTCCTTATTTTACTGTATTAAAACCTTATTTGTCTATCCTTATTTTTCCTATTAAATCACTGGGAAAAACATTATTTATTTTACGTATAATAAAGACTACTATTCTCATAAATATAAAATAAAAAAAGAAGGTTTTATATGTTATTGGAAGAAAAGCTCTATGTGCTTCAACAACTAAAAGGAGAACGTACTTCAGTTCCGGATGTCTATCACCGGCTGTCTTATAAAAACGGACAGCAGCAAAAAACAAATACATCCTTTCTATTTTTATGTGTAAGAATATTAATCAGTCTCTTATTATTTATTACCTGTTTTTTGATGAAGGAAAAGAATACTACTCTCCTTCCTTTTTCTTTTAGTGATTTACAATATTATTTAACCACACATTACTTCTTACCATAAAGAAGCCAATGATTGCCTTTAAAAATTCTAAAGACTGAACAATTCCAAACACCAGAATAAAAGGCAGCGTTGTATGTGAGGAAAAATAATAGGCCGCGGGAATAAAAACAACCCAGGTAAATACGGAATCGAATAAAAAGGTAATTCCTGTTTTCCCGCCGGAACGGAGTGTAAAATAGGTACAATGGCAAAAAGAACAAAGTGGCATTAAAAGTGCTGATATGATAATCAGCTGTGCTGCCAAAGCTTTAATACTTTCCTCCGTTTTATATATGGAAGGAAAATAACCTCCTACCATACACATAACAAGGGAAACAGCCATACAGGCCGTAACTGAGAAAAAGATCATCTTATTATCTGTATCCCTTGCTTCTTCTAATTTACCGGCTCCCAGCAGCTGTCCCACTACAATAGCAATGGAGCTTCCCAGCTGTATATACACAATATTAAACAGATTATTAATAGTAGAGGAAATATTTTGTGCCGCTATAATTTCAAGCCCACGTACAGAATAGCATTGTACAATGGCAGTCATACCGGTGGCCCAGAAAATCTCATTCAGGATCAAAGGAGATCCCTTCATCAGAATATTTTTTAAAATATGGGTGGGAATATAAAAGCTTCTATAGGCACCTATAAGATATTTATTTTTCCCAGAATTACTGTGAGCCCAAAGAACAACAATAAGGCATTCCACAAAGCGGGAAATCACGGTAGCTATGGCGGCACCTTCAACTCCCATCACAGGAAAAGGACCAATACCAAAAATTAAAAGATAATCCAAAATAAGATTAGTAAAAACGGCAATCATACCTGCAAGCATGGGAACAAGGGTCTGTCCTGTTTCCCTGATGGTACTAATATAAACCTGGGATAAAGCGAAAGGAATCAGGCCAATTAACATAATTGCCAGATACTCCTTCCCATACTGCAGAGCAAGTTTAATGTCACCAATACTGCCGGAATCAGATAAATAAAGGGAAATCAAACCTGTATCACAAAATCTCCCAAGAAGTAGTGCCAACAGTGTTAACAGGCCACAGGTATAGAGTTTAAAACGAAAGCTGTATTTGTGACCTTCATGATCTCCCTTCCCAAAAAATTGAGTACCAAAAATACCGGCTCCGGAAACACCGCCAAACATGGTAACATTAAATACGAATACAAGCTGATTGACGATTGCAACCCCCGTCATTTGTTCTGTACCAATCTGACCTACCATAATATTATCCAAAAAACTTACAAAGCTGGTAATAGCATTCTGAATAATCATGGGAACAGCTATTCCCAAAATATAGAAATAAAAAGCTTTGGTTCCAATAAATTTTTTCTTAAAAGCAGCGACTACAGGCACCTTGTTCTCCTTTCAAAGATATTTTTCCTTAACAGTGAAAAATATCGATTTAGATCCGGACATAAAGAAACGGCCCAGTATACAGTAAGCTGTATCTTAGACCGTCTACATTATAGTATTAAAAAATCAAACTTTCAAGGATTTTTACCTTTTTGCCAGTTCTTCCACAATTTCTTCCCAGGTAACACCTTTTTCCGCCATTAATACCATCATATGGTAAAGGAAATCTGAAATTTCATATTTAATTTCATTGGCATTGGGATTTTTAGCTGCAATTACGATTTCAGTTGCTTCCTCTCCCAGCTTCTTTAAAATTTTATCAACTCCCTTGTCAAAAAGATAATTGGTGTAAGAACCTTCCTTAGGATGAAGCTTACGATCCATAATCACTGCAAATACATCTTCAAACACCTTTAAGGGATTGGTAGCTTTGGCATCCTCTTTTTCCATAATTTTATGAAAGAAGCAGCTATACTCTCCGGTATGACAAGCTGCCCCGGTTTGGGAAACCCTGGCTAAAATAGTATCCTTGTCACAATCTGCCGTCAGGCTTTTTACATACTGATAGTGACCGCTGGTATCACCCTTAATCCATAACTCATCCCTGCTCCTGCTCCAGTAGGTCATCTTACCGGTGGCAAGTGTTTTTTCATAGGCCTCCTTATTCATATAAGCCAGCATCAATACCTGATCAGTTTTATAATCCTGAACAATGACAGGAACCATACCATCACTGTTTTTCTTAAACTCTTCAAAACATAGGGCGGCTTCTAACGCTGCCATGGGAATTCCGTTACTGTTTAATAACATTTTAAGAGAATCAATTTCCTTAATACTTTTATTAATCATTTCTCCGGCAGCACCTATCACATTATCCTGTGCCAGGGTTTCAATCAGCTTATCCAAGGATACATCAGGAAGCCATACCGTTACCGGTACGGGAGACAGGGTATAAGCCTCTTTAAAATCTTTTTTACCAAGATAAACTAATTCAGAAATATAGTCTGCTAAAAACTCACTATGGGATAAAAGAGGTCTGGTATTCAGGATGGCAGCTGCAATCTTTTCTTTTCCGAACTTTAAGCTTACTTCCTTTGTCAGCTCCTCATCTACATTTTCTATGTAAGTTATCATAGCCTTCTTACATCCGGCGTAAAGAAGCTTTTTTACGTCCTCCATCTTCTTCACCTGACAAGAACCCATAACAGGAATTTGTACTTTATCACATATTTCTTTTATAAGATCAAGATGATGTTCTCTTTCTTCATCGGTTTCTGATAAATCTGTAATCAGTAATTCATCGGCATGATATTCACTGTATTTTAAAGCCAGCTGTACCGGATCTTCAAAAAGTAAACGTAAATCATGATATCCGATTACTGCCTTGGAGTTGGATAGAAAAATGGATGCCATCAGTTTTTTTTTCATATTATAAGCTTCCTTTCGTAGATAAAATCCCTTCTAATCTTTCGTCATAGCCTACTGCCTGATCCAAGGCCTTGGAAAAGGCTTTAAACATAGCTTCTGCAATATGATGGGAATTCCCACCGGATAACAGCTTAAAATGGAGATTCATTTTGGCAGAATAGGAAATTGCATAGAAAAACTCACGAATTAATTCTGTATCAAAGTCTCCTATTTTTTCTGTAGGAAACTGGATATCGGATTGAAAATAAGGGCGGCCACATAAGTCAATAGCACATAAAACCAGGGTTTCATCCATAGGCAGTAAAAAGTTACCGTATCTTCTGATGCCCTTTTTATCTCCTAAGGCCTCCTGAATGCACTGCCCCAGTACGATACCGGTATCTTCTACCGTGTGGTGTCCGTCTACATGAAGATCACCTGTCACCTTAAGCTCCATATCAAAAAAGCCATGCTTTGAAAATCCCTCCAGCATATGATCAAAAAATCCAATTCCTGTGGAAATGGAAGCCTTACCATTGCCGTCAAGACTCAGCTTTAGGCAAATATCTGTTTCCTTTGTTTTACGCTCTACCTTTGCTTCTCTTATCATTTTTATGCTCCGTCTCTCTTATTATTGATAACTATAATTTATATTTTAATTTCTGATACTTATTCAAACCTTACCTTAATGGAATTGGCATGAGCATCCAGCCCTTCCTTCTCTGCAAAATACTCAATATCCTCATGAACCTTTTCCAAGGCTTCCCTGCTGTAGGAGATGATACTGGTTTTTTTCATAAAATCATCAACATTTAAGGGGGAGAAAAATCTTGCAGTTCCATTGGTAGGTAATACATGGTTAGGTCCTGCAAAGTAATCTCCCAGTGGCTCAGAGGAATATTCTCCCAGGAAAATAGCTCCTGCATTTTTAATCTTTGTCATCACAGCAAAGGGATCTTTGGTTAAAATCTCTAAATGCTCACTGGCGATACTGTTTGCCGCTTCAATCGCCTCTTCCAAGGATGAGGCAACAAGAATATAACCATAATTATCTAAGGACTTTCTCATAATTTCCGTACGGGAAAGCTGCCCAACAAAGTCTTCCACTTCTTGGGAAACCTTTTGAGCCAGTTCCTTACTGGTAGTAATTAAGATGGCACTTGCCAGTTCATCATGCTCTGCCTGAGATAATAAATCGGCCGCTATATATCTTGGATTTGCTGTTTCATCAGCCAGAACCAAAATCTCGCTGGGACCTGCAATGGAATCAATGCTTACATAACCGAAGCAGGATTTTTTTGCTAAAGCCACAAAAATATTTCCTGGTCCCGTTATTTTATCCACTTTGGGAATCGTCTCAGTACCAAAGGCAAGGGCTGCAATTGCCTGTGCTCCTCCTACCTTGTAAATCTGATCTACTCCTGCAATATCAGCTGCTACTAAGGTAGCAGGATTTACTTTGCCGTCCTTTCCGGCCGGAGTGGTCATGACCACACTGCTTACACCGGCAACCTTGGCCGGAAGTACATTCATTAATACACTGGAGGGATAAGCGGCCTTACCACCGGGAACATAAACCCCGGCTTTTTCGATAGGCAGAACCTTAACACCTAAAATTGTACCATCTTCCTTCGCATCAAACCAGCTGTTAGTACGCTGTTTTAAATGAAAGGCAGTAATATTATCAGCACTTTTTTTCATTACCTCCACCAGCTTTTCTTCTACCAGCTGATAAGCTTCCCGGATTTCTTCCTGCGTGACCTTGAGTACAGCGGCATTACAGTCCCAGCCATCAAATTTATTGGTGTATTCTAAAACAGCCTGGTCCTTTCTGTCACGTACGGCACTGATAATTTCATTAACAACCTCTTCATATTTTCCGTATTGATTAGGACTTCTTTTTAATAATTCTTCCAGAAGGTTCTTTTTCGTTTCTTCCGTTAACGTTAGAATTCGCATATCTTATTTTTCCTTTTCCAATTCGTTCTTCAATTTTGCAATCATAGGCTTAATTCTATGTGCATACATCTGCATACTTACCTGATTTACAATCATTCTGGCAGAAAGGGGACAAATTTCTTCCAATACTTCCAGTCCGTTTTCCTTTAAGGTAGAGCCTGTTTCTACGATATCTACAATAACATCTGACAATTCTACCATGGGACCTAATTCCACAGAACCGTTTAACTTGATAATATCTACGGTTTGATGCTTTTTATTATAAAAATAATCCTTGGCAATATTAGGATACTTGCTGCAAACTCTGATCATTTCATGATGCTTTAATAATTCTTCACTTTTTTTAGGACCGCAAACGCACATACGGCATTTTCCAAATCCAAGATCAAGAACCTCATATACGGGCTTGCCTTCCTCCAGTAAGGTATCCTTACCTACAACTCCGATGTCAGCCGCACCATATTCCACATAAGTGGGTACATCCGGTCCTTTTGCCAGAAAGAACTTCAACTTTAATTCTTCATTAACAAATACCAGCTTTCTTGAGGATTTATCTTTGATTTCCTCGCAGGTAATACCGATTCTTTCCAACAACTCCAATGTTTGATTTGCCAGTCTTCCTTTTCCCAAGGCAAAGGTCAGATAACGATCTTCTCCCATATTATTGCACCTCACCTAAATCATTTTTTTCTCCGGTTAAACAAATCAGCTGATCTGCCTCCAGGCTGTTACGAAATTGAACATAATGTTCCGTCTCTTTATTTTCATCCCATAAAAGCAGAGGAACCTGTATTCCTTTTCTCCGATACTCTCCTGCAAGAGCAAGAGCCTCTTTAAAATGATTTTTATCGTAAACAATTACAATTCTTTTTTTATTACTTTCTATGGCGATCTTTTGTCTTCTTAAAGCCTGTAAAAGATCATCAATCATAATTACAAAACCAATAGCCGGTGAATTTTTTCCAAAGTAAGGAAGTAATTTATCATATCTTCCTCCTTTTACAATAACATCCCCAACCCCAAAGGTATAGACCTTAAAAATAATACCTGTATAATAACGATAGCTGCTTAACATGCTCAAATCAAAAGAAACATATTTTTCCACACCGTAGCAGCATAGAATATCATACAGCTGTCTGATATGATTTAAAGCTTTACTGCATAGAGGATGAAGCGACAGCTTACGGGCATTTGATAAAATGTCAATACTGCCAAATAAGTCTTCAATACTCATGATAATATCTATTTTATCATCTTCTATTTTTTCTGACTGTAAATATTCTTTGGCAGCCAGAAAGTTTTTATTATAAATATAATCACGTATAACAGTTTCCTGTTCTTTAGATAACTGCAAGTCCTCACAGATTCCACAAAAAAAGTCAATCTCTCCAATACTTACCTGAAAATCAGAAAGTCCTGTATTCACCAGGGCATCGATCAGCATGGCGATCATCTCTCCATCTGCCTGCACAGAGCCATCCCCCATTAATTCTGCTCCCATTTGGGTCGTTTCCTTTAGCTTTCCCTGCAGGATACTGGTATTACAAAAGGTATTCCCTAAATAGCAAAGACGTAGAGGCATGGAATCCTCAGCAAAATATTTGGCAGCACATCGTGCCATGGAAGGTGTAAAGTCAGGTCTTAAACACAAAATATTACCTTCATTATCAAAAAACTTAAATAAGTCTTTTCCCGGAGTGGTACCAATCTCCTTTCCAAAAACATCAAAGTATTCGAAGGTAGGTGTCTGAATATCCTGATATCCATATAAACTGATTTGCTTATGTAAAATATTCTGAATCTGTAATTTATCAGCATATTCTTTTCCGTAAATATCACGTACTCCTTCAGGAGTGTGGATTAATTCATTATTCATAAATCTATTCCCTTTCGCTTTAGCGTAGTAGTGTGCTAATCAATTAAACTATCGACAGTATACTAAAAAAGAACTGCTATGTCAATGAATTTTCTCTTTCCTCAAGATCCTTTTGCAGCATCTCTAAGTAAGGAATTAATACGCCCTGTTTGGGAGAAAATATATATTTTTCCTCCAGCTCGTGAAAACGAAAGCTTTTTCTTCCGCCCCGGGCTGCCCGATCCCAAAAAATCAGTAATTGACGTAGAGAAAGATAGTAAAAAATATCTTTATGTGAGTAGTGAATCAACAAAAAGGAAATACCACCCTGTTTTTCAAAGGAAGCCATAAAATCTACCTGATGCTGATGAATATTTTGCAGAGCAAAGGTATCTTTTGAACACTCCTTGGCATCAAAGCATACCGGAATTCCCTGAACAGCACCAATGTAGTCAACAGTACTCTTTTGGTCAAAATAAGCGAGTGTAATATGTCTGCTGTCTTTATCAATGTTAATGGGCGTAATCGGTGTTGGAATTTTCTGAATTAATGCCAGGTTGTTTTCCCTGTATTTTTCATTGGTTCGATTGATCATATCCTCTAAAAGAGAACCCCTCAGTCCTCTGGAATTCCAAGTTGCCATAGTCTCTCCTATTCTTCCTTTTTCATATCTGACTTCAGCTGTATAAAATATTGGGGCTCAGGAGCCAGGAACTCTTTTCCTGAAATATCAGGATACTTATCTGTCTTAGGAAAAACTACACGATAAGAATGTAAAAGCTGCCCTTTTGGAAGAGCCCTTTTATGATATTTCCCTTCCAGAGGCTTTCCGTATTTTAAATCTCCCAGTAAAGGGTATCCGATGGACGAAAGATGAGCCCGAATTTGATGTGTTTTTCCGGTTACCAGCTCTACCTCTGCATAAGTAAGCTGATTGATGATTCTAAGAGGTTCCACATAGGTTTCTATGGGGGCAAAGCCTTCCTTTTCTTCCTTGATAATCTTCACTTTATTTTCTGTCAGATCTTTCTCCAGATATCCCTTGAGCTTAAGAGACTCTTTCAGCTCTCCTAATATAAAACACCGGTAATATTTTTTGATTTTTCTTTCCTGAATCCATTGATTTATCTGCTTTAAGCCGGGATAGGTCTTTCCTGCTATTACAAGGCCACTGGTATTTCTATCTAATCTGTTACAGATGGAGGGACGGAAGGTTTGAAGCTGTTCATTGGTTATTTGATGAGAGCTGAGTAAATAACCAATCACCCATTCGTTTAAGCTTAAATCGGAAGGTTCTGATTTTTGAGATAAAATGCCCACCGGCTTGTTCAATAAAAGTAAATGGTCATTTTCAAAAATAATCGAGATCCCCTGAAGCAGGCGGTATGCCGTAAGATATTCTTCTGTCTTTTCTTTCCCCTTCTTATTCATAACTTTAGTGATATTTGTAACGGAAGAAGTATTTTGCACACCACGGAATTTATCCAGAGTTTCATCGGAAAGATAAAGACGGATGCAATCTCCTACCTGTAAAATTTCTTTCCCATCAGCTTTTTTCTGATTTAAAGTAATATTCTTTTTTCTAAGCATTTTATATAAAAAGCCGTCAGAGGCTTCTTTTAAATACTTCTTTAAAAGCTTAGTCATTCTCTGTCCGGCTTCATTAGAACCTACAATAATCTCTTTCATTTCTTCTATCCTTAAACTATCTATGATATCTCTCTACAAAGAAACAGAATGAAGCACATTCATGATTCGGTTATCTGTCTCCTGATTTGCTTCTAAGATCATCAGCTGTTCTATTCTTTGTAAATATTTATCCTTGTCTGTGAATAATTTAATATGACAGTTTTTTAAGCCATCATGCTTTAATACAGTGCTAATATGCTCTTCAAAGGCATTAGCATCTGTTTTATGATTTTCCGTATAAGCTATGATTGTTGAAGCCTTTACAAATATATGGGAAGTAGCGAAATTTTTATCATAGGAAGTAAAATATAAATGAAAGCTTCCCATATTGGGAAATTTTTCAGAAATATTACAAAACAATTCCCGGGAGCACTCCTTAATTCTATAGTACATAATAGTAGAAACTGCACTTTTGCTTGCCGGCAGACAACCTAATACTGCTACAATCGTCAGATAATTAGATTTTGTTTTTGTAGAAATTAAACCTAAAATAAAAACCAATGCTGAAATTCCAAACATCAGCAGTGTTTTTATTAGTTCCAGCTTTTTTTTATGGCCAAGATAAGAAAATTCACCTTTCTTATATTTTTTCTTCATTTTTCTTTTCCTTTCCTGCAAAGTATTGAACAATTTCAAGCAGCCAGTCATGAGGAGTAATCTTACTTGCAACATGAAATGCTTTGATCGGCAGACTGCACACAGAGACAGATTTTCTTTTTTTGGCGGCAATCAAAGCATCATGCACCACTCTCTGTGGGCTAACACTGAATTTCTTCTTTAACCGGAGGGTATGACCATACTTTTCTGCTCTTTCAAAAAAAGGAGTATCTACCGGACCGGGACATACAGAGGTAATAAAGATTTCTCTACCTCTGATTTCCTCCTGTAAAGCCCTGGAAAAAGATAATACATAAGACTTCGTTGCGGCATAAACAGCAAAATTAGCCTGGGGAGAAAAAGCAGCACTGCTGGCCACCTGTAAAATTCTACCGTTTCTTACCATATAGGGTAAGCATAAATAAGTAACATGGGTCAGGGTTTTACAATTTAAATCAATCATTGATAACTGTTCAGAGATATTTCCGGTGGAAAAATCCCCCATAATACCGAAGCCTGCACAATTTACCAGCATACAAATATCAGGCTTTTCTACCGTAAGAATATTTTCCAATAACCCCAAATCCTCTTTACTTTCCAAATCCATGGAAAAAATACGGGTTTTTGTTTCTAATTCTTTGGCAATATCATCCATTTTATCCTTACTGCGGGCAATCATCCAGATTTCATCTATTCTCTGAAAGCTTTTATCCAATTGTCTTACGAATTCTTCTCCAATACCGGAGGAAGCTCCCGTAACAATGATAATTTTCATAAACACTTATCCCTTCTTCTTATGTACATTACGAATGGTTTTCTTTTTTTCTATAGTTTTTTTAACAGGCTTAGCCTTTTTATTCACTTTATCTGTAAAAGCTCTGTTATTTTCCGGTCTGATCAGACATTTTTTGTCAAAGCCGATTAAATCCTCTCTGCCGGCCTTTAAAAGAGCTTCCCTTACCAGCTGATAATTCTTGGGATTACGATATTGTATTAAAGCTCTTTGCATTGCCTTCTCATGAGGATTTTTACATACATATACCTGTTTACCACTTTCAGGATCAAGCCCTGTGTAATACATTACCGTAGACATGGTAGAGGGGGTGGGATAAAAATCCTGTACCTGCTCCGGCATATATCCCAGATCCCGTAAATATTCTGCCAGCTCAATGGCCTCTTTTAAAGTGGAACCGGGATGGGAAGACATCAGATAGGGGACAAGAAATTGTTGAAGTCCCATTTCTTTATTCAGCTTCTGATATTTCTCGATGAAGGCACGATAAACATGATTACCGGGCTTTCCCATTTTTGATAACACTGCATCAGATATATGCTCCGGAGCCACCTTTAGCTGACCACTGATGTGATATTTTACCAGTTCTCTGAAAAAGGTGTCATCTTCATCCTCTAACAGATAATCAAAACGGATACCGCTTCGGACGAAAACCTTTTTTACCCCATCAAGGCCTCTTAACTTTCTTAATAAGGAAAGATAATCCTTATGATCCACCGTCAGATTTTTACAGGGTTGGGGAAAAAGACATTGCTTATTTTTACATACTCCATGAGTTAATTGCTTCTCGCAGGAGGTATGTCTGAAATTGGCAGTAGGACCTCCTACATCATGGATATAGCCCTTAAATTCTTTATCGGAAATCACCTCCTTAGCTTCTTCTATAATAGATTCATGACTTCTTGTCTGGATAATTCTTCCCTGATGGAAGGTTAAGGCACAGAAATTACAGCCACCAAAGCAGCCCCTGTTGCTGGTTAGGGAAAATTTAATTTCCCTGATGGCAGGTACTCCGCCTTTTTCCTCATAGGAGGGATGATAGGTACGCTGGTAATTTAAAGAGTATACATAATCCATTTCTTCTGTGGTAAGGGGAGGCTGAGGAGGATTTTGAACAACATATACTCCATTGCCGTAGGGTTCTACCAGGACCTTACCCGTAAAGGGATCGGTATTTTGGTATTGAATATGAAAGCTGTGAGCATACTGTTTTTTCTCTTTCTTCATATCTTCATAGGAAGGCAGATATAGCTCATCATATAGGCTTTCTTTGGATTTTGTTTTGTATACTGTGCCCTTAATAAAGGTGATATCAGAAACAGCAATTCCACTGTTAAGAGCATCTGCCACTTCCACAATGGATTTTTCTCCCATACCATAAAGCAAAAGATCAGCCTGGGCATCTAAAAGCACAGAACGTTTAAAGCTGTCAGACCAATAATCATAGTGAGCCATTCGTCTCAGACTTGCTTCAATGCCGCCTATGATAATCGGAGTATTTTTATATCTTTTACGTATCAGATTTCCATAGACAGCCGTTGCCCTATCAGGACGTTTTCCTGTTTCTCCTCCCGGAGTATAGGCATCCTGGGGTCTTGGTTTTTTTGAGACAAAATAATGGTTTACCATGGAGTCCATATTACCGGCACTGACAAGAAAGGCCAGCCGTGGCTCTCCATAAATCGCAATGCTTTCTTCTGTTTTCCAATCCGGCTGTGATATGATTCCCACAGTATATCCGTGAGCCTCCAGTACCCTGCTGATAATGGCATGGCCAAAGGAGGGATGATCTACATAAGCATCTCCAATCACATAGACAAAATCAAATTGTTTTATGTTTCTTTCCAGCATATCCTTTGTACAGATAGGCAAAAATTTATTCTTATTCATAACTAAGCTCATTAAAATCCTCTATATAATAATCTGCTAATTGCATTTTTTCTTCTTTTTGATACATGGAATACTGATCTTCTACGGCACATACCTGCATGCCGGCATTTTTTCCGGCCAAAATCCCCATGACAATATCTTCAAAAACAAGACATTCACAAGGTTCTACTCTCATTTGTTTTGCGGCCTCTAAATAAACATCGGGAGCCGGCTTGCCTTTCTTTACATCACAGGAGGTAATGATACAGGTAAAATAATCAAATATCTTTAATGCTTTTAAATTGCTCTCAGCCAGTAAACGGGAATTACTTGTGGCAATACCAAGAAGTATTCCCTGCTTCCTGCAATATTCCAATAATCTCAAAGCTCCCTTTTTTAAGGTTACCTCCTTCGTATACTTTTCATATGCCATTTGATTCCAGATATCTTTAATTTCCTCTAAGGATTCAGAAAGCTGAAAGGTTTCCTTAAAATATACTGCTGTTTCAGAAAAGCTCATACCTTCAATTTCCTTTTGAAGATTTTGGGGAAGGGAAATATTACGACTACCTAAAAACTCAATATCAATAGCCTTCCACATCCACATGGAATCAACTAAAGAGCCATCTAAATCAAAAATAACTGCTTTTTTATTTTTTAACATTCTCTTACCTCTGTATATACTTTTCTAAGGAGCCAATTTCTTCCTCTGTTAACCGGCGAAACTGTCCTTTTTCCAAGGACGGATCAAGAACCAGCTCTCCCATGGAAATTCGCTTAAGATAAGTTACTTTATTATTCACTGCCTTTAACATTCTTTTTACCTGATGAAACTTACCTTCCGTAATCGTTAAATGTAAGGATGTGGGCGTTAAAATCTCCACCAAAGCAGGTTTCGTAGCCTCCTTTTCCCCAATGTCTACCCCCTGAGTTAACATGGTTATCATTTCTTCGGATATAGCCTCTGCGGTTTCCACATAATAGGTTTTAGGTACATTTTTCTTAGGAGATAATAATTGATGAGCCAGCTCTCCATTATCTGTAATAAGAAGAAGCCCCTCAGTATCCTTATCCAGCCTTCCTACCGGAAAGAGATTCTTTTTTCTGTCACTTCCCATAAGATCCATTACCGTTTTTTCTCTTTTATCCTCTGTAGCTGTAATTACTCCCATAGGCTTATGAAGCATGTAGTAGTAAAAACTTTGGTATGCCAGTTCTTTTCCCTGATAAAAAACGCTGTCCTTCTCTTCCACCAGCTTAAAATCAGGCTTTTTAACCACCTGATCATTTACCTGAATCTGCCCTTTTTTTATAAATTCCTTCACCTGGCTTCTGGTACCGATTCCATAGTCACATAAAAATTTATCTAAACGAATCATAGATTTTCCTTTTCTAACTTCTAAAAGAGTATTTTTACCATAAATTATAGTATACTACATTTTTAATTCTTTTGGGGATAAAACATGAAAAATAATGTGAAAAAGACTCTTCTTTGTGGTTTTCTTCTCTCCGCCTTCTTGCTCCTTCTGTCAGATTCTTCACGCTGTATTTCTTATGCCTCCCAGGGTCTGTTATTATGGTTTGAAAAAATGATACCTACCCTGTTTCCCTTTATGGTTCTTTCCGGATTTCTTGTCAGAAGTAAGCTGATAGAAAAAGTATCTTTTTTACTTTTTCCAATCACTGCAATCTTTCATATAACACCCGTTATGTCTTATGCCTTGTTTATGGGCTTTACCTGCGGCTTCCCCATGGGAGCTAAAGTAATTTCCGATTTATGGGAGACAAAACAAATTACAAAAAAACAAGGAGAATTTCTCCTTGCCTTTAATAATAATATAGGCCCCACCTATCTGTTAGGGTATGTACTTCCGTTTTTTTCTCTCAATCAGCCTTACCATATAGCAGTATTTTATTTGGTACCTTTAGGATATGGTTTATTTCTTCGTATATTACCGAGATACAGAGGAATAAACATAAACACTTGTCCCCAATATACCGTTACAGAAAAACACATCTCGGGCATGGCTTCCTTTTATCACGCATTGACAGGAGCCTTAGAACAGATAAATCTACTGGGAGGATGCATGATTTTATTTAACTGTCTTCTGATCTATCCTTTGTATTTATCAGAAATACTTTTAAACATAATGAAATCTCATCAGCTTTCCAATCTTATCAGAGGCAGCCTATCCTGTCTTACGGAAATCGGAGGTGGACTTTTCTTATGGAAAAACAGTATTGGAATGGAAAATATAAGTATATATTTTCCATTAATCTTTTCGTTTCTGACTATAGGAGGCTTAAGCTGTATTGTACAAACAGCATTTATTTTAGAAAAAACCGGGCTAAGTATTAAAAAATATTTATTGCATAAAGCACTTCAAAGCCTCCTTATTTTTCTATTGTTAACCCAGATAACCAAGATGCTCCAGTAAAATTTTACATCCTAAAATAATCAAAATAATTCCGCCTGCCAGCTGGGCTTTCTTTTCGAATTTACAGCCTAATTTACAGCCCATTTTAACACCAAGAGCAGACATAAGAAAGGTAATCACTCCGATTAATATCACTGCCATAGCAATATTTACATTTCCTGCCATAGCAAGGGAAATACCAACAGCTAAGGCATCTATACTGGTAGCAACAGCCATAACGAACATATTTTTGACACTAAGATCACTACTGCTGTCCAGACTGCAGCTGTCTTCCTTGTCCAGTCCTTCCTTGAGCATACTGATACCGATAAAAACAAGAAGTCCAAAAGCTACCCAATGATCAAAGGCTCTGATGGCTTCTGCAAAGAGAGTTCCTAACAGATAGCCGATTAAGGGCATTAATGCCTGAAAACCACCAAACCAGCTGCCGCAAATAACCATGGATTTCAGATTTGTTTTTCTCATGGAAAGACCCTTACATATCGACACGGCAAAGGCATCCATACTAAGTCCTACTGCCAGTAATATCATTTCAATAATTCCCATTACTTTACCTCCTTCAGCAATTAGCTATCGAATTATATCATTATTCGTATTAAAAAGAAAGGAATTTGTTCATGCTTTTTTAATTTGACAACAGAAAAGAATAGGTCTACCATATTTAAATGGTAAAATAAAGAAAATCTTATTTATTTTTATAATTATAACAAGGAGGTTACCTAATGATTAAAAAATTAAGCGGATCCATCGGAAAATATAAAGTTCCTGCGATCCTTACCATGCTTCTTATGGTAGGTGAAGTTGTAATTGAATGCTATATCCCCTTTCTTACGGCCGATTTGGTAAACAGAATCAAAGCCGGTACTGCCATAGAAAATGTAATAAGCACAGGAAGTATTTTAATACTTTTAGCAATATTTTCCTTAAGCTTTGGAGGAGTAGCTGCTTTTACTGCAGCGAAAGCTTCCACCGGCTTTGCCAAAAATCTGAGACGTGATGTTTTCAATAAAATTCAAACCTATTCCTTTGAAAATATTGATAAATTTTCATCTGCTTCTCTTGTAACCAGATTAACTACTGATGTTTCCAATGTACAAATGGCGTTTATGATGATTATCCGTATTGCTATCAGAAGTCCCTTAATGCTGGTATTTGCCATTATTATGGCCTATCGTATGGGTGGTGCACTGGCGTCCACCTTTGTAGTGGTAGTACCCTTATTAGCCTTTGGCTTATTTCTCATCGGTAAATTTGCCATGCCTGCCTTTCGCAGCGTCTTTAAAAAATACGATAAATTAAATGAGTCTATCGAAGAAAATGTCAGAGCCATGCGTGTTGTAAAGGGGTTTTCCAGAGAGGAATATGAAAAGGAAAAGTTTGGACTGGCAGCTGACAATATTTGTAAGGATTTTACAAAGGCAGAACGAATTGTGGCCTTTAATAGTCCTTTAATGCAGCTTTGTCTTTATTTTAATATGATATTTATTCTTATGGTAGGCTCTAAGCTGACCATTACCAGTAAGGGTACCCTGGTGGATGTGGGACAGATTTCAGCCATGATGACCTATGGAATGCAGATTTTAATGTCCTTAATGATGCTTTCCATGATTTATGTTATGTTAACCATGTCCTTAGAATCCATGAAACGTATATCTGAGGTTTTAAGTGAGGAATCCTCCTTAACCAATCCCAAGGAGCCGGTAACCGTGTTAAAGGATGGCTCTGTGGTATTTGAAAATGTCAGTTTAAAATACTCTAAGAATGCAAAGGAAGATGCTCTCTCACAAATTAATCTTTCTATTCAGCCGGGGATGACCGTAGGTATTATAGGAGGTACCGGTTCCGGAAAATCTACCTTGGTACAGCTTATCCCAAGACTTTATGACGCAACACAGGGCTGCGTTAAGGTAGGTGGCATTGACGTAAGAGAATATGACCTAAGGGTTCTGAGAGACCAGGTAGCCATGGTATTACAAAAAAATCTTCTGTTTGCAGGAACCATAAAGGACAATATCCGCTGGGGGAATGAACATGCTACAGAGGAAGAAATTATAGAGGCCTGCAAGCTGGCTCAGGCAGATGGTTTTATCAATTCTTTTCCGGAAGGCTACGATACCTTTATCGAACAGGGAGGTACTAATGTATCCGGAGGGCAAAAGCAACGTTTATGTATTGCCAGAGCATTAATCAAAAAACCGAAGATTCTGATTTTGGACGATTCCACCAGTGCTGTTGATACAAAAACAGATTCTTTAATTCGGGAAGGTTTTTTACAGTACATTCCTGAAACCACAAAATTTATCATTGCCCAACGAATTGCTTCTGTGAAAGATTCTGACATGATTATCGTAATGGATGGCGGTAAGATTCACATGGCAGGAACTCATGAGGAATTACTGAAAAACAGTACTATATATCAGGAAGTATACGAACAGCAGACAGGAGGTAGAGAAGATGCATAAGCAACCTATGAAAGCACCTGGCAAATTCCCGCCCCCTCCGGGAAAGGAACGCCCCAAATTAAATATGTTCACCTTAAAAAGAGTATTAGGTATGCTGAAGGAATTTTACCCGGTCCTTTTTCCTATTATTATTTTTTGTATCCTTTTTTCCTCAGTTACTGCTACCCTGCCGGCAATCTTTCAACAGCAGGTAATTGCAGGCATTCAGGAATGGTATCTGACCGGAGACTGGCAGCAGGCTTCCGGTATTATTGTACCTAAGGTCATGATTCTTGCAGTATTATATATAATCTCTTTAATAGCTGTATTGGTACAGACCCAATTAACCGCTATTATTACTCAGGGCTTCTTAAACAGAACAAGAAAAACTCTGTTCGACAGAATGCAAAATCTACCCTTAAAATATTTTGATACTAATAAGCACGGGGATATTATGAGTCACTTCACTAATGATGTGGACACTCTGAGAATGTTAATTTCCCAGGCCTTACCTACCATTATTCAAAGTATGGTTGTAATTATATGTGTGCTGGGAATCATGATTTTCTATAGTATTCCTATGACCTTAGTTGTTATCTGCGGAGTAGCAATTATGCTTTTTGTATCAGCCAAGGTAACATCAGGAAGCGCCAAATACTTTATACGCCAGCAAGTCTCCATGGGAAAAACTGAAGGCTATATTCAGGAAATGATGAATGGACAAAAAGTAATTAAGGTATTTTGTCATGAAGAAAAAGCAAGTGAAGAATTTGACCGCTTAAACGAAGAATTATGTAATGACAGCTTCCGGGCGAATTCCTTTGCCAACTGTCTGGGCCCTATTATCCAGAATATTGGTAACATTATGTATGTTATTGTGGCTACTGCAGGAGGGATCTTCCTACTCTCCGATCTTCCTAACGTTAGCTTATCAGGTATGGCATTTGAACTTAGTATTGTAGTACCCTTTTTAAATATGACAAAACAATTTACCGGAAACGTAAATACCTTTTCCCAACAAATAAACCATGTTGTCATGGGGCTTGCAGGTGCTGCCAGAGTCTTTGAGGTGATGGATGCAAAGCCTGAGGAGGATCAGGGCTATGTAACTTTGGTCAACGCCAAGTTTGATGAGGCCGGAAATATTCAGGAGGTTCCTGAGCATACAGGTATTTGGGCATGGAAGCACCCACACTCTGACGGTACTCTTACCTACCGGCGTCTGGAGGGTGATGTGGTTTTGGATCAGGTGGACTTTGGCTATGAGGAAGGTCATCATGTACTTCATGATATTTCGGTATTTGCGAAGCCCGGCCAAAAAATTGCCTTCGTAGGTTCCACAGGAGCCGGGAAAACAACGATTACTAATCTTATAAATCGTTTCTATGATATTGCTGATGGAAAAATCAGATATGACGGAATTAATATTAACAAAATTAAAAAATCTGATTTAAGAAGATCTCTGGGTATTGTATTACAGGAAACTAATTTATTTACAGGAACTGTTATGGATAATATCCGTTACGGTAATCTTGATGCTACTGATGATGAATGTATTCAGGCTGCTGTATTAGCTGGTGCTGATGATTTTATCAGGCGATTACCTTTAGGCTATGAAACTATTCTCTCAAATAATGGTTCTAATTTATCTCAGGGACAAAGACAGCTGATTGCCATTGCCAGAGCTGCTGTTGCCGATCCTCCGGTAATGATTTTAGATGAAGCTACCTCTTCCATTGATACAAGGACGGAAGCTATTGTCCAGAAAGGAATGGATAAATTAATGGAGGGAAGAACTGTATTTGTAATTGCCCACAGATTATCTACTATCAAGAACTCTGATGTTATTATGGTTCTTGAGAAAGGTCGCATTATTGAACGTGGTAATCATCAGGAATTACTGGCTCAAAAAGGAACCTATTACCAATTATATACCGGTGCATTTGAGCTGGAGTAAAATAAAAGAATACATGTAGAAAGAACTTTCCTATAAAAAAGCTATCTGCCGACGGCAGATAGCTTTTTTATGTCTTATTATATTAAGTCTAATGATACAGTTTGTCCGTTTCCTTCTTTTTCAAGTGCTTCCATTTCAGCAAGAGGATATAACTGTGCGCGATTGGATTTTACAGTTTCATAACATCCGCTGAGACCATTCATCAGCTCTTCGTATCTGAAGGCGGCCCCTTCCATTGCGGTAGCAATAATATTTTCTACATTAGCAAGCATATCATCTGTATATTGTACTGCTGCTTCCCGCATGGTATTAGCTTCAATGGTAGCATGATCAAGAATTTCCTGAGCCTGGTTTGTAGCCAGGGTAACTACTTCATTAGCCTGTGCGTAGGCCTGCTGCATGATTTCATGCTCATTAATCAGTTCGTTTGTATGAACGGTAGCCTCATTAATTAAGGTAGCTGCTTTCTCTCTTGCATCATTTAAGATAGCCTCTTTATTACTGATAATCTTCTGATATCTTTTGATCTCCTCCGGGGTCTTCATACGTAATTCACGAAGGAGCTCTTCAATCTGTTCTTTATCTACAATAATCTGGCTATTTGATAATGCTTTATATTTACATCCATCTATAAACTGTTCGATTTCATCAATCAACTGTTCAATTTTGCTGCTCATATCTAAATCCAACCTTTCTAATATCCAAATTTTTCATAAACCTTATCGGCCACAAAAGGAGGAACTGCCAGTGAAATATCACCTTTGAAGCTGGCAATTTCCTTCACCATGGAAGAACTTACATAAGAATATTCTAAATTTGTGGTCAGGAATATGGTATCCAAACTCCCCTTGGATAACTTTGAATTGGTCTGAGCTATGGTAAGTTCATATTCAAAGTCAGTTACTGCCCTTAAACCACGTACAGAAACATGAATATCATTTTCCCTGGCATAGTCACATAACAATCCACTGAAGGAATCCACTTTTACATTAGGTAAATGCTTTGTAGCTTCCTCAAGTATTTTAACACGTTCCTCTACTGAAAACAATGCAGTCTTAGATTTATTATTCAGCACACTTACCGTTAATTCATCAAAAATTGCTGCACTTCTTTCAATAATATCTAAATGCCCATAAGTAACGGGATCAAAGCTTCCCGGATATACAGCCTTCATAATATTTGTTCCTTCCATATAAATTACTATATATAACTTATCATTCTTCTATTTTTTTGTAAAGAAACACATGCTTGTTACTTTTGTATTTTTTTTCCTTATTTAAAATAAATCCCAAGTTAGTATAATCGCTGACATCTTTATTAATATCTGACTCTACGATAAATAAGGTATCCTCATCCACAAAATTTTTATGAAGTAAAGCTGTCAACACCTCTATTTCCAGCCCTGAATCATAAGGAGGATCAAGAAAAATGAAATCAGCAGTTTCTTTGATACCATGTATGGCAGTCAGGGCATCTCCCGCTAAAATCTCACCTCTGTCTGAAAACTTTGTAAAATTAAGATTTTCTCTAATACAGCTAAGTGCCTGCCTGTCAGATTCTATAAAATAAGCCTTTCTGGCCCCTCTGCTGATAGCCTCAATGCCTATTCCACCACTTCCGCTGAAAATATCAATAAATACAGAATCAGCAAGTTGATTTTGAAGCATATTGAAAAGAGTTTCTTTAATTCTGTCCGTAGTAGGACGGGTTGTAGTTCCTGCAGGTGCTTTTAGAGGCAGGCTTCTGGCTTCTCCGGCAATAACTCTCATGGTAATTTCTCCTATATTCTTACACTCTTATTTTTGTACCTTTGGTATCTCTTTTTGCTGCTTTTAATGCTGTAAGGTTAATCTCTTTTTCCTTATAAATAATTACAGAGTCTGTGCTGTTTTGAATATAATAAGCTTCTTCCAGTTTATCCTTCGCATTAAGCTTCATAGCTCTTACACCAATGGCAGCTTTTTTCTTTTCGGGAATTTCATCAAGGGAAAAACGTAGAAAATAGCCTTCCATGGAGCGAAGCACAATAGAACTCATATCCTTTAAAATATGTACACTAATAATTTTATCTTCCGGCATGAGCTTGGAAGCACTGACAGTCTTCTTGTTTACATCAAACTCCCCGCCGTCTACTACTTTTACCATAGCATCAGCAGTTACGAAAACCAGGCGGTACAAATTCAGATCACTTTGGCTGGTAACCATAAGGATCTCTTCCTTTGAAGATAAATAATTACTTACATTATCCACCGGTATCCCCTTGTCTCTAAACTTTCCATAAGGAATCTCGGAGACCTTAATGGTATGTAACTGACCGATATCAGTAAAGACACATATTTTTCCTGTATTGCGACACTTTACGACAAATTTATTTTCGTTATGAACTGCTTCCTTGTTACGTTCATAGGTGGAAAGATCAATGGTCTTCAAATAGCCAAAACGATCCATTAGAAGCATTAGCTCCATTTCTTCTACTTTTCTCTCCTCAAAAACAGCTTCTTCACAGTTATCGATCACAGTTCGTCTTTTTCTTGTATACTCTTTTTTTATAATATCCAGCTCATTAATTAGTACCTGAGTCATGGAATCCTTACGTGATAAAATATCCTCATACCGGTAAATATTAGCAACAGTATTTTCATGGTCACGAACTAAAGCATCAATTTCCAAGCCAATCAGTTTATATAAACGCATATCAAGAATAGCATCCGCCTGCCGCTCTGTAAACATGAGCTGGGAAGCCATTACCTTAGATTCACGGCTTTTAAATTTAATTCCATCTGTTTCTCCCTTTACAAGGCATCCCTTCGCCATAGCACGATCCTTACTGCCCCGAAGGATTTCTATAATAAGATCAATGACATTACAGGCTTTGATCAGACCTTCCTGTATCTCCCGTTTTTCCCTTTCCTTTTCCAGAAGATTAGTATATTTTCTGGTAGCTACCTGATACTGGAATTCTACGTTGGCACGTATAATCTTTTTTAATCCCATGGTCTCCGGCTTACCATCCAGAATAGCAAGCATGTTAACACCAAAGGTATCCTCCAGTCGTGTCTTCTTGTAGAGCATATTGATAAAGTTATCCACATCAGCATCCTTTTTTAATTCGATGACAATACGGATACCTTCCTTGGAGGATTGATTGGAAATATCTACAATATCCAAAGTTTTTTTACTTTCAGATAATGCTGCCACATCAGATAAAAACTTAGAAATATTACTGCCAATCATAG
The DNA here is from genome assembly GCA_017558205.1 of Lachnospiraceae bacterium. GTDB lineage: Bacteria > Bacillota > Clostridia > Lachnospirales > Lachnospiraceae > SFDP01. The sequence goes on along the minus strand of JAFYWD010000147.1, from coordinate 18,040 downwards.
GATAGGGAATTTCACTGATTACAATCTTTGTTTTTCCACCCTTTGATTTTTCTACATCAACTTTTCCTCTGACTTTAATTTTACCTGTACCGGATCTGTAAATTTCAAGTAAATCATCTTTATTAATGATAATACCACCGGTTGGAAAATCAGGACCTTTAACATATTTCATTAGTCCCTTGGTAGAAATATTTTCATCCTTTAAATAAGCCTTGGTTGCCTCAATTACCTCTGCCAGATTGTGAGGCGGTATGCTGGTAGCCATTCCTACTGCAATACCTTCAGAACCATTTACCAGAAGATTTGGAAATTTAGCAGGTAAAACAGAAGGTTCCTTCTCTGTTTCATCAAAATTTGGAACAAAGTCTACCACATCCTTATCCAGATCGGTCAAAAGGCCCTGCTCAGTTATTTTATGAAGCCTTGCTTCTGTATAACGCATGGCCGCAGCACCATCACCCTCGATATTGCCAAAATTACCATGGCCATCAATTAAGGGTAAGCCTTTTTTAAAATCCTGAGTCATTACTACCAGAGCATCATAGATGGAGGCATCACCATGAGGGTGATATTTACCCATAGTATCTCCAACAATACGGGCACTCTTACGATACGGCCTGTCCCAGCGAATTCCCAGTTCATACATATCATACAGCGTTCTTCTTTGTACCGGCTTTAATCCGTCCCTGGCATCAGGCAATGCTCTGGAAACTATAACACTCATGGCATAGTCGATATAGGATTTTTGCATAATTTCGGAATATTCCGTCTTAATAATATTTTCTTCCAACATCTCAACTTGATTCATTTTTCTTCTCCCGATCCTAATTACAGCTGTTTAATTAAACATCCAGCTGTGCATCATTGGCATGCTCGTAAATAAATGCTTTTCTGGGCGGAACCTCATTTCCCATTAACATTTCTGTAACCTGAGAGGCATAAAGAGCATCTTCTATTTCTACTTTTTTTAATTTTCTTGTTTCCGGATTTAAGGTAGTTTCCCATAACTGATCTGCATCCATTTCCCCTAACCCTTTATATCTTTGCAGTTTAAAGGGACCCTTATGAGTTTTTCTGTATTTTTCCAAGGCTCTGTCATCAAATAAATATTCCTCTTTTCCTTTAGAAGGCATAGCCTTATAAAGAGGAGGCATTGCAATATAAATATGACCTTCAAAAATTAATTCCGGCATAAACCGGTAAAATAAAGTCAGAAGCAGGGTAGAAATATGAGCTCCATCCACATCGGCATCGGCCATGATAATAATTTTATCATAACGAAGCTTAGTAATATCAAAATCATTACCGTAGCCTTCCTTAAAACCACAGCCAAAGGCATTGATCATGGTTTTAATTTCAGCGTTGGCCAATACCTTATCAATACTGGCCTTTTCTACATTTAAAATTTTACCGCGAATAGGTAAAATTGCCTGATAGGCTCTATTCCTTGCTGTTTTCGCACTTCCGCCGGCAGAATCTCCCTCCACAATAAAAATCTCACATTTAGAAGGATCCTTAGATTCACAATTAGCCAGCTTTCCATTGGAATCAAAGGAAAACTTCTGCTTTGTTAAAAGATTGGTTTTTGCTTTTTCTTCTGACTTTCTTATTTTTGCGGCTTTTTCCGCACAACTGATTACAGATTTTAAGTTTTCCAGATTACGGTCGAAATAGCGGACAATCTCCTCTCCCGTAACCTTGCTTACTACCTTGGCAGCATCCTGGTTGTCCAGCTTCGTCTTGGTCTGTCCTTCAAATCTGGGATCCGGATGTTTTATGGAAACTACAGCAGTCATACCATTGCGGATATCTGCTCCGGTAAAATTAGCATCCTTTTCCTTTAAAATATTCAGCTGACGTGCATAGTTGTTAATAACGGTAGTAAACATGGTCTTAAAACCGGTTAAATGGGTGCCGCCTTCTGCATTATAAATATTGTTACAAAAGCCTAACACAGTTTCATGAAATTCATTGACATACTGAAAAGCAATTTCTACCGAAACCCCGTCGCTTTCTCCTGATAAATAAATCACCTCATGTACCGGTTCCTTGGATTTGTTCAAATCCTTCAGGTAGCCTATTAATCCTTCAGGCTCATGAAATTCAATATACTCTGCCTCTTCTTTTCTTTTATCTTCGAAAATAACGGTAAGATTGGGATTTAAATAGGCAGTTTCGTGAAGTCGGCTTTTTACCTCCTCTTCCTTAAATCTCGTCTTATCAAATATCGTATCATCAGGTAAAAAATTAATGCTGGTCCCTGTTTCTCTTGTTTTGCCTACCACAGGAAGCAGCCCGTTTTCCAAAGGAATTACAGGAATTCCTCTTTCGTACTTATCCTCATAAATACATCCGTTTTTCTTAACTCTGACCGTAAGAAAATTAGATAAGGCATTTACTACAGAGGAGCCTACACCATGAAGACCTCCGCTTGTTTTATAGGCAGAATCATCAAATTTTCCACCGGCATGAAGAGTTGTAAATACCAATCGTTCCGCACTCATCCCTTTTTCGTGCATTTCTACCGGAATTCCACGCCCATTATCTGTAACAGTACAGCTTCCGTCCGCCTCTAAAACCACATGAATTTTATCACAAAAACCGGCTAAATGTTCGTCTACGGAATTATCTACAATTTCGTAAATTAAATGATTTAACCCCTTGGTAGAAACACTTCCGATATACATTCCCGGTCTTTTTCTAACGGCTTCCAAACCTTCCAATACGGTAATATTAGAAGCACCATATGTATTATTACCTGCCATGAGACGGCTCCTTTCAATCAAAAAACATTTATAAAATCATTTCTATTTTATCATATAACAAATGCAAATAAAAGAAAAAAGAGAAAATATGTTCGTATTTTCTCTTTCAACTTATCTTAAATACTCCTGAAGTCAACAACCTTGCCTGTCTTTTGTGAAAATTCCCAAATACCGGGAAAATTCTTTACAGGATCATCATGCTTTAATATCTGATCAGCCAAGGCCGCTGTTTCCAGAAGAATTTCTGCATCCTGATAAATATCACCTATTTCGAATCTGAAGTCTCCGCTTTGTGCAATTCCAAAAAGATCTCCGGGACCTCTAAGACGCATATCTTCATTGGCCAAAAAGAAACCGTCATTGGATTTATTTAACAGCTCCAATCTTTCCTTCGTTTTTTTGTTTTCATTACCATTAATAAAAATACAATAAGATTGCTCTTTTCCTCTTCCCACACGTCCTCTCAGCTGATGAAGCTGAGCCAGACCGAAGCGTTCCGCATTTTCCACCATCATTATTGTAGCATTAGGTACATTGATGCCGACCTCGATTACCGTAGTCGATACTAAAATATCGATATTTTTAGCAGCAAATTCTTCCATAATACTATTTTTCATGGCAGCCTTCATTTTTCCATGGAGATAAGCAACTCTTGCTCTGTTACCAAAATATTCCGTCAGCTTTTTACTGTATTCCACTACATTTTCCAAGCCTTCCATTTCCCCTTCTTCTACCATGGGACAAACGCAGTATACCTGACGTCCTTTTTCAATTTCTTTTTCCATAAAACGATAGGCAGTTTCACGATAGGAGGTATCTACAACACAATTCTTAATAGGCAAACGGCCCACCGGCATTTCGTCTAACACAGACAGGTTCAAATCTCCGAATAACACAATCGCCAAGGTTCTGGGGATAGGGGTAGCACTCATAACACAAACATGGGTATTGCAGCCCTTTTCCTGAAGACTTTGTCTTTGACGAACTCCAAATCTATGCTGCTCATCTGTAATTACCAAAGCTAAATCGGAATAATTAACATTATCCTGAATTAAAGCATGGGTACCTATGATGACATTCACTTCCTTTTGGGAGATTTTTTCTTTCATTTCTCTTTTTTCTTTTGCTGTCATGGAGCCTACTAAAAGGCAGGGTTTCATAGGAAGCGAGTACTGTTCTGCCATTTCTGCAATGGCTTGGAAATGCTGTTTTGCAAGTACCTCGGTGGGTGCCATCAGCGCACCCTGACGGTTATTCGCCGCAACCAGAAGTAAGGCCAGGATAGCCAAAATAGTCTTTCCGCTTCCTACATCACCCTGAATAATCCTGTTCATAGCCACATCCTTCAGTAAGTCTTCTTCCATTTCCTTCCAGACTCTTTTTTGTGCTGAAGTAAGGGCATAAGGCAATTGCTCTAATAATCGCTCGGTAGCAGCTGTTACCAGAAGAGGCGGCTCAAAGGCCAGCTGTAAATCCTGCTCTTTTTTTTCCTTCACCCTGATACAGAAGGCTAAAAATTCTTCAAACACCAGCCTTTTTCTGGCCTTTACAACAATTTCCCTGCCGGTGGGAAAATGAAGTGTTTTCAGAGCACTCATTCTATCCATTAGCTGATACTTATTGACAATAGATGGGGGAAGTAATTCCTCTTCATTATCCATTTTGTTAAAAATATCCTTTACTGCCTTTTGAATTAAATTACATGTCAGCCCCTTAGTTAGGGAGTAAACAGGCTGCAGAGTATTCCTTAGATTTTCATATTCATCAGAGGTATAATACTTGGGTTGATCCATAGTCAGCTTCCCACGTTTTTCCTCTACTTTTCCTCTGAATATAAATTCCCTTCCCGGCACCAGAATATTTTTTAAAAAAGGCATATTAAAAAAGGTTAATTGAATTTTAGTTTCGCCATCTCTTAGATAAAAACGGTATAAGGTAACTTTCCCCGCTTTTCTTAATTCCGGTGTCTGATAAGGAATAATTGCCTTTATAGAGGCCTGGCCGGAAGTCTTTATCTCAGATAAAGACAAGGGTGGTTCAAAGCAGTCATAATCCTTGGGCTTATAATAAATAAGGTCACGTACGGTATAAATATCTAATTTATGAAATAATTTTACTGTTTTTTCTCCAATACCTTTAACTTCTTTAATCTCTGAATTCCAATTCATGGTTATTTCCTTATAAAAAATCCGGTGGACAACCACCGGATTCCTCTCTTATTCTGCTGAAATAATATAATAATATACCGGCTGTCCGCCATATTGCAATTCTACATCACAGGCTGCGTATTTCTTTTCTATCTTAGCTGCCAGCTGTGACGCTTCTTCTTCCTTAATATCTTCACCATAATAAATACAGATCAATTCGATATCTTCATCCACCATGGCATCCAGCATGGCAAGAGTAACCTCTTCCTGTTCTCTTCCTACTGAAAGAATACCGGTATCGCCAATACCCATAAAATCACCCTGGTGTATTACCTTGTCATCAATTTCAGTATCTCTTACCGCATAGGTTACCTGACCTGTTCTAACCTTTTTAATTTCTTCCAGCATAACTGCTTCATTTTCTTCTACAGATAAATCAGGGACATAGTTAATTACGGCTGTAATGCCCTGTGCCACTGTCTTGGTGGGAATAACCACAATTTTCTTATCCTCCACCATATACTGTACCTGGTTAGCTGCAAGAATAATATTTTTATTATTTGGGAAAATGAAGATGGTATCTGCATTTACCTTTTCAATGGCATTTAACATATCTTCTGTACTGGGGTTCATGGTCTGTCCCCCCTGAATCATATAGTCAACACCTAAACCGGTAAAGATTTCATCCATACCGGCACCCACAGAAACCGAGATAAAGCCAACTTCCTTTCTTGGCTCTTTAGCAGGCTTAGCCTCCTCAGTCTGCTTACCGGCATTTTCCGTCATCTTAATTACCTTTTCCTGGTGTTCCAGACGCATATTATCAATCTTTAAATTAGATAACTGACCGTAGGTAAGAGCTTTTTGAATAGCCATACCGGGATCATTGGTATGAACATGCACCTTAACGATATCATCATCTGCCACAACAACGATAGAGTCACCGATAGACTCTAAATATGCTTTAAAATCCATTTCATGCTTAATATTAAAGGTTTTATTTAATAAAATTATAAATTCGGTACAATAACCAAATTTAATGTCGCAGGAAGCCTGAGGATCAATTTTCATGGAAGAATTTCCTGTTGCTGTTTCTCCTAAAGAAAAGTTTAATTCCTTACCGAGAAACGCATCATAAGCGCCCCTCATAACCTCTAATAACCCCTGTCCGCCGGAATCTACTACACCGGCCTGCTTTAATACCGGAAGCATTTCCGGAGTCTGGCTTAATACGTAATCTGCGTGCCTGATAATCTCACCAAGAAACTCTGCCATATCAGTACAGCCACTTTGCTGCAGCTCCCTGGCTTTTTGTGCAGCTCCTTTGGCAACCGTAAGAATCGTTCCTTCCTTAGGTTTCATAACAGCCTTATAAGCTGTTTCCACAGCACTTTCTGCCGCTCTGGTTAAAATCTCAATATTGATTTCTTTTTCTGTTTTAATAAGCTTGCAAAAGCCTCTGAAAAGCTGAGAAAGAATTACACCGGAATTTCCCCTTGCTCCTCTCAGGGAGCCTGATGAAATCGCCTTTGCAAGACTTTCCATATCATCATCTATTAATCCTGATACCTCTTTTGCCGCGGCCATAATAGTCATAGACATATTGGTACCTGTATCTCCGTCAGGAACGGGAAAAACATTTAATTCGTTAATCCATTCCTTTTTTGCTTCCAGATTGGCAGCTCCTGCCAAAAACATCTTAGAAAGCATTCTAACATCAATTATATTTGAAGCCACTTATCACATCCTCCTTAATCAATAGCTCGCACACCTTCGATATAAACATTTACAGCTGATACTTCAATTCCGGTAAATTCTTCTACTTTATACTTAACATTACTGATCAAATTATCCGAAACAGCCAGAACACTTACACCATAGGCAACAATAACATGAAAATCAAGAACAAGCTTATTATTAACAACCTTAACTACGATTCCTCTCGTAATACTTTCTCTTTTTAAGAGCTTGACAAGACCGTCCTTAACATTTACTCCGGCCATTCCGACAATACCAAAGCACTCAACTGCAACACTGCCGGCATACTTACTTACAACATCTTTATCAATTGTAATTTTCCCAATATGGGTATCCATAGAAGATCCTTTCATGTAGTACCTCCTTTAAAATTCATTATATTAGCATTGTTATTATAACTGTTTTATTCTAAAAAAGAAACAGAAAATCAAGATTTTACAAGATTTTGTATATTTTCTATATTTTTCGCTTGCAATTATACTATTCTTCTGATATTATATCAATGTTATGAGTTGAAATAACTATTTGTATGTTAGGAGGTGTTGACATGGCAAAATGCGAGATTTGTGGTAAGGGCGTTCATTTTGGAAATAACGTTAGCCATTCAAATAGAAAATCCACCAGAATTTGGAACTCAAACGTTAAGAGTATTAAGTGTAAAGTAAATGGTACTGCAAGAAAATTAAACGTTTGTACCAGCTGTTTAAAATCCGGTAAAGTAGAAAGAGCCTAATTTTAAATAAGAACTTTGAAAGGTGTTGCTTATGCAGTACCTTTTTTTGTTATCTTATATAAAAGAGAAGAAGGTTTTACCACCCTCTTCTCTTTTATTATCCTTACTGAATTCTATTTAATTCTCATCCTTTAAAATTGCATCCTTTACTTCTTCATCTGAAATCATATCATCATTCTTATGGGTAAATTTATCTATTAAATCGGGAACCATATCCAGTACCTTAGTTAAACCATCCTGCTGTTTGATATTCACCAGCTTGGTTTTACCATTTTGAATTACAAGAACGGCACTGGGACTCATTTTTCCTCCCATTCCACCGGCACCCTTTTCCTTTTTATCCTGTGTACCTGCTCCGGCGCCTATTCCAAAGGAAAAATCTACCAGGGGAACTAAGATAGTCTCACCTACTATGATAGGCTCTCCTACTACGGTTTTTGCATTTAACATAGTATCAGCCCCCTTCATAAGGGATGTGATTACAGAATTAAAACTATTGTCAGCCATATTTATGCCTCCTGTTTCGAACTTTTTATTTTATCTTCCTCTTTTCCAAAAATCAGCTTGAGAAATTGAAAACAATGTTTATTTAATAAAAATACTGCTATATGATAAATGAGAGAAACTAGATTTATTCTTCCCTTGGCAAATCCTGTTAATAGTAACTTTTTCTCCTGAAAATCAGGACAAATTTTCACATGATTACCTACAAAAGGATAAGCAACACCAAGAACCCCCATAAATTTACCGGTAATGGAAGGATCTTCAAATCCTACTTCTCCCTCAACCAGCCATCCGGAAGGTAATAGAACCTTTAGCAGCTTTACTATCCTTATTTTAGCTCTTTGAAAAGTAATCTGTGTTTCTTCCTTCTTCCATATCTCATAATAATTAGAAAGTTTTTCCTGCCAATGAGATATTTTTTCAGATATTTTATTTCCGTTGTCTAAGACATCATTCTTCTCATTTAAAGCTTCTGCCTTTTCTTTTTCAATAAAGGAATTAATGCCTTCATCACTACTTTCCTTCTCTCCAACATCCATGATAGCTGATAGAGTATCTGTCGGTGTCTTTTTGACTGAAGGTGACTTCTTATCAGATGCAGCATTATTTACCTTAGACTTTTTCTTAGTTTTCCCGATTTTGTTATAGGAAAATCCTAAAATACGCAGAGAAAAGTTAAATTTCTCATTATAAGAAAAATCCAGCATTAAAACAGGTCCCAACCATCTGACCTTTCCCTCAGCCACCGGAATTTTTTCTTTTAAAGAGGCCTTTAGCTGATAGCTTACAGGCAGAATTAAAACCAGAAACAACAGCAAAAGAATGAAACCTGCTACCGAAAACAAGCAAAGTAATATCATCTTTAAAATGGCAAAAACTGACATTCCCATACAGCTATGCCACCTTTCCGGAAAGATATTCCTTAATGTTAGCTGTGCCGGTAGCTTTCAGACAGTCTTCAAACATTTGTAAAAGCAATAATTCCAGCTCCTCACGTCCCTTTGCCAATCCCACTACCGGACCAAGATTTTTTCGCAATATCCTCTGCTTAAGAAAGCAACAATGAGTACAATCCAGCTGATCTCTCCCCCGGGAAAGAGAAATAACATAAATATCACGCATACCCATGCCGTGCTTTAATTTCCAAATAATCTTATGTTTATTCTTAATTGAATGACTAAGATATATACGCTTATAAAAACGCATGAATTCTCTCCTTAAGCGAACAAAAGAGGCGAAAAACGCCTCTTAATAATATTTCTTGTTACCCCAAAGATTACTCCTCTTTAAAGTTAAGTACTCTTGATATGCTTTTTCCAAAATCTGACGCTCATTCGCAAATTTTAATAAATGGTAAGCTTCATGATATTTGTAAAAGCCGGAATCAACAAAAAACTCTTCACGCTGTGGTTTACTGTAGTAGCTGTCTCCCATCATTAAATACCAGTGAACTTCTTTTTCTACAGTATCTTCCGGTACATTGAAAGTATACTCACTTTTTCCAATATACTTTATGATTGAGGCTGTTGCTCCGGATTCTTCCTTCACTTCACGTAAAGCAGTATCCTTATAATCCTCTCCCTTTTCTACCGTACCTTTTGGCAAGACCCAACCTTCATATTTGTTCTTGAAATTTTTATAAAGCAGCAAAATCTTGCCCCGAAAAATAACCACACCGCCGCAGCTGGTTGCTTCTATCATAGCAATTCCTCCCCCATTGGTGTGTTGTTCCATCTCCAGGAACACATATACTATATACAGTATAAAACACTTCCACGTATTAGGCAAGATTTTTCATTAATTATTAAAATAGGCATCAAAAAGTCTTTTTGCAATAGGTACTGCATAATCTCCACCTGATCCTATTCTTTCTACGATAATAGTTACAGATATTTCCGGATCCTCCACCGGTGCAAAACCGGTAAACCAGGCGTGGGAATCCTCTTTCACCAGATTATATTCTGCTGAACCTGTTTTTCCGGCAGCAGTATAGCCTGCGTCCTTTAAACGTGTTCCGGTTCCCTTTTCTACCACCTGTTCCATCATCATTTTCAGAGTTTCTGCCTCTTTGGGGCTCATAAGCTCCCGGTGATTTTCGGGTAAAAATTCTGTTATTAGCTTTCCTTCCGCAGACATGATTTTATTTACAAGAAAAGGTTTTTTACAGGTTCCTCCATTAGCGATGGCATTGGTAATTAGATGAAGATGAAGAGGCGTCATCTGTACACTACCCTGACCAAAGGAGATTTGTATCATGTCTTCCCCCGAAACAGAATCATCAACCTTTAATTTACTTTGATTATAAATAAAATCTACCGGTAATGCCTGATTGAAGCCCAAAGAGCTGATAATATCTGAATAAATATTTCTGTCAATTTCCAAGCCCATGTTTGCAAAGGAGCAGTTACAGGATTTGGCAAAGGAGGTAATAAAATCAACTCCATTATGGACAGTTCCGTGGTAACATCTGATTTTACTGTTTCCATAGGTATAGGAACCAATACAATTATAATAATAATCAGAGTAATCTCCCTGATGCTGACGCAGATATGCAAGGGCTGTTACAATCTTAAAGGTAGAACCCGGAGGATAAATTCCCTGAGTCGCTCTATTTAACAATACGGAACTGGTTTCATCCTCCACATATTCTTCCCAGTCCTCCAGAATGGTGTTTGGATTAAAATCAGGCTTTGAAACCATTGCCAATATTTCTCCTGTTTTTACATTACTGACAATTACAGCACCCTTTGATACCCCTAAAGATTTAGAAGCTATTTCCTGTAAATCCACCCGAAGACTTGTGAAAACATTATCTCCCGGATTCTTCTGTCCGGCAGCTTCATTCTCAATTTGAGCTGCCAATGAAATATTGGAATTAATTAAATATGAATTCACCTGAGCTTCTATTCCTGTTTTTCCTTTGGTTGAGAATCCAACCACATGAGAAAAAAGATCTTCATAGGGGTAATTTCTATACTCTTTTCCATCCCCCAGGGTAAGAGTTTCTGCCAGAATTTCACCATCGGAGGAGTAAATGGTACCTCTTGTATTCTTCTTAGTTAATAATTGCTGTCTGGAATTATAGCTGTTATTAATCATATCTCTGCTATTTTCATGGACATAATAAGCATAATAGCCTATCATGGATAAAAATAAAATTGCGAAAAAAATTCCGGTAAAGATGATTTCCCTGTTTCCTTTATGACCTTGAGCTTTCTTATCTTCTTTTTTTTCTTCCAGTCCGTCTTCTTTACTATTCAAATTCAAATTCTTCAAATTGGTTCACCTTCTTTTTAACCTTTATTTCAGATTCCCGGTTTTGCTGCTGCATCCGTACCTTTTCTTCGGTATAAAAAATCATATACATTCCTTGCATGATTGCAAAAATAATTAATGATGTTAATACACTGCTTCCTCCGTAGCTTACAAGTGGAAGGGTAACTCCGGTAAGGGGGATAAATTTAATTCCTCCCCCGATCGTTAAGAAAATTTGGAAAATATACATTACTGCCAATCCGCAGGATACCAGACGGTAGAAAATATCTTCTAAATCCATAGCTATTTTTAAGAATACAAAAAAGCAGTTAAGACATACCAATATCATACATATGGCAAAAATTCCGCCCAACTCCTCTGCTATAGCAGAAAAAATAAAATCTGATTCTACAAACGGAATATCCTTAGGAGTACCTTCAAACAAACCGGTACCCACCCATTTTCCGTTGCTAATGGCAAATAAAGACTGTGCCATCTGATAGCCCTGATTATCTATCACAGAAAAAGGATCCTGAAAAGCCTGAACTCTGATTCTTACATGGGAAAATAACTGATATCCAAGAACAGATGCCCCGGCTCCGGCCACAAAGCCCAGTAATAAATACAGATAATTTCTTGCAGCAATAAGTATCATAAATAAGTAGCCTATGAAAAAAATAATAGAACTTCCCAAATCCCTAGATGCCACCAAAATTAAAACGTGAAGACCTGCAAAAACAGCAGATATTATAATTTCTTTGAAGCCTGATTTTTCATATAGCAGGGAAGCGATAAAAAAGACAAAAATTATTTTTACAAATTCAGATGGCTGAAGAGTAATTCCGGCAATGGTATAGCTGATTTTAGATCCATGGGTAACCTGTCCCAGTACCAGCACGATACCCAGAGCCAGAATCCCTGCCGGTCCGTATATCCACTTTAAATGCTTAATAAATTTCAATTTATGGACAAAAAAAGGAATAATCAATGCCAGTGCCAACGCTATGGCAGCAATAAAAAACTGTTTAATTGCTTTATTAAAATCCAGCCTTGTCAGCATAATAAATCCGATGCTTAGTAACAGACACATATGATTTAAAACCATCCGGTTATTTTTCGGATAAATCATCTGGTATAAAACTAAGGTAGAAAACAGGGCAATCTGCAAAAAAGCATAGAAAAATAAATATTCAATCTGACCTGTTTTTAAACACATCGTTAAATAAGAAAAAAATTGTATTAAAAAGATATAGCAATCCTGCCTGATATAAATACCTGTTTTTTTATCATCTCTTTTTTTAAATAGAGCGATAAAAGACTCTAGGGTATAAATAACCATAAAGAACGCAATAAAATACTTAGAAAACTCAACAATATAATGCTGCATAATGATTATAATGCTCCTTTTTTAAAATGTGCCGTAGTATATTCCTTTAAGAAGGAGAAATCACAGTTCTTCTTCTCAAAAAGCTTAATATATTCTTCCAGCACCTGTTTCATTTCAGTTTCTGATTCTGTCGTGAACTCCAGTCTGAGCCCTTTCCCTTTAAGTTTTTCCAGGGTATCCACATATTGATGCAATGAAATCGGTACAGAATTATAAATCACATTATAGCAATGATAACAATTGGTCTGAACACGAAAGCTGGTCTGATAGCGATCAGTAAGACTGTCCTCAAAGCTTCTGCCATAGCCTCTGCAGGACTCCTTCGTCAATCGGATACAGTTGGCAGTTACCATCATAGGGATTTTTCCATAACAGTAATATTCAAAATCCTGATGGCAGAGGGTTTTCCACTCATGAATATTACACTCCAGAGGTGCCAGGAAGGAAGATGCTTTTTCTTCCCAAAACTCCAACGCTTTTTTATTCCAAAAATAAATATGATGATTACAGCCTATTGCTCCACCATAATTGTTATATGTTAAATAAGCATAGGACTCTAAATTAGAAATCAAAATGCCTTTGGCAAAATCCCGGGAGAGCTTTAACAGCTCTTCCATTATTCCATAACTGTTTTTTCTCAAAATCCATGGAAATTTGATCCAGACTTCCTTACTATGGGAAAGCTCCTTGAGTTCACTGAGGAGTTTTTCATCCTCCAGTAATAATTCACCTGCCACATATAATCGTTTCACCTGAGGGTATTTCATGGCCAAACGACATTGATAGCTATGATCTACAGATACATAAAGATCTTTAGAAGTTTCATTTTCTAATCTTTTATTATCAGCTATCGTATTAACCTGATCCGGTAATGAAGCTTCCCTGACTTCCTTAATTTCCATTATCAGGCTCTGTTCCAGCTGTTCAAAAGCCTTTCTTCTTAGCTCGTTTAAAGTTTTTACAGGAATAAAAATATCATTCTCCATGATAATACTTAAATTGCTGAATTTAAAATCCGTATTCCCTGTTTTACTAATCTGCTTTTCAACATCTTTTTGTTCCATGGGACGTTTACTTGCCTGTTCCACCATTCCCTCGGATACTAGCACCGTATGATTTTTAAAATCCAAAGATAGTTTTGCAGGCTGGCCTTTTACTAATTCCACTCTGCCACTGACTTCGGCCTTTAAAACATCCCTGATATAGGTATCATAAATTTGCTGTCCTACCTCCTCCTGCATTCCACTATAGGAGGGTTTGTCCAGGGTAACCATTTCTTTTCCATTGTGGCGGTGATAGTAACCATCCTGGATTTCACTTCTGATATAAAGAGATCTTAAAACCTCCCAATCCTTTTCTTCTATTCGGAAATTTTTCCCCCTGTTTTTATAGACTAAATCAATATATTTACGGTAAATAGCTGTAACACCGGCCGCATATTCCGGCCGTTTCATCCGGCCTTCAATTTTAAAGGAATCTATTCCCGCTGCCATCAATTCCGGCAGAAGTTCAATAGAGCACATATCCTTTAAGCTAAGAGGGTATTCCTCCGTTTGTCTTTTTTTTCCCTGATTTTTTCCTGTACTGCAGCCTTTGATGTTTACCTGATAGGGAAGCCGACAGCTTTGAGCACATTTTCCTCTGTTACCGCTTCTGCCTCCCAGAATGGAACTAAAAAAGCATTGACCTGAATAGCTGTAGCACATAGCGCCGTGGATAAAGGTTTCTATTTCAAGACCTTCCTCCTTTAACAGCTTCATTTCTTCTAAGGAAAGCTCTCTGGCAGGTACTACTCGACAGGCACCTGCTTCCTTTAACATCCGAACGGAGTAGGGACCTGTAACTGCCATCTGGGTACTGATATGTAATTCCAGGAGGGGAAAATTCTCTTTTATCAGCTTTAATAAACCTAAATCCTGTACAATTACTCCATCCAGACCAGCCAAATAAAAAGGAGTAAGAAAGTCAGTAATCTCCTCCAGCTCCGATTGCTTCAACAGAGTATTCAAGGTTAAATACACTTTTCTGTCAAAAAGATGGGCATAATAAATAGCCCGTTTTAAGGTATCTTCATCAAAATTATCTGCAAAGGCTCTGGCACCAAATTTAATGCCTCCCAGATAAACAGCATCAGCTCCTGCATGAATGGCTCCCAAAAAGCCTTCATAGTTTCCAGCAGGTGCCAGTAATTCCACTTTTTTCATTAACATCCTTTCTACTATCTGCCAAAGCAAATAGACTTCCTTTTTATGAGATAGAAAAGAGCTGTCATTGACAGCTCCTTTGTAAACTATTTTCCTTTATTATCTTTGAGTTCTGTTTCCAGACGAATCACTTTTTTTTCAGAATCATTTAATTCCTTTTGTGCAAGCTTAAGACTCTTTTCCACGTTCTCAAGCTTCATCTGGGTTGCAATGAGCTGATGCTTTAAATCATATAATTCTTTTTCCTTCACTTCCATTTCTTCTTCCATGGAATGAATTTGCTTCTTAGCTTTAAAATAATCGTCAGCAATATTCAGCTGTATCAAAATATTCTGCATATCAACAGGCTGGCGTCTAAAGCTGTCAACCTTAGAATATTCTGTAAGCTTATTATTTAAGTAAGAGGCAACCTTCTGCAAATATTCTTCACTTTCATATCCGCAAAGAGTTAATACCTTACCTCCGATAATTACTTCTGCATCTGTTTTCACTGCCATAATATCTTCCTCTATATCATGTAATAACGTAACTCCTTAGTACCTTACAGCCACTAATGGTTACTAACATTATATAGAAAGAAAATCTAGATTTCAAGTCCTAAATGACGGTAAGCATAGTCTGTTACCATACGTCCTCTGGGAGTTCTGTTCAAAAAACCATTTTTAATTAAATAAGGCTCATAAACATCCTCAATGGTTCCTGCATCTTCGCCTATGGCAGCCGCCAGAGTATCCAATCCTACCGGTCCACCGGAAAATTTTTCAATCATAGTTGTCAGGATATTCCGGTCAATGTGATCCAGTCCCATTTTATCTACTTCCATTAGATCAAGGGCTGTTTGAGCTACCTTTTCTGTAATAATTCCCTCATATTTTACCTGGGCAAAATCCCTTACTCTTTTTAAAATCCGATTTGCCAGACGAGGAGTTCCTCTGCTTCTTCTGGCCAATTCTATGGCACCTTCTTCCTCGATAGGAACCTGGAGAATTGCTGCTGAATGCTGGATAATCAGTTTCAATTCCTCTACTGTATAAAACTCTAATCTGTGAATCACACCAAAACGATCACGTAAGGGAGCAGTCAGCATACCGGCTCTTGTGGTAGCGCCAACAAGGGTAAATTTAGGTAAATCTAAGCGGATACTCCTTGCAGCCGCCCCCTTTCCAATCATGATATCAATGGCATAATCCTCCATGGCAGGATATAGCACCTCCTCTACCTGACGGTTTAGGCGGTGAATCTCATCAACAAATAAAAGATCACCCTCCTGAAGATTATTCAAAATTGCGGCCATTTCTCCCGGCTTTTCTATGGCAGGACCACTGGTTACCTTTAGATTTACCCCCATTTCATTGGCTATAATTCCTGCCAATGTGGTCTTTCCTAAACCAGGTGGCCCGTAAAATAATACATGATCCAAGGCATCCTGCCTTTGCCTGGCAGCTTCAATATAAATTCTCAGGCTTTCCTTCGCCTTCTCCTGTCCTATATACTCATCCAAGGTCTGTGGTCTGAGGCTGCCTTCAATTTTAACATCCTCCTCCATCAGCTTGGTTTCTATCATTCTTTGTGCCACGTTACTACCATCCTTTTACTGACATCATATAGAAAACCCGTAACTATACAGTACCTTCATAGTTACGAGGCAAATTTCATTAACATTATTCCTAAAACATATGCTTTAACGCTGCCTTTAAAAGCTGTTCACTATCCATGTCCTCTGTTAATTCCACTGCCTTAACAGCCTTTAAGCTTTCCGAAGCAGAATATCCGAGAGCTGTCAGGGCTGCCACTGCATCAGCCTTACTTTGCTCCAGTGTACCTGCAGAAACTTCTTCTTCAGTGACAGCAGCCATTTCCGACAGAGTATCTTCCAAAGAAACCTTATCCTTTAGCTCCAGCAGCATTCTCTGGGCTGTTTTACTTCCGATTCCCGGAGCCTTAGAAATTGTTTTAGCATCCTGTGAAATAATGGCTAACTGTAATTCATAAGCAGAAAATACAGATAAAATCCCTAGGGCTCCCTTAGGTCCCACACCGTTTACTCCCAATAAAAGAAGAAACATTTTCAAATCTTCCTTGGATTGAAATCCATAAAGGGCAACCATATCCTCTCTTACATAAGTGTAGGTATATATTTTGATTTGTTCACCAACAGCAGGTAAGGCTTCTATTACTCTTAAGGATACCTTCACCTGATAGCCGATATTATTGACATCCACAATAATATAATCATCTGCAATTTCTTCCAAGCATCCTTTTAAATAAGCAATCATCTCTATCTTCCTTCCGTTCTGATTATTAAAAATACCGGGGGCATAAGCCTATATAGTACTATGTTGCCTCCACAAAGTATAACATATGCGAACGTATGTTTCAAACAATTTCCTAAAGCAATTTTACTCAGCTGCTACATCCGTATAAATAATAATTTTATTACCCTCTGAAGCTTCAAATCGTTTGATAACTTTAATTCCCAATTCTTCTATCATCTGAACGTGATTTCGGATATTCACACTATTATTATTAAATTCTTCTACGGTACAATCCAGCAGTACGTAGTCAGGCGCAGTTTCCCGATATAAAATATCAGAAGCAATACCGGCCATGTAACCATGATGAGGAATTTGTAAAATATCGGGATTCATAAATGATGAGGAATCTGTTAACGAAGGTTTCATTTTTTCATAGGTGGCTTCTGTCATATCCCCTGTTAATGCCAGACAAAAGTCTTCATAAGTTAAAGTAAACACCAAAGAGTTCCCGTTGACATCATGTATATCAGGATCAAAGGAGAAAAAGCATTCCAGCAGAAGTTCTCCCAGCATTAATTTATCTCCTGTTTTCATGGGAAGATAAGTAACATGATCTTTAGTTGTCTCCATTGTCTCTAAAAATTCATAAAATAAAATGGCGTTGGGATTATTAATGATTTCATAAATTTGCGGATCCGGCTCTTCTTCAAAAAATTCTCCGGTAAAAGGTGAATAATATACCGTCTCCACCTTATGGCTGTTATCCTTCATATAATCAAGAAAAGCTCCGATATGATCCACATGGGGATGGGTTAAAATCCAGCCCTTTACTTTTCCACCCTTTTCTTCAATATAAGTGGAAATACGTTCACTATCCTCTCCTCGAAAACCTCCGTCAATGAGATATAAATCCCCTTCCTTCGTTACAATAGAATATGTCTCTCCTCCCCAAAAGGTGGGAAAGGGAAGCTGAGTAATACAATAGAAATCCTGAGATTCTGACTCCCTCTCCTCTTGATAGATAAAGGTAAC
>JAFYWD010000146.1 GCA_017558205.1 Lachnospiraceae bacterium | reverse complement strand
GAATACAGAAAGCAGCTGATGCAGGAACTACTGTAAGTAATATGACAGAAATAATATATAAGAAATGAGGACTTGGGAAATGTTACATAATAAAACAGTTCTTTTGGGAGTCTCAGGCAGTATTGCTGCCTATAAAATAGCTAATTTGGCAAGTGCATTGAAAAAATTAGGAGCTGATGTGCATGTAATAATGACAAAAAATGCTACAAATTTTATTAATCCCATTACCTTTGAATCTTTAACAGGCAACAAATGTCTGGTTGATACCTTTGACCGTAATTTTCAGTTTCAGGTAGAACATGTATCTATTGCTAAAAAAGCAGCTGTGGTTATGCTGGCACCGGCCAGTGCTAATGTCATCGGAAAAATTGCCCATGGTATTGCGGATGATATGCTGACTACAACAATAATGGCCTGTAAATGTCCGGTGTACATCTCGCCAGCCATGAATACCAATATGTATGACAATCCTATTCAACAGAATAATTTAAAAATATTAGAAAGCTTTGGCTATCATGTCATAGCACCTGCTAAAGGATATTTAGCTTGTGGAGATATTGGTGCAGGAAAAATGCCGGAGCCGGATCTTTTACTGGAATATATTTTAAAGGAGATTGCCTTTGATAAGGATATGAAAGGTAAGCGTGTTTTAGTTACCGCAGGCCCTACGCAGGAAAAAATTGATCCCGTAAGATATATAACCAATCATTCTTCGGGGAAAATGGGGTATGCCCTGGCAAGGGTAGCCATGCAAAGAGGAGCAGAGGTTACTTTAGTCAGTGGTAAAGTAAGTATTGCACCGCCTCCTTTTGTAACAGTAATTCCTGTTACTTCTGCTAAGGATATGTTTGAAGCAGTAACAGCCATTAGTGATCAGCAGGATATTATTATCAAGGCGGCAGCGGTAGCTGATTACCGTCCCTCAGAGGTATGTGAGGAAAAGATGAAGAAAAAAGAAGAAGCACCTTCTATTTCTTTGGAAAGAACGGATGATATTTTAAAATATCTGGGAGAGCATAAGAGAGAAGGACAGTTTCTTTGCGGTTTTTCCATGGAGACCCGGAATATGCTGGAAAATTCCAGGAAAAAACTGATAAATAAAAATCTTGATATGATTGCAGCCAACAACCTGAAGGTGGAGGGTGCAGGCTTTCAAACAGATACTAATGTCTTAACTCTTATAACCAAAGAGGAAGAGATTGAGTTAGATAAGATGACTAAGGAAGAAGCATCGAAAATAATATTGGATAAAATTTTATCATTATGTTAATGTATTGCATCCCATAGGGAGCGACAACAGGAGGAGACAAAATGAAAAATATGAAAAAAGACTTACGCTGGAGTGTTACGGTAGCTTTGATGATGGCCATAGTGATTTTGCTTGCAAATACTCCACTTGGAATGATTCAATTACCGGTAATTAAAGCAACTACAGTGCATATTCCGGTAATTGTAGGAGCCATTGTCCTGGGGCCTTTGGCAGGAGGAATTCTGGGAGCTACCTTCGGAGTATGTTCCATGATCAGTAATACGATCGCACCTACCCTGCTGTCCTTCGCCTTTTCACCGTTTTTAAGTACTACCGGTCTGATAGGTGCGGGGAAAGCTATCTGGATTTCCGTTGGCTGCAGAATTGTATTGGGAGTAGTAGCAGGCTGGTTGTGGCTTTTTGTAAAAAAGGTAAAGATGAATCAGAATCTGTCATTTATGGTCATACCTTTTTTGGCATCTATGTTTCATACTATTCTGGTAATGGGAAGCATCTATCTGTTATTGGCACCTCAGTATGCTGCAGCTAAGGAAGTGGAAGTTCAGGCTGTATTTGGTCTGATTCTTGGTACTGTTTTTGGAGCAGGAATACCGGAAGCTGTAGCAGCCATGATTATTGGTGGTATTTTAGCCAAGGTACTGGTTAAAATTTATAAGGCAGGAAACAGGAATATAGCCGGATAAAAGGAAGGAGAGAAAAAGAAGAAATACAGCTTCTTTTTAAAATAACAGCTATGATTTTAGCATTAGATATCGGAAATACAAATATTGTAATCGGCTGTATAGACAGAAACAGAACCTATTTTATAGAACGTCTTTCTACAGTCAGGACAAAAACAGAATTGGAATATGCAGTAGATATTAAAAATGTTTTAGATATTTATCATATTAAGGCTTCAGAAATAGAAGGAGGAATTATTTCCTCGGTAGTACCTCAGGTTACCAACGTAGCCAAGCTGGCGGTGGAAAAGATTATAAAAAAAGAGGTATTTGTTTTGGGCCCGGGATTGAAAACCGGTTTAAATATTAAAATGGATCAGCCGGCTCAGCTGGGGGCAGATTTAGTAGCAGATGCGGTAGCCGGAATTGCGGAATATCCGGTACCCTTGATTATTGTAGATATGGGAACGGCGACTACTGTTTCTGTAGTAGATCATAATAAAACTTATGTAGGCGGTATGATTTTACCGGGAGTCAGAATTTCTTTGGATGCCTTAACGCAAAGAGCATCCCAGCTTAGCGGAATCAGTATCGATGCTCCTAAAAAAGTGATAGGAAAGAATACCATAGATTGCATGAAAAGCGGAATCCTGTATAGTAATGCAGGTGCCATTGACGGTATTATTGAACGGATGGAGGAAGAACTGGGAGAAAAAGCTACCGTGGTAGCAACCGGAGGACTGGCGAAAAAAATTATTCCCTTTTGCAAAAAAGAAATTACTCTGGATGAGGATCTTTTACTAAAGGGATTATGGATTATTTATGAAAAGAATAAATAAAGTAAAGCTGCTGCCATATCCTGCAGCAGCTTTTTATATGTTAGGTCAAGGGCCTGTTTTCAAAGTTTGGTTTTTCGTTGTTTCGAAAAACGAAACTTTGAATTGAGAAATCAAGGAGGATGGTATGGAGATAGAAGGAAAGAGTTTTGGAATCAGTGGAAGTACTTTGAAAATAATAGCGTTGCTTACTATGACGATTGACCACATAGGAGCAGTGCTTATTCAGCGCTTTATCTTAACACCCGGCTTTGACACAAATTTTTGGCAAAGTCTTTACATGCCCTTTAGAAATATAGGACGGATAGCCTTTCCTATTTTTTGCTTTTTGCTGGTAGAGGGCTTTGTGCATACTCAAAATCGCGGAAAATATTTAATAAGAATGATTTTGTTTGCTTTGATTTCTGAAATTCCTTTTAATCTGGCATTAAAGGGTGAAATCTGGGTAAAGGAATATCAGAATGTGTTCTGGGAGTTAGCTCTGGGAATTTTGTTAATGATTCTGTTGGAAAAAATTGAAAACACAAGAGTTAATTACTTTTTAAAATTCAGCTTAACGGTACTGTTCACAATTATCGTAGCAATAGTGGGAGAGCTGCTATGCTTTGATTATGGACAATACGGAATTGTTACGATTGCAGTATTATATTATTTTAGAAGATTTCGAAGCTTACAGCTGATAGCGGGGGGAGCCTCCTTTCTTTGGTCATGGAAGGCAATTTTTGCCTTTTTACCTATAGCATTTTATAACGGCAAAAGAGGAAGACAGATAAAATATGCTTTTTATATTTTTTATCCGGCACATTTATTGCTTTTTTATATAATCAGCAAGGTCGCAGGTTGTATATATTAGGAAAATATTAGCGAAAATAAGGTAAACTTATCAATATCGGCGAGGGCTAATGCTTGTAATGAAATAGGAGTAACCATTATAATCTGTCATATGATAACAAATTTGTTGTAAAGATGTAGCTGGAAAGAATAAATAGTTACAAGAATATGAATGGTAAAGGAAGATTATTATGGAACAGCTGAAAACAAGTATTACCAAAGATAATGAAAGAGTGTTTCAGATACTTACCGATTTAATGAATACGAATAAAGAATTTCAGATTATGATTACGGTACCGGGAGAGAAAGCAGGAAGCTTAAAAGAAAACAGTTATGTTGTAAATACAGAGACGCAAAAGGAAGCACCAAAGAAAGAGCATGACCTGGAGCAGGATGTTACGGATATGATACATGAACTAGGAGTACCTGCACATATTAAGGGGTATCATTATCTTAGAGAAGCTATTATCATGGCAGTAGATGATATTGAAATGTTGAATTCCATTACAAAAATTTTATATCCAACCATTGCTAAAAATTTCCAAACAACTCCCAGCAGAGTGGAAAGAGCAATTAGACACGCTATAGAGGTTGCCTGGAGCAGAGGCAGGATGGAAACCTTGGATGCCTTATTTGGTTATACGGTAAATCATGGAAAGGGTAAGCCCACCAATTCAGAATTTATAGCATTAATTGCTGACAGAATTCGATTGCAGTATCGATAAAATGGTCTTTCAATAAGTTATAAAATGGTGTATAATTAGATAAATATTTAATTTGTAGAAATCCTCAAAGCAATACAGAGGATACGAAAGAAAATGGAGGGATGGTAATGAAGAAAATTTTGTTTGTTGCATCAGAGGGTGTGCCATTTATTAAAACAGGAGGATTAGCTGATGTAGTAGGCTCCTTGCCCAAATGCATTGATAAACAGTATTATGATGTTAGAGTTATCATGCCTAAGTATACCTGTATGAAGCAGGAGTGGAAGGATAAACTGGTATTTAAAAATAATTTCTATATGGACTTCCACTGGAGAAATGTATATGTAGGTATTCTTGAAGCAGAGTATGATGGTATTACATATTATTTTATTGATAATGAAGGTTACTTTGGAGGCTTCCGTCCTTATGGTGACGATGTTATTTATGAAATAGAGAAGTTTACTTTCTTTTCTAAGGCTGTATTATCAGCATTACCGGTAATCGGTTTCCGTCCTGATTTAATTCACTGTCATGACTGGCAGACCGGTTTAATACCTGTATATTTGAAGGAAAGATTCCAAGGGGGAGATTTTTACAGAGGAATTAAGACAGTTATGACGATCCACAATCTGAAATTCCAGGGAAAATGGGGAATTGATGATGTAAAGGATATTACAGGGCTGTCAGATTATTATTTCACACCTGATCGCTTGGAGTGTAATAAAGATGCCAATCTGTTGAAGGGTGGCTTGGTATATGCAGATGCTATTACTACCGTTAGTGATACTTATGCAGAAGAGATTAAAACAGATTTCTACGGAGAGGGTCTTAACGGTCTTTTAAATGCCAGAAGCAAGGATCTTAGAGGTATTGTTAACGGTATTGATTATGATTCCTTTAACCCGGAAACAGACAGCTATATTGTAAAGAATTATAATGCAGCTAATTTCCGCAAGGAAAAAATTAAAAATAAGCGAGCTCTTCAGGAAGAACTGGGCCTGGAAGTAGATGATAAGGTATTCATGATAGGAATTGTTTCCCGACTTACAGACCAGAAGGGCTTTGATTTGATTGCCTATATGATGGATGAGCTTTGTCAGGATGCAGTTCAGATTGTAGTCCTTGGTACGGGAGAGGAACAGTATGAGAATATGTTCCGTCATTTTGATTGGAAGTACGGTAATAAAGTAAGTGCCAGCATTTATTATTCTGAGGAAAGATCTCACAGGATTTATGCTTCCTGTGATGCCTTCCTGATGCCTTCCTTATTTGAGCCTTGCGGTCTGAGTCAGTTGATGGCATTAAGATACGGGACAGTGCCTATTGTAAGAGAAACAGGAGGATTGAAGGATACAGTAGTTCCTTACAATGAATACGAAGGAACAGGTACAGGTTTTAGTTTCACCAATTATAATGCACATGAAATGTTAGATACGGTACGTTACGCAGAACGTATTTATTATGATAAAAAGCGTGAATGGAATAAAATTGTAGACCGGGCTATGGCTGCAGATTTCTCATGGGAGGTTTCTGCCAAAAAATACCAGGAGATGTATGACTGGCTGATCGGATATTAAGAATAAATAGGACTGTTACAAATTGTAACAGCCCTTTTTACATTTTATCATAAAGAATAAGAAGGGAGAGAAAATTAAAGTGCCAAAGTTTAAGGAATTATATTTAGCAGGTGAAATTGAATTTGAAGCTATTGATGATTATACCTATGAGTGGGGAAATAGTGAAGAAGAGTGTACTCTGAGGGAATATTTGGGATTAAATGAAGAAGAAGAGGATGCCTGGGTATCAATTGGAGATGAGGCACTTTATCAGTTATTAGAGCAGCAGAAGGTAAAAAATTGATATTTTACCATATAGATACGATAGGAGCAGATTATTTATGGAAAAAGCAAAAGTTTATTTTACAAATTTACATACTACTTACGATGAAAATCTTACACAAAAGCTGGCAAGATTGATTATTACTGCCGGAATAGGAAATATTGATTTTGAGAAAAAATATGCTGCAGTAAAAATACATTTTGGAGAGCCGGGAAATCTGGCATTTTTAAGACCAAATTATGCACAAGCTGTTATAAAGGTAATTCAGGACCTGGGAGGCAAAGCTTTTTTAACGGATTGTAATACTCTTTATGTAGGTGGCAGGAAAAATGCCTTGGATCATTTAGATGCTGCGTATACCAACGGCTTTTCTCCCTTTTCTACCGGCTGCCATATCTTGATCGGTGATGGCTTAAAAGGAACGGATGAGGTGCTTGTTCCGGTTATCAATGGAGAATATGTAAAAGAAGCAAAAATCGGAAGAGCAATTATGGATGCGGATGTATTCATTTCCCTGACTCACTTTAAGGGGCATGAAGCTACCGGCTTTGGTGGCACTATGAAGAATATTGGAATGGGTTGTGGCAGCAGAGGCGGTAAGATGGAAATGCACAGTGCAGGAAAACCCTATGTTTATACTGAAAATTGTATAGGCTGCGGAAGATGTGTAAAAATCTGCGCCCATGATGCTCCTGTAGTTACGGACAGAAAAGCCTTTATTCATGAAGAAAAATGTGTGGGCTGCGGAAGATGTATTGGTGTTTGTCCTGTAGATGCAGTAATTGCAGCCAGTGATGAATCTAATGATATTTTAAATTGTAAAATTGCAGAGTATACAAAAGCAGTTTTAGAGGGAAGACCTCATTTTCATATCAGCATTGTAGTAGATGTTTCCCCTAATTGTGACTGTCATAGTGAAAATGACATTCCCATTGTTCCTAATGTGGGAATGTTTGCTTCCTTCGATCCGGTGGCCTTAGATCAGGCATGTGCAGATGCAGTTAACAGACAGCCGGTGATGGCGGGAAGCCAGTTAGACAGAATGCCTAAAGTACACGGAGATCATTTTAACGATTCTGCACCAACCACCAATTGGAGAGTAGGTATTGAACACGGTATTAAAATTGGTTTAGGGACCGACCTGTATGATTTGATAGAGATTTAAGAAAATCATAAGAATTGTGTAATAAAACCTTTGCTATTCTTTGATAAGGTAGAGGAAAGAAGGAAGAAAGTGAAGGAAGAAACGAAATGAAGGATTTAAAGAATAAAGAGGTTATAGCAGGCTTAATTATCATTATTATTTTGGGAAGCATTGCCCTGTTTCTTTTAATAAGAAGAGAAATTGACGGAGGGACTTTTCGGCAGTCCGCAAAGCAGCAGGAAAAGGAAGCTTATAAAGAGAGTATATCTGTGAAAGAAGAGGAGGAGGATTCTTTTTTCATATCGGATGATGGTGTAAGAGAGAAAAATGAATCAGAAAAATCGGCAGAAACGGTAACAGTATCCAACACCACAGAGGATGAGAAAAATAGTAATGAGAAAAAAAGATATACACTTTATACTATTTTAGGTTCTGAAAAGTATCAAGCCAAAAGTATGAAGCAAAGAAAAACAGAAGATGGTCAGCTGGAAGAATTATACCAATACTGGGATGCATATCAGCTGGATGCAGTGGGAGAAATCATACGATTGGACAGAGTAAGAAAAATTGTAGAGGAGCTGGAGGGAAAGGATATTTATTATTATTACGGCTCTACAGACAGCTTGGGAAGGGCCTCCGGGAAGGGGCTGGCGGTTTATGCTGATTATAGCTTTTATTTTGGAGAATGGAAGGAAGGACTCCGAGATGGGAAGGGAATGTGGATTCAGCCGGCGGTTTATGACGATAATAATAAATATGCTGATCTGGGCTTATTGGAGCATAACTATAACGGAGAATGGAAAAAGGATTTACCGAATGGAGAAGGGCAGGAGCATTTTAGCTATGATTACGACATTTTAAAAGAAGATTATCTCGCTTACGGATTTGCAATTGCCAATGTGTTAGGTGAGTTTAAGGATGGCTATTATCATGGTGAGATGTATGTTATGACTGCAGATGAAGCCGGGAGAACTACAGATTGGTCAGGTATTTGTGAATACGGGGAATGGAAGGCTATTATGGAAGGATCGACAACAGATGCTATTTGGCAATCCTATGAAACAGATGAACAAGGAAATTATTTTTATCATTATGTATTTCCAAAAGAAAATAAAGGATATGGAATTCATGGCCTGATGAAATAAGGAATTTTTGAATAATGTCAGTATTTGTGAGGTAGACAGGATTGTAAATCTTATAACTGCTTACCTAAAAATCAGAATATCATAAGGAGGAAGAGAAATAGATTTTGTAGATCAGTGATATTGACGTAACTGATATTTTAGAATAGGATAGTGATTGTGGAGCCGTAGGTAAGAAGCTGCGGCTCCTTATTTTCGCAGGAGGAGCTTTGATAAAGGGAATGATTGTTAAGGAAGAAATCAGAATTAAAAATGTGATTGTACATATTATGGATGCCACAGTAGGACTGCCTGTTTTATCAGATTCGGAATTAGAGTATGGGCCGGATTTTGGTGATTTTGTCAGAGAGCATATAGCTAAGCTTACTACCGGAGATGATACAAAAAAGTGTGAGTTTTATCAAAAAGAGTCTGAGGTATATGAATGGTTAAAGGAATACAAAGAAGAAGAATTTGTGCCGTTAAGTAAAAAGATTGCTAATCTTTTATATGGTATTATGAACAGTAATGTTGATATACCTTCCGCTGATCTTCTGGTAGTCAGATTCCGTGGGGGGGATCAGGAATATTTAGCTCTTTTAAAGATGAATTTTAAGGCAAGCTATACCCATCGAACCATGGGAGACGGGGAAAACAATCATAATGATATTATTCGTTATAAAGCAGTGCTTCCTTCTGAAAGTCAAAAGCTTACCGAAGCAGCTATTATCAATCTTGAAACCATGGATGTAAGAGTGATTGAGAAGAAATATGATATTAATGGAGAAAAAACAAATTATTTTTCTTATCTGTTTTTAAAATGCAGCAGTGAATTATCTCATAAAACTAAATTAAATATAGTTACAAAATCCATTGAAAAGGTACAGAAAGAAGGACTTAGTGACAATAAGGCTTGTGCTGCCATGATGGAGGCAAAAGCTATTCTACAGGAAGAACTGGCTGAAAAAGGCGGCTTTGTGGTAGAAGATCTGGCGGACCGGATTTTTGAAGAAAAAGCAGATTTAAGAGATGCATTTCAGGAGGAAATGGAAAAATATGATATGGTAAGGCAGGAGGTGATCCCTCAAAGTGAAAGTACTGTTAAAAAATATCAGAAACAGCATTTATTAACAGATACCGGAATTGAAATTAAGATACCCATGGATCAATATAGAAATTCTTCTAATATTGAATTTATAACCAATGAGGATGGTACAGTATCTGTACTGATAAAAAATATAGAGCATTTAGAAGCCAAGTATTGATAAAGGAGGAGCTTGTGAGTCATATAGTTTCCTATCTAAAGAGACAAAAAGAATATAGCTTTTCTGATAAACCCTTTAATGAAGTTGATGCACTTATTCTTTCCCAGTTTGTTTATTTAAAATTGGACAATCTGATACCAAATACTTCGGAAAAAAAAGAATGGGTATATCTTTATGATATTTCTAATCGTATGAATTATGATAAAGTCTTTGAGGATAAGCGCTATGCCAAGGATAACAAGGCCTTGCTAAAGGCCATGGTGGAAAGCAGAAGATATCGGAATATGAGATTAAATTACTTTTCACAAATTACCAGTGTGGCAGCAGAAACTCAGTTTGCGGCCATTACCTGTTTTTTGGAAGAGGGACCAATCGTAATTGTATACCGGGGAACCGATGAAACACTGGTAGGCTGGAAGGAAGACTTTAATATGTTCTTTAAGGAGCCGGTAATGGGACAAAGTCTCAGCAGAATGTATTTAAAGCAGGTGAGTGAGCTGATAGAAGGTCACTTTATTATTACAGGACACTCCAAGGGAGGGAACTTTGCAGTATATGCTTCCATGAATGCCGAAGAGGAGATTCAGGAAAGAATCGATCAGGTATATAGCTTTGACAGTCCGGGATTTCGACCGGAAATACTGGAGAGTGTGGATTTTAATAAAATTAAAGAAAAGATTCATAAATTTTTGCCCAAATCTTCTTTTTTTGGAATGATACTTCAAAGTAATGAGGATTACGAGGTAGTAGATTGCTCCAGTGTGGGCTTAATGCAGCATAATCTGTATAAATGGCAGGTAGAAGGTGAGCGTTTAAAAAGAAATAAGGAGCTGGATAAGAGTAGTCTTTTTTTGAACGAGACCTTTAATGAATGGCTCTACGGATTAAATGAGGATGAGCTTCACGCATTTGCAGAGATTTGGTATGTTACCTTAAGACAGGCTAATGTAACAACCATTTTAGATTTTATGAAGGAGCCTGCAAAGAGTCTTACAAAGCTGGCAGGAGTTATTAAAGAGACAGATGAAGAAACAAAGACCTGTGTAAAGGAATTAACACTTAGCCTGATTAAGGTGGTACATGAGCATCGGGAAAAGAAGGGATTAAGTTTGAGGGCACAGCTGGAAAGATTTGTAATTAAAGAATTGGCGGAAGAAGAGGAAGAGGAATGAAAATAAGAAACCCACGTTTTATGATGATAAGCTCTATGACAATTTTCGGGACACTTGGTATATTCGTTAGAAATATTCCACTGTCATCGGGAGAACTGGCATTATACAGGGCGGTAATGGCAGCTATAATTATCGGAGGATATTTGCTTCTTTCAAAACAGAAAATTCCATGGAAAGAAATAAAAAAGGAAATTCCTTTATTATTATTTTCCGGTATGGCTATGGGGATTAACTGGATCTTGTTGTTTGAGGCCTATGCTTATACTACAGTTTCCATTGCTACCTTAAGCTACTACTTTGCACCGGTGATTGTCACCCTGGTATGTCCTTTTTTATTTCGGGAAAAATTAACAACTAAGCAGCTGATTTGCTTTGTAATGTCTACCTTAGGAATCGTATTGATTACGGGAGTGGGAAATTTATCGGGAAATAAAGATTTACTTGGAATTCTTTGTGGACTGGGGGCAGCAGTCTTTTATGCTACTGTTATTCTTTTAAATAAGTTTATAAAAAAGGTGGAAGGGATTCACAGAACCTTCCTTCAATTTTTAGCAGCCATAGCAGTATTAATTCCCTATGTACTTTTTAGTGGCGGTAATAAT